>RFRK01000068.1 GCA_009924525.1 Betaproteobacteria bacterium
GCGTCGCGATCGCGACGCCAGAGCACATCGTCTCCTGGGCCCTGGCATTGGGGACTGCGGTTGAGCCGCCGCGCAGCGACAAACAGCAGATCCGATAGTCGATTCAGGTATTGAATGATTTCATTTCGCACCGGAGAGGCGGTTCTCAGGTGCACGGCACTGCGCTCTGCACGCCGGGCGACCGTGCGGCAGACATGGGCCAGCGCAGAGGCCCGGCATCCGCCAGGCAGGATAAATTCGGCCAGGCGGGGCAGTTCAGCATTCCAGGATTGGAGGGCCGCATCCAGGCTTGCAAAGAATCGAGAGCTCACCGCCGACATCAAACAGATCATGCTGGATCTCGATGAGCACCTCGCGGACCTCGGTGGGCAGGGCCTCCGTGAGCAACACACCGATTGTGCTGTTGAGCTCATCAACATCACCGATCGCATTGATGCGTGCATGGTCTTTGGAGATGCGACTTCCGTCACCGAGGCCGGTGGTGCCGTCGTCGCCAGTACGGGTTGTGATTGCGGAGAGACGATTGGCCATTTGGGGGTAACGGACTTGCGCTTGCTCTAAAATGACCGGATTCTATCTAACAACCACTGTTTTCAAATGCAGTGGCCCCATTAAAAAATGAATGCCCCCAGAGAACTCCACCTCGGAGAGTTACGTTTCGCAGATTTCACCCAGCCGATGGAGCCCGCCAAGCGCGATGCCCTGATTCGTGCGCTTGGGCAGGTAGTGCCTGCGAACGATCTGCTGTGTACCGATGAAGCTTTAAAGCCTTATGAATGCGATGGCCTTGCGGGCTATCGGCAGATGCCCTCGGTGGTGGTGCTGCCAACGCAGGAATCTCAGGTCGTTGAAATTCTTCGGATTTGCCATCGGATGGATGTGCCCGTGGTCGCCCGGGGTGCGGGCACTGGATTATCCGGGGGCGCAACACCACATCGGGGTGGCGTGGTGCTCTCGCTCGCCCGTTTAAATGCGTTCATTAGTATTGATCCGATGGCCCGAACGGCCCGGGTTCAGCCCGGTGTGCGCAATGCTGCAATCTCTGAAGCAGCAGCCCCCTTCGGCCTTTATTACGCACCGGATCCGTCATCGCAGATCGCCTGCTCGATTGGTGGCAACGTTGCAGAGAATTCCGGTGGCGTTCATTGCCTGAAATATGGTTTAACAGTTCATAACATTCTGCGTGTCCGGGCGATCACGATGGAAGGCGAGACGATCGAGCTGGGCAGCGAAGCCCTGGATGCGCCGGGCTTTGATCTCTTATCGGTGCTCATCGGCTCTGAGGGCATGCTGGCGGTAGCTACCGAGATTACTGTGCGGCTGATTCCGCGGCCCCAGCTGGCGCGGGTCATCATGGCCTCGTTTGACGATGTGGAAAAGTCGGGCCAGGCAGTCGCTAGTCTGATTGCGTCGGGCATCATTCCTGCAGGCCTGGAGATGATGGATCAAAAAATGGCAGCTGCTGTCGAGCAGTTTGTGCATGCTGGATACGATCTTCAGGCGAAGGCCATTTTATTGTGCGAGTCGGATGGCACACCCGAGGAGGTCGAAGAAGAGATTGGCCGCATGAAGGAAGTGCTGCGCTCCAAGGGCGCGACCGATCTTAAGGTTTCCGATTCCGAGGAGCAACGACTGCGCTTTTGGTCCGGAAGAAAAAATGCGTTTCCGGCCGCGGGCCGCGTCGCAGCTGACTACTACTGCATGGATGGCACTATTCCGCGGGCCAAGCTCGGCGAGATGCTCAATCGCATCGCTGAAATGGAGAACAGGTATGGATTGGGCTGTTTAAATGTCTTTCACGCAGGCGATGGCAATCTGCACCCCCTGATTTTGTTTGATGCGTCAAAGCCGGGTGAATTTCATCGCGCAGAACTTTTTGGCGCAGAAATTCTCGAGGCCTGCGTGGAGTACGGGGGCACGGTCACAGGCGAGCATGGCGTAGGGCTGGAGAAAATCAATAGCATGTGCGTTCAGTTCTCGCCCCAGGAGCGCATCGCATTTTTTGCAGTCAAGCGCGGCTTTGATCCTGCGGGCCTATTGAATCCGGGTAAGGCGATCCCCACGTTATCGCGCTGTGCTGAATACGGCAAGATGCATGTGCATCGCGGCGCCTTGAAGTTTCCCGATCTGCCTCGCCTCTGATGTCGCCCCCCACACCGTTTGATCCGGATTGGCTGCGTCAGTCCTCCGAGATGATTCTAAAGGCGGGCCGGCTGGGCCAGTCGTTGAACATTCGCGGTCAGGGTTCAAAGGATTTTTATGGCGGCCTGCCGGCTGCGACTCATCCCGTACTCACTACATTGCCGCACACTGGAATTGTCGATTACGACCCTGCTGAGTTGGTTGTCGTTGCCCGCTGCGGCACCCCAATTCAAGAGCTCGAGTCGGTCTTGGCTAAATCTCAGCAGGCGCTGGCCTTTGAGCCACCACGTTTTGCTGGCCGCGGCACGGTGGGCGGCATGATCGCTTGTGGCCTATCGGGCCCACGGCGTGTCTCGGCGGGCGCTGCGAAAGATTTTGTATTGGGCATGACGGTGCTGGATGGGCAGGCGCAGGCCCTGCGTTTTGGGGGCACGGTGATGAAAAACGTTGCTGGCTACGATATGTCACGGCTCCACACAGGAGCGATGGGCACACTCGGCCTGATTGTCGATGTGTCTTTAAAAGTCCTGCCGCTGCCCACGGCTGAGGCCACCCTGATCTTTGAGGCCGCAGCACAGGAGTCCATTACCTGGACCAATACCTGGTTGGGCCAGCCACTGCCGATTGCTGCCACCTGTTGGCGCGATGGCCGTCTTTACATTCGGCTTGCGGGCGCATCGGCCGGGGTGAGGGCCGCGCGGGAAAAGCTCGGTGGCGAGTTGATGTCCGAGTCTGCCGCCCGAGATTTTTGGGCCAGGCTTCGCGATCATGACGATGATTTTTTCTTCGTAAGTTCCGCCGCGCCGGATCACCATCTCTGGCGGCTCTCAGTGCCATCAACCGCTCCGCATTTTGATGGCCTGACCGATCCACAGTGCATTGAGTGGGGTGGCGCATTACGCTGGGTGAAGACCCGTGCATCTGCGGCCACGCTGAGGGCCTGGGCGTCTGCTCAGGGCGGCCATGCGACATGTTTTCGTGCGGCCTCCGACACGATTCGGCAGCAGGGCACATTGACGCCACCCGATGCGGCGCTGATGAAAATTCATCAGCGACTGAAACAAGAATTAGACCATCAAAGAATTTTTAATCCAGATCGGCTGTATCCCGGGCTCTAAGGAATTTGTGTTGTTATGGAAACTACGCTTGCTCCCCGTTATGCCGAATCGCCGCAAGGCCTCATCGCCCAGGAGATTCTCAGGCGTTGCGTGCACTGCGGATTCTGTACTGCGACCTGCCCGACTTATCAGATTCTTGGCGATGAGCGAGATGGCCCTCGTGGCCGCATTTACCTCATCAAACAGATTGCCGAGGGTGCAGAGGTCGGCCGCGAGACACAGATCCATCTGGATCGATGCCTGACTTGCCGAAACTGCGAGACCACCTGCCCATCTGGGGTGGAGTACGGCAAGCTTGTCGATATTGGCCGCGAGTGGATCGAAGATCGTTTGCAGCGGCCGCCGACTGAGCGCTGGATGCGACAGCTATTGAAAGCAGGGCTTACATCATCTTGGTTTGGGCCAGCCATGCGGCTTGGCCAGCAGGTCCGCGGCCTGCTGCCGGCATCCTTGAAAGCAAAAGTTCCAGCCTATCGGCCGCCAGGACCTATTCCTCGTCGTCAACATGCACGCAAAGTAATTTTGTTAAAGGGCTGCGTGCAGCCGGCAATGATTCCGGCCATCGATGCGGCCACACAGCGTGTCTTGGATGCCCTTGGAATTTCATCTGAGATCGTGCCAGGCTCGGGCTGCTGCGGGGCGATTCGCCATCATCTCGCGGATCCTGCAGGTGGCCTGGAGAACGCGCGTCGCAATATCGATTCATGGTGGCCACAGGTAAATGCCGGCGAGATTGAGGCCATTGTGATTAACGCCTCAGGCTGTGGCGTGATGGTGAAAGATTACGGCCATCTTTTAGCTCACGACCCCGAATACGCGGAGCGTGCAGAACGCATTAGTCGTCTCGCAAAAGATCCGATTGAATTACTCGATGCCCTTAGCGCAACTCTTCAGTCAGTATTGGCGCCGAGTCTGGCGGTGCAGCGCGTTGCATTTCATCCTCCCTGCACGCTGCAGCATGGCCAAAAGATTAAAGGGGCCGTCGAGCGGCTCTTGACTGCACTGGGTGCCCACCTGGTGCCGGTGGCAGACAGTCATCTCTGCTGTGGTTCAGCGGGAACCTATTCGGTCTTGCAGCCCCAGCTTTCTCAAGAATTAAAGGCCCGCAAGTTGACTGCGCTGATGGCCAATGGGCCCGAGGTGATTCTCTCAGCCAATATAGGATGTATCACGCATCTTGAGTCGGGCGCCAAGATTCCAGTGCGCCATTGGCTGGAATGGATTGATGAACGGCTGGAGTCTAAGCCGGCGTGATGCTGCCGAGTATGCGGGGGCCGACAGCACCCGTAACGGTAGGACAGTTGCCCGGCTGTCCCAGCACTGTGCGGCCGGCGAGCCAGGCAAACGCTGCGGCCTCGATGGCCTGCGGGGACCAGCCGATGGCCTCAGTAGATTGCACAGGCAAATTACGGCCCGCCGCTTTTTGGATCGATTCCGAAAGCCGCTGCATCAGCGCAGTATTGCGTGCGCCGCCCCCACAAATCAGGACCCGACCGCACAGGGGCTGCCGCTCATTTTTGGCAAGCCGCTCAAGTCGTGCGATTTCATTGGCGATGCTATCTGCCGTCAATGCAAGCAGTGTTGCCTGCACATCCTGTGCGCTGATGCCTGCGAATGCCGACTGACATAAAAAGCCATCAATCCAGGCGGCATTAAAGAGCTCACGTCCAGTGCTTCGTGGTGGCGCATAGGCAAAAAAGGGATCACCGAGCATGGCCTTGAGCAGCGGCTTATGGACCCGGCCGCTCTGGGCCCATTGTCCGTCGGTGTCAAAGGCCTGGCGAAGATGTCGCTCTGTCCAGGCATCCATTAAGAGATTGCCTGGTCCGGTGTCGTAGCCTAAGAGCATGGGCCCCAGCCAGGTGATGTTGGCGATGCCGCCAATATTAATTACCGCACGCAGCTCTTTGGAGTCAGCAAATAGGGCCTGATGAAATGCGGGTACGAGTGGCGCGCCCTGACCTGCGGCCGCAATGTCGCGGCTACGAAAATCAGATACCACGGTAATGCCGGTCGTCTCAGCGATTCGAGCCGGCGCATTTAGCTGAATGGAGTATCCCAGTCGTGGCTGATGCCGCAGGGTCTGGCCATGTACCCCGAGTGCGATGACATCTCGGCTTCGGAGTTCTAGATGGGCCAAGCCCTCGAGTACCGTGCGGCTGATCGCATCGGCAAAACTATTGGCTACGAGTGCACTGCGATGCAGTTCATCATCGCCGCGTTGTTGTAATTCAAAGAGCGCTTCTCGCAAGGCAGCATCAATCGGCCGCGAGAAAAATCCGCGCAGTGAAATGTCCTGCCGAGTCTGGCCGAGCGTTACTGTCTCCCCTATTTGCAGCACCGCGATGTCAATGGCATCCATGCTGGTGCCGGTCATTACGCCCGCGATGAGTTTCATCGCCTATTGGGCCCGGGCGGTATTCACGTTATCGAGAAGCGATAACCGGCCGCGCAGATCGGCTGCTGCCACTTCAAAACTCTTCAGTGCGCTGCCAGCCAGACTGGGGACTTGTGGATTCTCAGCAATGATGCGGCTCGGATCCACATGCCGCCCGTTGACTCTAAATTCATAATGCAGATGGGGGCCAGTGGCCCAGCCTGTGGTGCCCACAAATCCGATGACCTCACCCATCGTGATGTTTTTACCGCGAGCAAGTTTCGGTGCGTAATCGCTGAGGTGGGCATACAGTGTGGAGTAGCGCTCGTTGTGTTTGATCTCAACCGTGTTGCCATAGCCGGTGCTCCAGCCTTTAGAGACCACCACGCCATCGGCCACACTGCGCACCGGGGTGCCATAGGGCGCCGCATAGTCGACACCACGATGGGCCCGCGGATCACCAAATAGCGGATGCAGACGATAGGTTGTAAATCCCGATGACATCCGTGTGTATCGCAGCGGCTCAGCAAGAAATCCGCGTTTCACTGAGCGGCCCTGGGCGTCGTAGTAATTGCCCTTGCGGGTCTCAGGGTGTTCGAAGTAAAGGGCCTCGTAGGTTTTCTGCCCCGCCTCAAACCGCACTGCCAGGAGTTTGTAAGCACCGATGTCACGGCCCCCGACCAGCTGATTTTCATAAATCACGCGCACGATGTCACCCGAACTGACCTGCCGGCGGAAATCAAGATCCGATTCAAATAAGGTCACTACCTGTTCCGTGATGGCCTCGGGTACGCCCGCTTCGTCCATTGCGCCATAAAAAGATCGGCCCACCTGCACAGAACGGTGTTCGATTCGCATCTCTGATCCCAGCCGCGCGGTCCGGGTCGTAAATTGGCCTTCGCCGGTCCGCTCGACAATCCAGGCATCCAGCTTGTTGAGCAGCTGCAGCCGCAGTAGCCGGCCCTCCAGGTCAGTTCGCACCAGGGCCGTCTGTCCTGCACTGGTACGCAAGACGGCGGCAGTGCGCGCGTCTTTGCGCAGGTATTGCCGGGCATCTCGATCCTCGACACCGAGCCGCTCCAAGAGACTCTCAAACGAATCGTTTTTTCGGACCTCGTCTTCACGGGTCAGCTCAAGGCCATGTGCAGCCAGCGCTTTCATCTGATGCTCCAGGGACTCGGGCCTGATTTCGATGGCGACCTGCTGATTGAGCACCCGTGATTCAGCCTCTGAAATCCCCGATAAACCAAAGGCCGTGATGGCGGCCATCATCACGCCAAAAACGGCCGGGCCAAGTGTCCAGAGGCGCTCCGGGCGCCGAAGAATGAGCCTGCGCATAAGGGCTAAAATTCTAGCCTTTTCCCCCTGCGAGATCCCCTTGAATTCAGCAAGTCAGTCCCCGGTTTCAGGTCCCACTGGCGCGCCATTGCCTGCAATGTCCCCAGCAGTGGCCCAGGCGATGCAGATCGTGATGCGTGGCTGTGAAGAGTTGCTGGTGGCCAGCGAATTTGTCGACAAGCTCGCCCGCAGCGAACGCACCGGACGGCCCCTGCGGGTAAAGCTAGGCCTGGATCCGACGGCGCCGGATTTGCACCTTGGCCACACGGTGGTGCTCAATAAGCTGCGCCAGATGCAGGATCTCGGCCATACGGTCATTTTTCTCATTGGGGACTTCACGGCTTTGATTGGTGACCCGACAGGCCGCAATGCCACGCGGCCCCCGCTTTCACCCGAGGAAATTCGTGCTAACGCCCAGACTTATTTCAATCAAGCATCCTTGGTGCTCGATCCAAAAAAGACCGAGATTCGCTACAACTCGGAATGGAATGATGCTTTAGGCGCACGCGGCATGATTACGCTGGCGGCCCGCTACACGGTTGCCCGTATGCTGGAGCGTGACGACTTTACGAAGCGGTATCGTGGCGGCACGCCGATTTCGGTTCACGAGTTTCTTTATCCGCTGGTGCAAGGCTATGACTCCGTAGCGTTGCAGGCTGATCTTGAACTTGGCGGCACCGATCAGAAATTCAATCTGCTAGTGGGCCGGGAGTTGCAGCGCGAGTACGGCCAAGAGCCGCAATGCATTCTCACCATGCCACTACTGGTCGGTCTGGATGGTGTTGAGAAGATGAGCAAAAGCAAGGGCAACGTCGTGGGCTTGCTGGATGCGCCATCGGAGATGTTTGGCAAGCTGATGTCAATCTCTGATGATCTGATGTGGAACTACCTTGAGCTGCTGTCCTTTCGATCGCTGACCGCGATCACGGCGTTAAAGGCCGAGGTCGCGGCAGGCCGAAATCCCCGTGATGTAAAGGTTGATTTCGCAATGGAGATTGTGGAGCGTTTTCACAGCCGCGCCGTCGCAATCAAGGCACTTGAAGATTTTGAGGCCCGCTTTAAACAAGGCGAGATTCCCGATGACATCGCCGAGATGGCGCTGTCTGGCGCACCCATTGGCATCGTTGCGGCTTTAAAACAATCTGGCCTTGCGCCTTCGACCTCTGAGGCGATTCGTAATATTGAGCAGGGCGGCGTGCGACTCGACGGACAGAAAATCGTCGATCGCCAGCTTCAGCTCTCTGCGGGCACTTATGTCTTGCAGGTAGGAAAACGCAAGTTCGCCCGGGTGAGTATTTCCTCATGAATTCGTTCAGTCATCAGCGGCCCGATCGGCCCGTACTGATTGCGGGGCTGATTGCGATTGTCGCGGTCTATTTTTTGATCCTTGTCGGCGGCACGGTGCGGGCAACGGGCGCAGGCATGGGCTGCCCGGACTGGCCACTGTGTTT
>RFRK01000069.1 GCA_009924525.1 Betaproteobacteria bacterium
TAAGAACTTGCCCTTTTTCGCGCAGGTCGCTGCGCAAATCGCAGATGCACAGGTTCGCGAGGTTGGCACGATTGGCGGATCAATTGCCCATCATGATCCGGCTGCTTGCTGGCCGGCCGCAGTGTTAGCCAGTCAGGCTTTACTCGTAACTTCTGAGCGAGAGATCGCAGCAGATGATTTTTTTTCTGGGCTATTTTCTACCTCACTACGGCGAGATGAGATACTTCTGGGGATTCGTGTTCCTCACGGAGTGCAGGGAAGCTATCGTAAGCACGAGCATCCGGCGTCACGATTTGCAATGCCGGGTGTCGCCCTTGTGCGAATGCCCGGGGTTGCAATTCGTATTGCAGTGACTGGCCTTGGGCAGGGCGTAATGCGATGGAAAGAAGCAGAGCAGGCCCTGTTGACCCACTTTAGTCAGCATGCTTTAGATGATCTCGACCTGCCGGCCCACCTTGCCGAGAGTGACTTGCATGCCAGCGCTGAATACCGATGCTATTTAGCCCGAGTGCTTTGCCGTCGATTGGTGGCGCTCATCGCTGGCGAGAATCCGGATCCGCTTTTGCCGAAGTTAGCGGCGGCTCGCGGCCGGCCGTCGTCAGCACTACCAACCGATTTAACGCAAACAACAGGTTTGGATTCGACATTTCGTATTCAGGGCGAGGCGTTGCTGAATGCTTCACCCGCTATCGTTTGGCAGGCAATACTGAAATCTGAAGTGCTGAAGGCCTGCATTCCCGGATGCGATCATATTCAGGAGGTTGCCCCGTTGCGTTATGAGGCACAGGTCCGTGTTGGTCTTGGACCAATTGCTGCGCGATTCTCAAGTCAAGTATGTCTCACTGTGATCAAACCTGTATCCGTAAGTCGAGCCGCACACTTTGTCTTGCAGGCTGAGGGCGATGCGGGACGCCTTGGTCAGGCCCAGGCAAAGATCGACATTCATCTGCATCCGCTTGCGCAGGGCACTCGGCTGACCTGGTCGGCTCTGCCACGGCTTCAAGGCCAGCTCGCCCAAGTGGGCCAGCGTCTGACCCAGATCAGTGCCAAGCGATTAAGTCAGGAATTTTTTGTTCGTCTGTCTGCAGTGCTGGGCGGTAAGGCTCCGGAATCTGTACGCATCAGGCGACTGCCCAGTCTGGCCATCGCGCTTCGTCGTTGGTGGCATCGTCTAATTGGAAAAAAAGGAGAACCGCGATGACCGCATCGTCTGTATTTCATTACGGCGCGCCGATCAATTTCTCACAGTGGCTGCAAGACCATCAGCACCAACTGAAGCCGCCTGTGGGAAATCAGCAGGTCTGGCCAAACTCTGATTTGATCTGCACCGTGGTGGGGGGTCCGAATCAGCGGACTGATTTTCACGATGATCCCTACGAGGAATATTTTCATCAATTTAAGGGTAACGCCTCTTTGCTGATCTCAGATCGGGGTAAGTTCGAGCGCGTGCATCTGCGCGAAGGCGATATTTTTTTGCTGCCGGCCCATGTTCGGCATTCTCCGCAGCGCCCCGAGCCTGGTAGTCTCTGTACCGTGATTGAGCGCTCACGGCCCCCGGGGGTGATGGATGCCTTTGAGTGGTATTGCGCAAAATGTGGCACGCGCGTGTCGCGACGCGAGGTGCAGCTTCTGAGCATCGTCGAGGATCTGCCGAGGACTTATGCAGCCTTCTACGATTCCAGTGAGTCCGACCGGTCTTGTCCTGAATGCGGCACAGTCCACAGCGGCCGCGATTGGCAGTCCTGGCATCAGCTTTGCGCAGAGCATTTTCCTCAGGTGGCGCTGCGATAGCAGCAGAGCCTCGCTTTAGGTACTTCTTTTAAACACCGAGAGATTCGCGTAAATCGTGCCGCGACGCCAGCAGATCTTCTGATGAGCCCTGCCACAGTGTGCGGCCCTTCTCCAGCAGAAAATGCCGATCTGCAAGCCGCATCAGTGGCACCAGATTTTTATCAATGATGAGTATCGACAGGCCGGAAGCCTTCAGTGTCTGCAGACAATCCCAGATCTCCGCACGCACCAAAGGGGCCAGCCCTTCGGTGGCCTCATCAAGAATCAGTAGCTGCGGATTGGTCATCAGGGCCCGGCCGATGGCCAGCATCTGCTGCTCCCCTCCTGAGAGGTTGGCACCAAGATTTTTAGCTCGCTCTTTGAGCCGCGGGAACAGACCGTAGACTCTTTCCAGGGTCCAGGGTGCGGCATGGCCAAGTCGATTGCTAGCTGTGGCAATCAGATTTTCGCGCACCGAGAGATTGGGAAATACCTGCCGTTGTTCAGGTACCAGGCCGATGCCCAGTCGCGCCACTTTGAAAGAGGGCCAGCCGGTAATGTCTTGGCCTTTGAACATCACGCGGCCATGACGCGGTGTCATGATGCCCAAGATGGAGCGTACCGTGGTGGTTTTTCCCATGCCGTTTCGGCCCAAGAGCGTGACAAATTCTCCTGAGGCGACTTCAAGCCGAACGTCAAAGAGCGCCTGTGCGTCGCCGTAAAAACTCTGTATGGCTTCGACCCGCAACAGGTGATCACTCATTTAGGAAGCTCCTCATCACCGAGGTAGGCCGTGCGGACATCCGGGTTGTCGCGAATTTCCGCTGGCCGACCCGATGCAATGATTCGGCCGTTAACCAAGACTGAGATCGTATCGGCCAAGGCAAAGACCGCCTGCATATCGTGTTCGACAAGCAGAATGCTATAGCGGCCCTTAAAAGAGGCGAGCAGATCCACAACCGAGTGCGTTTCATGATGGCTCATACCCGCGGTTGGCTCATCGAGCAGCAGAACGCGTGGCTCGGCGACCAGCACCATCGCAAGCTCAAGCTGACGCCGCTCTCCATGGGCCAGCTCACTGACATGACGCGTTACCCGGTTAGAGAGCCCAGCCTGTGCGATTGCTTGCTCTGCCCGAGCCGTCTGCTCGGTGCGAGAAAGTAGGGGTTGCCACGTATCAAAGCTATTTCCCCTGTGGGCCTGCAGAGCAAGCGCCACGCATTGCAGGACCGTGAATTCCGGAAAGGTGGATGAGATCTGATAAGACCTGCCCAGGCCAGAAAGTGCACGCTGCCATGAGGTTTGATGCGTAATTGTTTGGCCGAGCAGATCAATTTCCCCGCTGTCCGGGCTGAGATCACCGCTGAGTTGACCGATCAATGTCGTTTTGCCTGCACCATTCGGACCGATGATGGCGTGTACCTCACCGGCTGCCAGCGTGAGACTGACCTCATCGGTTGCAAGCAGGCCGCCATAGCGCTTTACCAGCGCATGCGTTTGCAGCGCCGGGCTCATGGTGAAGATTTACTGCGCATCAGGTATCCCACCAGGCCCCGGCGGGCGGTCATGACCACCAGCACAATGAGCGGACCCAAAATAATTGGCCAGTGGGATGTCCAAGCCTTCAGCAACTCCTCGCAGACCAGCAGCACCAATGTGCCGATTAGCGGCCCCGCGACGGTGCCCATTCCGCCAAGCACTACCATCACGATGAGCTCTCCGGAGACGGTCCAGGTGAGATAGGCGGGTGAGGTGTAGCCTGTGAGATTGGCATAGAGTAAGCCCGCCAGGCCGGCGATCACACAGGCCAGCACATAGGCACTCAGCTTGTAGCGCAGCGTTGGGAATCCCAGCGATTTCATACGCGCTTCGTTCATGCGGCAGCCCTGCAACACCATGCCAAAAGGCGCCTGAATCATGCGCTGCTTCCACCACAGCACCAGGGCAACCAGCACAAAGGAGGCGTAGTAAAGGGTTATCGGCGAGCCCAGATGAATCAATCCAAAATCGCTTTTCAGGCTAATCGAGAGCCCATCATCGCCCCCGTATTGTTTCAGGCTGACGAAAAGGTAGTAAAACATCTGCGCAAAGGCTAGCGTGATCATGATGAAAGAGATGCCGGTGGTCCGCAGCGAGACCCAGCCTGTCACGAGACCGACAGCGGCGCAAGCTGCTATGGTGACGAGCAGCTGCAGCCATCCGTTGTCGATTTGATAGTGCGCCAAAAGCCCGACGCTGTAGGCACCCAGGCCAAGATAAAGGGCGTGACCAAAACTGACCAAGCCGCCAAAGCCGAGAATGATGTTTAGGCTGAGAGCCGCCAGCGCGAAGATCAGAACCCGAGACAAAAACGTGATGAGAAAGGGCTCACCTGCCCACTGGGCATAGAGCGGAACAAGTGCCAGCAGTGCCAGCAGCCCTATTACCAGCCGGTTGACCATCGGTGAGGCTGTCATCCGTTTTTCACCGGAAACAAGCCCCTTGGGCGCAGTGCCAAAACGGTCGCCATAAAGATACACGTCAGCATCGATGCAATGGCAGGGCCCGCAGCCTGCGCAATGCTTCGATCGATGAATTCACGCAGCAATATTGGTAGAAAGGCCCGGCCTGCGGTATCGATCAGTCCCACCATCAGGGCAGCATAAAAAGCGCCCTGAATGGAGCCAATGCCGCCAATCACAATAACGATCATGACCAGAATCAGCACGGGCTCACCCATACCGGGCTGCACCGATAGAATCGGTCCGCTCATCAATCCCGCTACACCCGCAAGTGCGCCGCCAAGCGAAAAGATCAGTGCATTCAAAAGGCCAATATTGACCCCAAGGGCCGAGACCATCGTCGGATTAACTGACCCAGCTCGAATCAGCATGCCCACTCGCGTGCGCGAGATCAGCAGCCAGCAGCCGACCGCGCAAAGCAGGCCCACCAGGATAATGAAGAACCGATAGGTGGGATAAGTCACTCCCAGAATGCTGACGGTCCCAGAAAGCGCTGGTGGCACGCTCATGAATACGGGTGAGGCGCCCCAGATCCAGCGGGCAAGTTCGTTAAAAAATAAAATCAATCCAAAAGTAGCAAGAACCTGATCAAGGTGATCACGCATGTAGAGATGCTGCGCCATGAGGCGCTCGATCACGATGCCCAGCAGGCCACCGCCCAGCACTGCTACGACTGCTGCCACGACGAATGATCCACTGGCAGCCAATGCCGTAGCGGCAAAGTAGGCCCCCATCATGTACATGCAGCCATGGGCCAGGTTGACAAAGTTCATGATTCCGAACACGAGCGTCAGCCCGGCGGAAAGCATGAACAACAACACCCCGAGCTGAAGACCGTTAAGCAGCTGAATTAAAAATAACGATAAGGTCATCGGCTCGGGGACTAACGATTTACTTCATGGCGCACTGTGATGCATGGGGATCCGGATGATCCTTCAGCACCGTGGCTCGGGTTACAAAGGCAGCCTGTCCGCTGCTGTCGCGGCCCACATCGACCCGATAGAAGTTACGAATCGGGAATTGATTGTTGTTAAAGCGAAATGGTCCTGCCACCGAGCGGAAGTCAGCCTGCTTTAATGCCGCACGGAACGGCTCACGATCAATTTTCCCGCCGGTTTTCAGCAGTGCGGAGTTCAGCAGCATGGCTGCGTCGTAGCTCTGGGCGGCATACAGAGACGGCACCCGGTTGTACTTCTTGCGAAAATCCTCAACAAACTTCTTGTTTTGCGGATTATCAAGGTCGGGGCTGTAGGGTGAGCCGGTGATGACTCCGACTGCAATATCTTTCAGTGCCGGCAAGGTGGTGCCATCGACGGTAGAGGCCGATAAGAGCGGCACTTTACCCAGCAGACCCGCCTGCTGATATTGCTTTACAAAATTCACACCCATGCCACCGGGATAAAACACATACACCGCATCTGGCTTGGCGGCCTGCAGCTGTGCAATTTCGGCAGAGTAGTCCGGCTGATTGACCGTGGTGTAAACCTCATCGAGCGGCTTGCCTTTGTACTGGCCTTTGAATCCCGACAGCGCATCCTTACCTGCCTGATAGTTCGGCGCCATGAGATAGACACGCTTATAGCCCTGTTCGCGGGCATAGACCCCCATGGACTCATGCAGTGAGTCGTTATTCCAGGAGGTTGAGAAATACATCGGACTGCAGCCCTTGCCGGTAATCGGTGTGGGGCCTGCGTTTGAACCAATCAAAAATACGCCAGCATCTGTGATTGGTTTGTGAATCGCCATCATGACATTTGAAAATGTCACGCCAGTGATGATGCCGACCCGATCACGCTCGATTAATTTCTTTGCGATCTCAACGCCAAGGTCAGGCTTGAGCTGATCATCTTCCTTGATGACCTGCACAGTCTGATTGCCAAGCCGACCGCCCAGATGCTCAATGCCAAGCATCAGGCCATCGTATTGGTCCTGGCCGAGCGCGCCGGCTGGCCCGGACAATGTGCCGATAAAGCCGATCTTTAGCGGCTGGCTTTGGGCATGTACCCCAAGGCTGCCGAGGCTAAGCATGCAAGCCACGACTGCCGATTTAAATGGTGAAGCTTTCATTGACGTCTCCTTATTTAAAAGCATTGCAAAATTGAACCTGAAAGTCGGGCCGCTGGGATCTAGGCGAAACCCCAAAGCAGGGGCATGGCGGCCTCTTTCTGTAGCCCGCCACCTCGAAGCCCCCTCCGTCGACCCCAGGCATACCCCCCAATTAGTCGGGAACCACCGCGGTTGCTTCAATTTCAACCTTGGCCCGATCCTCGACCAAATCAGCTACCTGGACCAGTGCCATGACGGGATAGTGCTTGCCGATGACTTCTTGATAAGCGATGCCAAGCTCTCTTGCGCGCGCGAGATATTCGCGTTTGTCTTTGACATACCAGGTCAGCCGAACGATGTGCTGTGGCCCAGCCTGCGCACAGGCGAGTGTCTGCACGATATTGCGCAGGGTCTGACGGCATTGGCCAATGAAATCATCGGTCTCAAATTCAGACTTTTCGTTCCAGCCCACCATGCCGGCAACATAGATTTGCCGACCACGGGCCTCGATGCCATTTGAGTAGCCCTTCGGCTGAACCCAGCCGGGCGGCTGCAATACATTCCACATGAATTTATCCTTTACTCATTTCCCGAAGTTTGAAGCGCTGGAGTTTGCCAGTCTCAGTGCGTGGTAAGTTAGTGACAAAGTGCACGCGCCGCGGATATTTAAAGGGTGCGATATTGGCTTTGACGAAATCTTGCAGGGTCTGAATCATCGCAGCATCTCCCTCATGGCCCGGCTTGAGCACGACATACGCGGTAACGACCTGGCCACGCTCCTCATCGGGATCCCCGACAACGCCACATTCGGCGACTGCGGGGTGTTGGAGCAGGGCACCTTCGACTTCGGGACCCGCAATGTTGTAGCCTGCGGAAATGATCATGTCATCGTTACGCGCGAGATACTGGAAGTAACCATCACGATCCATGACAAAGGTATCGCCGGGAAGATTCCAGCCCTCTTTGACGTAGTCTTTCTGACGCGGGTCATCGAGGTAGCGGCAGCCCGTTGGTCCGCGCACGGCAAGCCGGCCGGGTGTGCCAGCGGCAACGGGTTGCATATTTTCATCAACAATCTGCGCGACATAGCCCGGAATCGCCTGGCCGATGAAGCCGGGCCGCACCCGCTTGCCGGCACTCGCGATGTAAATATGAATGACCTCGGTGCCGCCGATCCCATCTGTAATTTCAATGCCGGTTGCAGTTTTCCAGAGCTGACGCGTTGCATCGGGCAGAGCTTCGCCTGCCGAGACCGGATGACGCAGGCTGCGCAGATCGAACGTGGCGCTGAGGGCAGCCATCTGCCGATAAAAAGTAGGTGCCGTGTAACACTGCGTCGCATGAAAACGCTCGATGGTCTGCAGCAGTGTCTCGGGTGTGTGCCGCTCCAAAAGCACGGCAGAGGCGCCGTATCGTAAGGGAAAGGTCAGTAGACCCCCTAAGCCGAATGTGAACGCAATCGGCGGCGTGCCACAGACGACATCGTCTGGGCTCATGTGCAAAATATGCCGCGGAAACAAATCGCTCATCACCAGAATATCGCGGTGAAAATGCATCGTGCCTTTGGGATTGCCGGTGGTGCCGCTCGTAAATGCAATCAGGCAGACATCATCTCGGCTGGTGGGGTGGGCGGCAAATCGATTGGGCTGGGACTGCATCGCCTGGGATAGGGGATCGGTCTGGTCATTACCAAAATGTAATACCTGCCTTAAAAAGGGCGTGTAGTGGGGATGTGCCGCATTCATACAATGCTGAAGTTCCTCTGCGAGGCTATCAGCACACAAAGCCGCATGAATTTCTGCCTTATCGATAATTTTCTTAAGCTCTGCTGCTCGCAGCAGCGGCATGGTTGGCACCACCACCAGCCCTGCTTTGACTGCGGCAAGCCAGCAGGCGGCCATCATGGGACTATTGGCCCCACGCAGCAGTAGCCGATTGCCGCTCACCAGCCCCATCTCGCCGGTGAGCACATGAGCGATTCGATCGACCCGATCATTGAGCTCGTGATAGGTCCATTGAAAATCACCTGCAGCGTTGCGGCCGTGCAAGGCCACTCGATTGCCGTGG
>RFRK01000070.1 GCA_009924525.1 Betaproteobacteria bacterium
CTCTCACGGCACTGCCAGCGCGATGCCAGCTGAATTCTGGTCAGGTGTTCGTGTGATTGAAGTTGATAGTCATGCCCGGTTTTCTCTTGGCGCTCTGACTCTATGTTGTTTTCCGGTGCCGCACGATGCTCGCGAGCCCGTACAGCTGGTGGTGGAAAGCAAGAACGGCCGCATCGGTGTGCTCACCGACGTCGGCCGATCCACACCTCATATTGAATCCATGCTCAGTGGCGTCGATGCGCTTTTTATTGAGGCCAATCACGACGAAGAGATGCTGCGTGCCAGCGGCTATCCCGAGCCCTTAAAGCAGCGCATTGCAGGACCCTATGGCCATCTGTCCAATGCTGCATCAGCTGCGATTTTGGCTGCGATCGATCAATCTCGCCTTCAGCATGTGGTGGCTGCCCATTTGAGTCAGCACAACAACCGGCCAGAGCTTGTACAGGAAGTCTTCGGTCCGGTGATTCAGGCGAAGGCCCAGATGACGATTGCCTCGCAGGAAGAGGGCTTTGATTGGGTGGTTGTCAGCTGAAAAAACAAACGCCGGCCTTTTGGCCGGCGTTCCGACAACAGAAACAACGTTGCTGTCGTTTTACTTCTTGGCCGGCTGGGCTGCAGGTGCAGCGGGTGCGGCAGGAGCCGGCGCTGCATCAGCAGGCTTTTGCTCAGTAGCGGGGGCCGGTGCGGGTGCGGGAGCCGGTGCGGCAGCTTCTTGTTTTTTTCCGCATGCAACAACACCAAGCGCCAGAATCATGGCAGCGAGAAGAGACTTTTGCATAATTTTGTTTCCTTCGACTAAAAATTAAAGTGATCGTTTCTTGCGGGTCCGCTTTTTAGTGCGTTAAGCCCCCAAGGAACAGTCTAATGGTAAACGATCCACCCTGCTCGTGCCATTTGCAGTAGGCAATCGGCCAGCGATCGATTCTGAATTACACGTTTTACTTGGGCTGCAGAGAGTTGGCGATGATTTGAGAGATCGCGCAGCGCCGCATTCCCAGATACTGTATGGGGCATGGAGAGCGTCTCTCCGTTGATAAAAAACTCGTGATCGACATACAGCAGTCGGGTTGCTGGTGACAATGCAATGCCGTGTTGCTGGGCGGCGTTTATAAATCCGCGCAGCGTTGGCGCGGGCCTGGGCGCTACAAATACGGCCGAAGGTGCAGGTTCACTCAGAACACGAGCGATCGCAGACCGAAGGGCCTTGCGATCGGGAAGGGTTTGCAGCACCTGGTGGGTCAGGGCTGCAAGGAGTTTTTCGGGAATCTCTCCAGGCTGATCGGAGGCCTGAAGCCACGGGTCACGCCAATCTGATTCCTCAAGGTGATCTAGGTGTTGGCTCCAAGCCTGATCGGCAAGCGCGATTTTTCCGGGCGCGCGAAATCCTACCGACCATGTCATGCAGCCTGCACCGACTGCGGTGCCGCGGTGGGCGACCTGGGGTGGAAGATAAAGGAGATCGCCGGGGTTTAAGAGCCATTCATTCTCGGCGCGAAAGGTTTTGAGAATTTTTAATGGCAGGTCTTCGATAAAAGTCGGTGAGAAGTTCTGTGCAATTTCCCAACGCCGTTGGCCCTGAGCTTGAATCAAAAATACATCATAGGAGTCAGCATGGGCGCCGATTCCGCCGCCGGGCCCTGCAACGCTGATCATCAGATCATCGAGCCGTGCCTCGGGAATAAAGCGGAAAGCATCCAAGAATCGGTCGGCCGCAGGCAAGACGGTGTTGACTTGCTGCACCAGGACCGTCCAGTTGGGATCGGTGACTTTAGGTAGATCGCGCCTTCGAAAGGGGCCATGGGTGAGCGACCAGTTCGCATCTCGACTCGATCGGCGTTTCGGCGCTGAGCGAATTAGTCGTGTGGCCAGCGTGTCTTCAGTGCAGAGTGCCAAAACCTCATCGATGCGGACTGCCGGCTCAAAGTCAGAAAATGCATTGCGTACCAGCAGCGGTTTTTTCTGCCAATAGCGGGCCATGAACTGCTTGGGAGAAAGGCCTGCAAGCCAGGGCACTTTCTCGGTGGGCCTGGGCCTTGGAAAAAAACGATTGGGCATCGGCGAATTCGCTGCGGTTAACGACGCTCCAAAAGCGCCTTTGCTGCTAGGCCCTTATTGGGCTCGGGCAGGGCATAGCGGCCCAAGAGACTTACCAGCTGCCCAAAGATCTTCGGTGAGCCGCCGATAATGTTTTCATGAAATAGATAATCGGACTCACCTTTAAAGTCCCCAATCAGTCCGCCTGCCTCGGTGATCAGTAGGCTGCCCGCAGCAGCATCCCAGGGCATTAAACCGATTTCAAAAAAACCATCTAGCCGGCCGCAGGCGACATAGGCGAGATCGAGTGAGGCTGCGCCGGGGCGGCGCAACCCCGCTGTTTTTTGGGTGAGCTCTTTAAACATTGCGACATAAAGCTCTAGGGTCTCGAAATTTCGAAATGGAAAACCAGTGCCAATTAAAGCTTCATCCAGCTTGTCGCGCTGCGCGACCCGAATGCGCCGATCGTTAAGCATCGCACCCTTGCCCTTGGAGGCCACAAACAAATCATTGTGGACAGGGTCATAGATCACCGCCTGAGTGATCTGGCCGCGATACGACAGGCCGATGCTGACCGCGTATTGCGGAAAGCCGTGAATAAAGTTGGTGGTTCCATCCAACGGATCAATAATCCAGACGTAGTCCGAGGCAATCGATTTTTTTCTAAAGCCGCCCGAGGCCCCGGACTCCTCGGCAAGAAAATCATGATCCGGATAGGCCGTGGCAAGAACTTCGATGATGGCGGCTTCGGCAGTCTGATCGACCTCTGTCACGAAATCATTGGGGGCCTTTCGGCCGATGCGCAGCAGGTCTAGATCCAGGCTCGCCCGGTTGATGATGGCGCCCGCGCGGCGGGCGGCTTTAACGGCCGTGTTAAGCAGAGGATGCATGATCAGGTCTTTTAAGGAGCGAGGGAAAAACAGGGCATGATTGCACCCATGCAGGATTTTAGGCCTATTCATCACTGGCTCGGCCGCATTCGTATTGTTCTCGTTGCGCCCAGCCACCCCGGAAATGTCGGGGCCGCAGCCCGTGCCATGCAGGTTATGGGTCTGAAGTCGCTCTGGGTCGTTGATCCTGAAGATCCTCGGATTGCGCAGCGATCGGAGGCCGTGGCTTTGTCGTCGGGCGCTGCCCAGGTGCTTGGTGATACACAGGTCGGCACCTTGGCGCAGGCACTTGGCCCGATGACCTGGAGCTGTGCCTTAAGCGCCCGTGCCCGAGAGTTTGAGCCGCCAAGGCTTACCGTGGAGCAGGCCTGCGAGGAGCTTTTAGATCATCTGGATCAACAACCCGATGGCCAGGCTGCCCTCGTGTTTGGTCCTGAGCGGGCGGGCCTTACTAATGAACAAGTGCTGGCCTGTGGGCATGTCTGCAGTCTGGATGTCGAGCCGCATTTCAGCTCCCTCAATCTCTCACAGGCTGTCCAGGTGATTGCCTACGCTTTGCGTCGTGCAGCCCGAGGCCGAAGTCCCGATGCAAATGTGGCCAATGCCGGCCTTGGTAATCAGCGCCCCTCTGCCCGGCCTGCGGATCATGCTGCGCTGATGGGTTTGCACGAACATCTGCTGCGTGTGGCCCAGCGAGTGGGCTACCTGAATCCGCAGGTCCCGGGCCGATTTGATGAGCGGCTGCTGCGACTTTTGGCCAGAAAGGAAATGTGGGAAGACGAAGTCCAGATGCTCCGCGGCCTTTGTACCGAGATTGAGCGTCGGTCCTGATACGCTAGCACCATGTTTACGACACTAAAAGAAGATATCCAGGCGATTCTGGAGCGCGATCCGGCGGCACGCAGCCGCTTTGAAATCATTACGACCTATCCTGGTCTGCATGCAGTGTGGCTGCATCGGCTGGCTCATCTCTTCTGGTCGACACGTTTTCGACCGCTGCAGTGGTTTGCGCGATTGCTTGCGATGCTCGCCCGGTGGCTGACCGGTATTGAGATTCATCCGGGCGCCCGATTAGGCCGTGGTGTGTTTATCGATCATGGCATGGGCGTGGTGATAGGCGAGACCACCGAGATCGGGGACCACTGCACGATTTATCAGGGCGTAACACTTGGTGGAACATCCTTAGTAAAAGGCAGTAAGCGGCACCCCACACTGGAGCCACGGGTGGTGGTCGGGGCAGGCGCGAAAGTTTTGGGCCCATTTACTGTAGGAGAAGGCGCGCGCATCGGATCGAATGCCGTAGTCGTGAAGGCCGTGCCTGCAGGGGCCACTGTGATTGGCATTCCGGCCCGGGTTGTGGATGAGCAGTATGCCGACTCGATGGCGCGCCAGGTTGCTGGTGATCGATTTGCCGCCTATGGCGTGATGCCGGGACAGCAGGATCCAGTAGATGTTGTGCTCCACCAGCTGGTGGATGAGCTTAAACGGCTACAAGAAGAGCTAGATCAGATTAAACGCGCGCAGCGTTAATCACTTCAACGCCTCGGCTGTCGATCAAAAGGCCGCCGCCGCGACAAAGTTCACCTGATGCATTCACTTCCCAATCCGGCAGCACCCAGCGCTTTTTACCATTTGACATGAGACTGCAGCCCGGCCGATGGGTATGTCCATGCAGCAAAATATCTGCATGAAGCCTCTGGGCCAGCGATTCCGCCTCTGTTAGGGTGACGTCCATGATCTCCATAGACTTTATTTTTTTTTCATGCTCGCTTTGGGAGCGCAAACGATTTGCCACTTCAAGCCGCTGCGCAATTGGCTGGGCGAGAAAATCGTGCTGCCAGGCAGCTGTGCGGACTTGCTTTCGAAACGCTTGATAGTCTAAATCCTGGGTGCAGAGATGGTCGCCGTGGGTGAGCGCTACGGTCAGTCCAGAGGGCATCTTCAGTACACAAGGGTCGTCCAGCCATTGCGCTTTGCAACGCCGGGCAAACCGCTCGCCCATTAAGAAATCCCGGTTGCCATGCATCAGGCCAATTCGGATGCCCTTTAACGCCTGAAGCTCAAGAAGATTGGCGATGGTCTGCGCACATTGCGATTGGCCAGACTCAAGCACATCATCGCCGACCCAGGCGTCGAACAGATCACCCAGAATGAAAAGGCTTTCTGGTTGAATGCGTTGGCTAACCCCCTCGATCCATGCGCAGAAAGCCCGCGTCAGCAGGGGGCTGGCATCGCTGAGATGAATATCCGAGCACAGCAGTACCGAGCGACTGGCCCAGTCGGCAGCGGGCAGTATCTTTTGATCGGGATCGTGCATCGGGAATCGGAATTCTTGCTTTACCGATTCAGTGTGAACCTATTTGGAGCTAACGACAGCTTTCAGGATGGTCACTGGCTCAAGTGGCACATTTTGGTGAAAGCCGTTATTCCCGGTTTTTACTTTCCTGATGCTATCGACCACATCCATGCCGGCGGTGACCTTTCCAAAAACTGCATAGCCCCACCCCCGATCGGTGGGCGAGCTGAAATTTAAGAAATCATTATCAGCAACATTGATAAAAAACTGTGCCGTTGCCGAGTGCGGATCATTGGTGCGGGCCATTGCAATGGTGTATTTGTTGTTCTTAAGGCCGTTATCGGCCTCATTTTTGATGGCAGATTTGGTTGGCTTTTGCACCATCTTGTCGTTAAAGCCGCCGCCCTGGATCATGAAGTTATCCATAACACGGTGAAAGATCGTACCGTCGTAGTGTCCGGCTTTCACATAGGCTACGAAATTCTCAACTGTTTTGGGTGCTTTTTTTGTATCAAGTTCGAGGGTAATGGTACCCATTGAGGTGGTGAGCACAACATTCATAAGAAATTCTCCGGGGGGTTAGAGTTCAAGATTGGAAATGAATCGTCGATGCTTTATCGATTGGTAGTGATTCGTGTATTACGAATGGCGGGAGTTTTGAGCAGATGATCCAGCTTTAGGCGCACACTGGGCGCAGGCTGATTGCCCTTGGCCGCACGTTCATAGGATTGGATGGCGAGCTGCGTGAAAATATCCCCAAGATTTTCATGGGCCAAGGCGTAGTCTGGCCGATTCTGAACTGCCCGCTCCAGCAGCAGCCGGGCCCGATTCCACTCTTGTTGTTCGACATACAGCGCGGCAAGGTTGTTGTACGACTCCGATAGCTCGGGAAAATCTTCGGTCAGCAGCTCGAATGTAGAAATCGCCTCAGCCCGCTTGCCGGTCTCGGCCTGCAACACACCCTGCAAGAAACGCCACTGCGGATCTCTGGGGCGTTTTGCAAGCCGTGACTCGATGAGGGTGCTGGCCTCACCCCATTTCTGTTGAGATAAAAGCTCTCGGGCCTCTAGGATGTCAGGCGCTACTGCAGGCGCCATGGGCCGCCCCGGCATCAGGCCGCCCCGAGGAGGCTGGCCGCTTGCCGAGGGCATTGTGGCGTTGCCGGACTGGACCATTAGCCCCTGGGCATAAGCTTGCGATGCGGCGCACGCGAGCGCGAGCAGCATCAGCAGTCCCGGAAGTCTGTGCGGCTTAGCGTGCCGTAGAGTCGATCCCATAAAATGCACAAAAAAGAGCTTATTTAAACAGGTGGTTCAGTCTAGCACGGTGAATTTTTGAAGATTTTCAACACCTTAAGCCGTTCCAAAGAAGAGCTGGTGACCCTCGAGCCCGGCCATGTCCGCATGTACGTCTGCGGCATGACCGTCTACGACTACTGCCACGTGGGCCATGCCCGCGTGATGGTGGTCTTTGATATGGTGACCCGATGGCTGAGGGCCAGCGGTCTGAAGGTGACCTATGTTCGTAACATCACTGATATTGATGACAAGATTATCCGGCGGGCGGTGGAAAATCATGAGCCCATTGCTGCCTTAACCGAGCGCTTTATTCGGGCGATGAATGAAGATGCTGCGGCCCTTGGTGTATTGCCGCCAGATCATGAGCCCAGGGCAACACAGTATGTGCCCGAGATGCTGGAGTTGATTGGCAAGCTGGAACGTCAGGGCCTTGCTTATCAAGCGCAGCTGCCCGATGGCCAAGAGGGCGATGTGAATTTTTCAGTCCGCGGGTTTCATGGCTACGGAAAGCTATCGGGTAAATCATTGGATGAACTGCGCGCCGGTGAGCGCGTTGCGGTTGGCGATGGCAAGCGTGATCCGCTGGATTTTGTACTCTGGAAGCGGGCAAAGCCCGACGAGCCGCGCGAGGTGAAATGGTCTTCGCCCTGGGGCGAGGGCAGGCCCGGCTGGCATATTGAGTGCTCCGCGATGAGTTGCGCGTTACTGGGCCAGCATTTCGATATTCATGGCGGCGGGGCTGACTTGCAGTTTCCTCACCATGAAAATGAAATCGCGCAGTCCGATGTGAATCTCTGGATGCACAATGGATTTGTTCGAGTCGATGATGAAAAGATGTCGAAATCCCTTGGTAACTTCTTCACGATTCGCGAGGTATTGAAAAAATTCGATCCCGAAGTGGTGCGCTTTTTTATTCTGCGTGCCCACTATCGCAGTCCATTGAATTACTCAGATACCCATCTCGAAGATGCGCGCCAGGGCCTAGATCGTCTTTACACTGCCTTGGCTGCTGCTGGCATCACGACCTCAGAGCCTGAGACTCACTTGCGCATCGATGCGCAGGCGCTCGCTTTGCAGTGGTCTCATCACCCCGCGGTGGTTCGCAGCCTGATGGCCTATGCACAGGCGATGGA
This sequence comes from Betaproteobacteria bacterium, assembly GCA_009924525.1. Taxonomy (GTDB): domain Bacteria; phylum Pseudomonadota; class Gammaproteobacteria; order Burkholderiales; family Burkholderiaceae_A; genus Lacustribacter. The sequence continues at coordinate 7,652 of RFRK01000070.1, forward strand.
TGATGACTTCAATACCCCGATTGCGATCGCGGCACTTTTTGATTTAGTCACTGAAGTCAATCGCGCCGATGATCCGAGCAGCAAACGCGAGATGGCGGGCCTGCTGCGTCAGCTGGGTTTGACACTTGGGCTATTGGGCCGCGCGCCGCAGGAGTTCCAGCAGGCGGGCGTGCAGGCCTTGGATCGCTCACGGATCGAGGGCCTCATTGCCGAACGGGCAGCGGCAAAAAAGACACGGGATTTCGCCAGAGCAGATCAGATTCGGGCAGAGCTGGCCGCCCAGGGCATTGTGCTGGAAGACAGCGCTGCGGGGACGACCTGGCGCACTGCCTAGATTCCGCTTTTATAGGACAATACGGGCGATATGAATGCTCCGGTCAAACAGACATTTCTAGAGTTCGAGCAGTCCGTTGCTGAACTTGAGACCAAAATCGAAGAGCTGCGGTTTGTACAGAGTGACTCGGCGGTCGATATCTCAGAGGAGATCGATCGGCTGCGTTCGAAAACTGAATCACAGTTAAAAGACATCTACGCCAAACTCACACCCTGGCAAATTGCGCAGGTGGCCCGTCATCCTCAGCGGCCCTATACCCTGGATTACATCGGGCTGATTTTTACTGACTTTTACGAACTTCACGGTGACCGGTCATTTGCTGATGATCCCGCGATCGTCGGCGGCATTGCGCGCTTTCAGGGGCAAAGCGTGATGGTCATCGGGCATCAGAAGGGCCG
>RFRK01000008.1 GCA_009924525.1 Betaproteobacteria bacterium
CCCAGGTGTAGACCGGACCATTAAAAGTATTACCTGACAACACATCGGACAATACAAATAAGCTTGCCAGTAAGGCCACCGCAACGCCTAAAATCGTGACCCAATGGGCTCCTGCCCGGCCCACCCAACGGCCAAAAAGTCCGGCCACAATCGCGCCCAGCAAGGGGGCAAGCGGCACAAGGGAATACAGCAGCTTCATACCGCCTTAGCCTTTCAACTCATCAAGCTCTTCGACCTCAACCGTATTGAGATTACGAAAGAGCACTACAAGAATCGCCAGCCCGATAGCGGACTCGGCAGCCGCGACGGTCAGAATAAAGAACACAAAAATCTGGCCGGCCGCATCACCGAGATAATGTGAAAAGGCAATAAAATTCATATTGACCGCCAGCAGCAGCATCAGCTCGATGGCCATCAAGAGCACAATCAGATTCTTGCGATTCATAAAAATGCCGATCACCGAAATCGCAAAGAGAATGGCTCCGAGGGTTAGAAAATGCGCCAGCGTCAGCATCTCAGCTCCCCTTGCCCGGCGCAGTGGGCTCTGCGGCATCAGGCGCCTGCGGTGATGACTTCACCTTGATCACCGGCGCAACGCTGACCAGCCGTACGCGATCGGCGGCTCTGACCTTGACCTGCTCGGCCGGGCTCTGAAACTTCGAATCCTTGCGCCGACGCAATGTCAGCGCAATGGCCGCCACAATGGCCACCAGCAGAATTACGGCAGCGATTTCAAAAGCATAGACATAGTCGGTATAAATCAGCCGACCGAGCGCCTTGGTGTTATCGAAATTCGGGGGCAACGGCGCAACGGTCGCCTCGGGCACATTAAAACTTCGAATCAGCACAGCCGACATCTCAAAAACAATCAGGCCGCCAACAGGTGCCGCTACCCGTAAATTGGCCCAAAAGCCCTGGCGCAATTTTTCCAAATCGAAGTCCACCATCATGACCACAAATATAAACAGCACCATCACGGCGCCTACATAAACCAGCACTAGAGTGATGGCAAGAAACTCCGCCCGTAGCAGCAGCCAGATGGCTGCTGCACTAAAAAAGCTCAGCACCAGATAGAGCACGGCATGCACGGGGTTGCGGGCGGTGATCACCCGCAGGGCCGCAAACACCAGGATCGCAGCGAAGGCGTAAAACAATGAGAGCGTGAGTTCTGGCATGGGAATCCTAGCGATAAGGCGCGTCGGCCTCCCGTGCAGCTGCGATTTCTTTTTCGTAACGATCGCCTACGGCCAAGAGCATCTCTTTGGTGAAGTACAGATCCCCGCGCTTTTCGCCGTGATACTCGTGGATTTGTGTCTCGACAATCGAGTCCACCGGACAGCTCTCTTCACAAAAACCGCAAAAGATGCATTTCGTGAGATCAATGTCGTAGCGTGTAGTACGGCGGGTACCGTCTTCGCGAACGGTGGATTCAATAGTGATGGCCTGGGCCGGGCAGACCGCCTCGCAGAGCTTGCAGGCAATGCAGCGCTCTTCGCCATTCGGATAGCGGCGTAATGCATGCAGGCCACGAAAGCGCGGCGACATCGGGGTCTTTTCTTCGGGATACTGAATGGTGATCTTGCGGGCAAACAAGTAGCGCCCTGTTAAGGCCATGCCCCGCAGCATTTCGAGCAGCAGGAACGATCTCAAAAAACTAACAATGGTGCTCATCGGCGCGTCACCTCATCACCAAATCGACCAGGGCGTCTGCATCCAGGCCCCGATGAGAACAAGCCAAATCAGGGTGACAGGAATAAAAATCTTCCAGCCAAGCCGCATGATCTGGTCATAGCGGTAGCGGGGAAACGAGGCCCGCATCCAGATAAATACACTCACTACCAAAAACGCTTTCAATCCCAGCCAGATCCATCCGGGAATGAAATCTAACGCGGCAATGGGCGCGTCCCAACCGCCCAAGAACATGATAGCGGCCAGTGTGGACAGCAGAATCATGTTGGCGTACTCCGCTAGAAAGAACACGGCAAATGCCATGCCGGAGTACTCCACCATGTGGCCCGCCACGATCTCTGATTCGCCTTCTACAACATCAAAAGGATGGCGATTCGTTTCGGCCACACTCGAGACAAAATACACCACCGCCACAGGAAGCAACGGCAGCCAGTTCCATGACAAGAAATTTAATCCGAGCTGTTCGGCAAACATGCCCTTTTGCTGGCCCACGACAATTTCGGTGAGATTTAAGCTGCCCGAAACCATTAGCACCGAGACCAGGGCAAAGCCGATCGCCAGCTCATAGGAGACCATCTGTGCCGAGGCTCGCATCGCAGCTAGAAACGAATACTTCGAGTTCGAGGCCCAGCCCGCGAGAATGACGCCATAGACTTCGATCGATGTAATCGCCAGCAACAGCAGCAATCCGGCATTGATATTGGAGAGCACCACATCAGGCCCAAAAGGAATTACTGCCCATGCGGCCATGGCCGGCATGATGGTCATGATAGGGCCCAGGATGTAAAGCCCGCGGCTGGCCTGAGCCGGCATGATGATTTCTTTGGTAAGCAGCTTCAAAGCATCTGCAATCGGCTGCAGCAGGCCCAGGGGGCCGACACGATTGGGGCCCAGTCGCACATGCATCCAGCCAATCAGCTTGCGCTCCCAGAGCGTGAGATAGGCAACACAGGCCAGGATCGGCAGCACTACAGCAATGATCTTAATGAGCACCCAGGCGACAGGCCAGGCCTCGCCAAGCAACGAGATTCCCATCTGCTGAACACTGTCGAGAACATCTTGCATCCTAGGCCGCCTCCAGCTCAATGGGGCCAATCATTTCGCCCAATTGGGCGCTGATCGCATGGGCAGCAGACAGTCGCGCAACACCACGCGCCAGCCTTGTATCAGCAGCGACCTCCACTAAAGCGGCAGCGCGGCCAGATTGGATGCACTTCACCTTTGATCCCACCGCAAGCCCGAGCCGATCAATCTCAGCGGGATGCAATAAAAGCTTCGGCGGGGCGCTGGCGCGGGTCTGCTGAAGCGCCTCCGCATGTCGACTCACGCTGTCGGAGCGATAGATGGGCACATCAGCAAGCCGAACGAGTCCTGCCTTGCCCTTAATCTCAAGTGGCCCAGCAGACTGTGGCGGCATGGGACTGGCTGAAAGATTCATCACAATCTCACCCAGCGTGGCATGGCCAATTACCGACTGGCGAACGTCTTCAGAAGACTCCGCATCAAAGCCGTCGAGCTCAAGCAGATTGCCCAGGACCCGCAGCACCTTCCAGCCCGGCCGCGCCTCGCCAAGCGGCCGAACAACCGCCTGTGTCGTCTGAGCCCGGCCCTCGCAATTGATATACGTACCCGAAGTCTCGGTGTAAGGGGCAATCGGCAGCATCACATCAGCGTATTCCATCAGCCCATCTTTAAAGGCCGATAGTCCCACTACAAATTTCGCATGCGATAGCGCAACACCCGCTTGATGAGGGTTGCCGCAGTCCATTCGGGGATCAATATTTACAAGTACGTAGGCCTCTGCAGGGGAAGCAAACATGGACGCCGCGTCAAAACCGCCCTGCAGGGGCCGGGCCTTGGCCAAATAGCCGCCCACACCGTTTCCACCCTCGACGGTAAATCCCAATCGACAGCCCAGCGCATCCGCGATCATTTGCGCAAAGCCCCAGATCGCAGAGGCATTCGGATGGGCCAGCACGCTGTTGCCCAGCAGAATTGCAGCCTTTTGATTAGGCTCAGAAGAATCGGCCAGCATGTCGACCACCGCCTTACTCTGGGCGGAAGGCTTGATCGACTTGAGCACTTCAGGCAGCGGTAATGATTTCATCACAAGTGCTGCTGCTGCCATCTCAGCAACGGCTGGCACCCAATCGGCGGGCGAGGCCACCCACTGATGGGCGATCGGCATCAGCAGATCCTCCGCGCTCGCATGCAGTGTCGCAATGCGGGCACCATGCCGGGCCGCCTGACGCAGACGGTGAGCAAGCAGCGGCTGATCCTGACGTAGGAATGCACCCACCATCAGGGCCCGATCCAGCTGACTGACTTGTGCAAGTGTCAGCCCTAGTGTGGGCACGCCGCTAAATTGCTGATCAAAACCCGGCTGGCCTAAGCGCGGACGAAAATCAATTGAATCGCTCTTTAAGCCACGAGTCAGCTGTGCGGCCAGCGTCATCTCCTCGAGCGTGCTGTTTGGCGAAATCAGCGTGCGGACATGCTGCGGGCCATGCGAAGCCGCCGCACGAAGAGACTGGGCGACTTTCGCCAAGGCCTCCTCCCAACCTGCCTCGTGCCATACGCCGTCGGCGCTACGAATCATCGGGCGCGTTAAACGGTCGTGACTATTGAGGCCTTCGTAGCTAAACCGATCACGATCTGAGATCCAACATTCATTGATGGACTCGTTGTCCATCGGAACAACGCGCTTGACTTGGTTGTTCTTTGACTGAACAACGATGTTGGCGCCGATACTGTCTAACGGGCTAATCGAACGCTTACGCGAAAGCTCCCAAGTCCGGGCGGAGTAACGAAAGGGCTTACTCGTGAGCGCGCCAACCGGACAGATATCGATCATGTTTCCAGAGAGCTCGCTCTCAATCGCATTACCCACAAAGGACATGATCTCGGAGTGCTCACCACGGCCGGCCATCCCAAGTTCCATGACGCCAGCAATTTCCTGACCAAACCGTACGCATCGGGTGCAATGGATGCAGCGGCTCATTTCCTCGGCAGAAATCAGCGGGCCCATGGGCTTATGGAATACGACTCGCTTTTCTTCTGTGTAACGCGATGCCGACGGGCCATAGCCCACCGCCAAATCTTGCAGTTGACACTCACCACCCTGGTCGCAGATCGGGCAATCCAGCGGGTGATTGATCAACAAAAATTCCATTACGCTTTTTTGGGCAGTCTTCGCCTTCACAGAGGCCGTAAAGACTCGCATACCCGGAGTCGCTGGGGTCGCACAGGCGGGCAAGGCTTTAGGCGCTTTTTCGACTTCGACCAGACACATACGGCAGTTCGCAGCGATCGAGAGCTTCTTGTGATAACAGAAATGCGGCACATATAAGCCGAGCTTATTCGCGGCATCCATCACCATGCTGCCTTCGGGCACTTCAACTTTCTGGCCGTCGACTTCGAGTTCGATCATCAGGCCGTGCCTCCCACCTGGCATCGCTTATGCACGATGTGATGTTCAAATTCCGCTCGGAAATGCTTCAAAAAAGCGCGCACCGGCATCGCGGCAGCATCGCCTAGGGCGCAGATGGTTCGGCCCATGATATTGCCAGCCACCTCATCAAGCTTGGCTAAGTCTTCTGGGGTGCCCTGGCCCTTCTCGATGCGGTTGACCATGCGCCACAGCCAGCCAGTGCCCTCCCGACACGGGGTACATTGGCCGCATGACTCTTCGTAATAAAAATACGATAAACGCAGTAAGCAACGGACCATGCAACGGGTCTCATCCATCACAATCACCGCGCCCGAGCCCAGCATCGAGCCTGCCTTAGCGATCGAGTCGTAATCCATGTCGGTCGCCATCATGATGTCTGCGGGCAGCACCGGCATCGAGGAGCCACCCGGAATCACCGCCTTTAAACGCTTGCCGTCTCGCATGCCGCCTGCCAACTCCAGCAGTTTTGCAAACGGCGTGCCCAGGGGGATCTCGTAATTGCCAGGCCGCTCGACATCGCCTGAAATGGAGAAGACCTTCGTGCCACCATTATTGGGCTTGCCTACTTCGAGATAGGCCTGTCCACCATGCCGAATAATCCAGGGAACGGCAGCAAAGGTCTCGGTGTTGTTAATCGTCGTGGGCTTTCCGTAAAGGCCAAAGCTTGCGGGAAACGGGGGTTTAAAACGCGGCTGGCCTTTTTTTCCTTCCAGTGATTCCAGTAATGCGGTCTCTTCACCACAGATGTAAGCACCATAACCATGATGGGCCTGCAGCTCAAACGAAAATCCACTGCTCAGAATATTTTCACCAATGAATCCCGCTGAGCGTGCCTCATCCAGGGCCTGCTCAAAGCGCTCGTACACCTCCCAGATCTCACCGTGAATATAGTTGTAGCCGCGGGTCACCCCCATCGCGTAGGCCGCAATCGCCATTCCTTCGATAACAATATGCGGGTTGTAACGAAGAATGTCGCGATCCTTAAATGTGCCGGGCTCGCCTTCATCAGAGTTGCAGACCAGATACTTTTGAATCGGGAGCTTGGCGGGCATAAAACTCCACTTCAAGCCCGTTGGGAATCCGGCACCACCACGGCCCCGCAGGCCCGAGGCCTTGATCTCGGCAATGACCTCCTCGGGCTTCATCGTCCGCACAACTTTCTTAAGCGCCTCGTAGCCACCGCGTGCGACATAATCTTTTAGGCCCCAGCCATCAGGGGTCAGGCCCGCAAGAATCTGGGGCGAGATGTGTCGGCCATGAAAGCAGGTATCAATTAAAGGAATCTCGGGTGCTCCCATCAGCGGCCTCCCTCTGTGCGCGTTGTGCTGCCGCGCGCTTCGGCACGCAGCTCATCGAGTAACGCATCGATTCGATCATCGGACATCCAGCTGCACATCCGGTGATTGTTAATGAGCATCACGGGCGCATCACCGCAGGCGCCCATGCACTCGCCTTCTTTAAGGGTAAAGAGCCCATCTGCGGTGGTCTCATTAAATCCAATGCCGAGCTTTGCTTTCAGCGTTTCCACTGCGTAGTTCGCATTGCGCAAAGCACAGGGAAGGTTGGTGCAGACCGTAAGCTTAAATCGGCCTGTTGGTGCAAGGTCGTACATGTTGTAAAAGGTGGCAACCTCGTGCACCGCAATCGGTGGCATCCCCAGGTAGGCGGCCACCTCGGCCTCCACCTCGGGCGATACCCAGCCCACCTCCCGCTGTGCGATCGTCAGCGCGGACATCACCGCAGACTGCCGCTGATCAGCAGGATATTTCGCGATCTCACGATCGATTTTTTTATAGGCCTCTGCAGACAGCACGGGACCGCTCGGCCTCTCCGTTAATGACAGCTGCACACTCATCGATCGATTTCCCCAAACACAATGTCTTGGGTGCCGATAATCGTCACCACATCCGCAATCATGTGGCCGCGAGACATTTCATCGAGCCCCTGCAGGTGCGCAAAACCTGGGGCACGGATCTTGAGTCGATAGGGCTTATTGGCCCCATCGGAAACCAAATAGATTCCAAATTCACCCTTAGGATGTTCGACGGCCGCATAGCACTCACCCTCCGGCACGTGAAAGCCTTCTGTAAAGAGCTTGAAATGATGAATCAGCTCTTCCATGTTCGACTTCATATTCAGCCGCGCTGGCGGCGCGACCTTGTGGTTATCGGTCATCACACTGCCGGGATTCTCCCGCAGCCATTTCACACACTGCGCAATGATCCGATTGCTCTGACGCATCTCCTCGACCCGAACCAGGTAGCGGTCGTAACAATCGCCCTCTTTGCCCACCGGGATGTCAAAGTCCATGCGGTCATAGACCTCGTAAGGCTGGTGCTTGCGTAAATCCCAGGCGATGCCTGAGCCGCGAAGCATCGGGCCCGTAAACCCCATCTGCTTGGCCCGCTCAGGTGTGACAACACCAATACCCACCAGCCGCTGCTTCCAGATCCGGTTATCAGTCAGCAGGGTCTCATATTCATCCACACAGCCCGGAAAGCGGCGAGTAAAGTCCTCGATAAAGTCCAGCAGGCTACCTTGCCGATTTTCATTTAGGCGCTGAGCAGCGCCATCAGAGCGCTTACGATTCGCGATGTATTGGGGCATCTGATCGGGAAGATCGCGATAAACACCGCCCGGCCGATAGTAGGCCGCATGCATCCGCGCGCCAGAGACCGCTTCATAGCAATCCATCAAATCCTCGCGCTCACGAAAGGCGTACAGAAATACCGCCATCGCACCCACATCTAGGCCATGCGCACCGATCCAAAGCAGGTGATTCAGAATCCGTGTGATTTCATCGAACATGACGCGGATGTATTGGGCCCGCAGGGGCACCTCAACGCCGAGCAGCTTTTCGATAGACATCACATAGGCATGCTCATTGGCCATCATCGAGACATAATCCAGCCGGTCCATGTAAGGCACCGACTGCAGAAAGGTTTTCTGCTCGGCGAGCTTTTCTGTGCCCCGGTGCAGCAGTCCGATATGCGGATCCGCCCGCTGGACGACCTCGCCATCAAGCTCAAGCACCAGGCGTAGCACCCCGTGGGCCGCAGGATGCTGCGGGCCAAAGTTCAGGGTGTAGTTCTTAATGTCTGCCAAGTTCAATCGCCCTATTGCGCAATAAAGCCGCCGTAGTTTTCCTCGCGTCGGACACGCGGCACCTGATCGCGCGGCTCGATGGTGACCGGTTGATAAATGACTCGTTTTTGCTCGGGGTCATAACGCATCTCGACATAGCCCGATACCGGAAAATCCTTGCGAAACGGATGGCCCACAAAACCGTAATCGGTCAAGATGCGGCGCAGGTCATCATGACCCTCGAAGACAATGCCATAGAGATCAAAAGCCTCTCGCTCATACCACCCGGCGGAGGTCCAGATCGAAGTGGCTGAGGCCACCACAGGGAACTCATCGTCGGGGCAAAAGACCCGCACGCGTATCCGCTGATTCAATTCCACGGACAATAAATGCAACACGACCGCAAACCGCGGGCCCTCATGGCCGCCCTCGCGATAATCCCGATAATCCATGCCACAGAGATCGACCAGCGTATCGAATCGTAGTTCTGCCTCATCACGCAGGCTGCGCAGCACATCCAGATATTGATCGGCATGCACCGATACCGTGGTCTCCCCCAGCGCTTCCCAGCAAGAAGCGATTCGGCCGCTGAGTCGGTCATCAATCACACTTTTGAGGCTGGACATTCGGCTAGCTCCTGGCGATCGTGTTGGTGCGCCGAATCTTGTTTTGTAGCTGGATGATGCCGTAGATCAGCGCCTCGGCCGTGGGCGGGCAGCCGGGCACATAGATGTCCACCGGGACAATGCGATCACAGCCGCGCACCACTGAATAACTGTAGTGGTAGTAGCCCCCTCCGTTTGCGCAGGAACCCATCGAGATCACCCAGCGTGGCTCCGGCATCTGGTCGTAAACCTTGCGCAGTGCGGGCGCCATTTTGTTGCACAGTGTTCCGGCAACAATCATCAGGTCCGACTGTCGGGGACTTGGCCGAAAGACCACCCCAAAGCGATCGAGGTCATACCGCGAGGCACCCGCATGCATCATCTCCACCGCGCAGCAGGCCAGGCCAAATGTCATGGGCCAAAGCGACCCCGTCCGCGTCCAATTGATGATGGTGTCAGCTGATGTGGTTAGAAATCCTTGCTTAAAGACGCCATCAATTGCCATGCTGATCTGCCCCTTTACTCCCAGTCCAGCGCACCCTTCATCCACTCATAGATGAAGCCCAGCACGAGAATGGTTAGAAATAACATCATCGACATGAAACCGAATAAACCAATATCCTTTAGCGCGACAGCCCAAGGGAAGAGAAAAGCGATTTCAAGATCAAAAAGAATAAAGAGAATGGCGACCAAGTAGTACCGCACGTCGAACTGCAGCCGTGCATCTTCAAAGGCCTCAAAGCCACACTCGTAGGGTGAGAGTTTTTCAGCGTCAGGGCGGCTCGGGCCCAGCAATTTGCCAGCCGACATCGACGCCAGGCCGATGGCCCCGCCGACCAAAATGAACATCAACACCGGTAGGTATTCTTCTAAATTCACGCCTCGCGTTCCCCGGGCAAGTTTTTGTTCTATCGTTTTGGTGCCGACGGCGAGACTCGAACTCGCACAGCTTGCGCCACTGCCCCCTCAAGACAGCGTGTCTACCAATTTCACCACGTCGGCCTTAAAAGCTCCCTAAAACTGAGTCTACCTGACTGCGACAACTTTTATGATTTCACCCTACTTTTTGGCCCCCGAATCAGCAGGCGCGCCTGGCACCTGCGAGGCCGCGGGAGTGCCTGCGGGCGCAGGCGCAGCCGGCGGCGCGGGCACCTCAGAAGTGTTTTGCATCACACTGCCTGCACCTGCAGGCTGACGGGCCTGTGTTGCTAGATACGACAACGCAAGGGTCGCAATAAAAAAGACAGTTGCAAGCACGGCAGTTGTTCTGCTGAGAAAATTCGCCGAACCTGATGCGCCAAATAGGCTGCCCGATGTGCCGGACCCAAAGGCCGCGCCCATATCCGCACCCTTACCCTGCTGCAGCAAGACCAAGACGATGATGCCAATCGCCGACAAGACTTGCAGCGTTAACACCAGATTCATTAACCATCCCATAGCCATTTCCTTTTACTGACCTGACATCGCGCACGCGATATCAAAAAATTCTTTCGCCTCTAATGAGGCGCCACCCACCAAGGCACCATCCACGTCCGGCTGGGCGGCAAGCGCCGCTGCCGAGGCTGCCTTCACACTGCCGCCGTACAGCAGTCGAATCTGCGCTGCGGCCTTGGCGTCGATCTCGGACAAGGTTCGCCGAATCGCCGCATGCATCTCCTGTGCCTGCTCGGGCGTTGCACTGCGCCCTGTGCCAATCGCCCAGATGGGCTCGTAGGCAAACACCGCCTTGCCCAGCAAGGCCTTTGACTGCAACGCCTGCGCAACCCGCTGAACCTGCTGACAGACCGACTCCACCGCCTTGCCACTGTCGCGAACCTGTATTGACTCACCCACGCAGATCAGGGGCACCAGGCCCGAATCGGCTAAAGCCACCGCCTTTGCTGCAATCACCGCGTCGGTCTCTGCATGCCGGGTCCGGCGCTCTGAATGCCCAACAATCGAAAACTGGGCCTCAAAATCCCGCAACATTGACACCGATACCTCACCCGTAAATGCGCCGGCGGGCTCGGCAGAAACATCTTGGCCACCCCACCCTATGGAATGGCCAGAGAGCCGAACCATGCTCTGAAAGAGATACGGCGCGGGTACGGCAACCGCGCATTGCGCGATTCGGCCCCCGCCGTGAGCCTCCAGCAGTCCCAGCAGCCCCGACAGCAGCGCCTCGTTATCCGAAAGCCCGCCATTCATCTTCCAGTTGCCGACCACCCAAGGCGGCCGCTGCACTGCAGCAGAGTTTAGCATCAGGCTGCCGGTGTCGCCGCTCCGCCAGGGGCTGACTCTGCCGCCGCCGGTGTCTCCAGCAGGGCCTTCATCGATAGCCGCAGGCGGCCTTTGTCGTCAGCCTCAAGCACCTTGACCCGAATGGACTGGCCCTCTTTCAGGTAATCGGAAACCTGATTAACGCGCTCGTTAGCAATCTGCGAAATGTGCAGCAGGCCATCCTTACCCGGCAGGATGGAAACAATGGCGCCGAACTCCAACAGTCGCAGCACCGTGCCATCGTAGACCTTGCCCACCTCGACCTCGGCGGTGAGTTCCTCGATGCGTTTCTGAGCCGCCCGGGCCGCATCGGCCGTAGTGGCTGCAATCGTGATCGAGCCATCTTCAGAGATATCGATCGTGGTACCAGTCTCCTCCGTGATTGCGCGAATAGTTGCACCGCCTTTTCCGATCACATCACGAATCCGCTCGGGATTGATCTTCATGGTGTAGAGCCGCGGCGCAAACTCAGAGAGCTCCTCGCGCGCATGATCCAGAGTCGCCTTCATTTTTCCAAGAATATGCATGCGGCCATCACGGGCCTGTGCGAGAGCGACCTGCATGATTTCTTTCGTGATGCCCTGAATCTTGATGTCCATCTGCAGTGCCGTCACGCCCTGCTCCGTGCCGGCTACCTTGAAATCCATGTCGCCGAGATGATCCTCATCGCCCAGAATGTCGGTCAGCACAGCAAATCGGCCTCCCTCTTTGATGAGCCCCATTGCGATACCCGCAACATGGGCCTTCAGAGGCACACCTGCATCCATCAGTGCAAGACATCCCCCACAGACGGATGCCATTGATGAGGAACCATTAGATTCTGTAATTTCCGACACCACACGCATGGAGTAAGCAAACTCTTCCGGGCTGGGCAGCACCGCAACCAAAGCCCGCTTCGCAAGCCGGCCATGGCCAATCTCGCGACGCTTCGGCGAACCCACCCGGCCGGTCTCTCCTGTGGCAAATGGCGGCATGTTGTAGTGAAGCATGAAGCGGTCACGGTACTCACCACCAAGGGCATCAATAATTTGCTCATCACGTGTGGTGCCAAGTGTGGCCACCACCAAAGCCTGGGTCTCGCCACGCGTAAAGAGTGCCGTGCCGTGGGTCCTCGGCAAGACGCCGGTGCGAATCGAAATCGGCCGCACGGTGCGCGTATCCCGACCATCAATGCGAGGCTCACCATTCAGAATCTGCGAGCGCACGACATTGGCTTCGATCGAAAAAAGTGTCTCAGAAACAAGATTACCGTCCACTGACTTGCCAGCCGCAGCAGATTCCTCAGCAATCTTCGCCTCGATCTCTGCGTAAATTGTTTTTAGCTTCTGAGAACGTTCCTGCTTATTGCGCATGCCATAGGCCTCACGCAGCGGTGCCTCAGCCAGAGATTTCACACGAGTGATCAGGGCCTCGTCCTTCTCGGCAGGCTTCCAGTCCCACTCAGGCTTACCGGCCTTTTCTACGAGTCGATTAATTGCAGCAATCGCCAGCCTGCCCTGCTCGTGGCCAAATACCACGCCACCGAGCATGACATCCTCGGAAAGCTGCTGCGCCTCGGACTCCACCATGAGAACTGCGGACTCAGTACCCGAGACCACAAGATCCATCTGCGAAACCTTCAGCTGCGAGGCTGTGGGATTAAGCACGTACTGGCCATCGATGTAGCCGACACGGGCTGCGCCAATCGGGCCATTGAATGGCACGCCTGAAATCGCCATCGCGGCCGAGGCGCCGATCATCGCGGGAATGTCAGGGTCAATCTCTGGATTTAACGACAGTACAGTGCAGACCACCTGCACCTCGTTATAGAAACCATCGGGAAACAGCGGCCGCAGAGGCCGATCAATGAGCCGAGAAGTCAGGGTTTCTTTTTCTGATGGGCGGCCCTCACGCTTGAAAAATCCGCCGGGAATTTTTCCGGCCGCATAAGTCTTTTCCATGTAGTCCACAGTCAGGGGGAAAAAATCCTGGCCGGGCTTGGCACTCTTGGCGGCAACGACAGTCGCCAAGACAATCGTATCTTCGACATTCACAATCACCGCGCCCGAGGCCTGACGGGCAATCTCACCCGTTTCTAAAATGACCTTGTGCTGGCCGTACTGAAACTCTTCTTTTGCAATATTGAACACGACGCTTCCTTCTCTCTCAGTCAACATTCACTTGGATAAATCGGCTACAAAAAATGCCCGCTCGGCAAAACCGGGCAGGCATTTTCTTTGGGGTTTGCATCAGACGGGGTAGCGGAATCGCGGGGCGTTCCAGTCCCAACCTTATTTCCGCAGGCCCAGACGCTCAATCAGGGTCCGATAGCCCTGGACATCGGTGCGCTTTAGATAGTCCAGAAGCTTTCGACGCCGGCTCACCATCTTCAGCAGGCCACGACGGGAGTGATGGTCTTTTGCGTGGTTTTTAAAATGATCAGTGAGGTCATTGATGCGGGCAGTTAAGAGCGCGACCTGCACCTCAGGACTTCCGGTGTCGTTTTTGGCGCGCTGGTACTGCGCCATGATTTCAGGCTTATTCAAAGTGGCGACGGGCATATCAATCTCCTGTAGATGCCTTGGGACTTGCGGCCGGGCCTGCCAGGGCCCGCCGTGCGAATGAAGCGAGGCCTGTGGCCCCGCTCGTTGATCGCTAGGCCAACACTGCCCAGCAACTTGTTGAATTATAAGGGATTTCTAGACCAGCTGCGGATTGAGCTTCTCGGCCCGGCTCTCCAGCTTATTTAGGGCATTCAGGTAGGCCTTGGCCGATGCCACCACGATATCCGGATCCGCCCCCACGCCATTGACGATTCGGCCCGCCCTGGAGAGTCGCATGGTCACTTCGCCTTGGGATTGGGTGCCCGTGGTGATCGCATTGACTGAGAATAAAAGCAGCTCTGAGCCGCTGCCGACCTGGGACTCGATCGCATTCACCGTCGCATCCACTGGGCCATTGCCCTGGCCCTGGGCGGCAATCTCTTTTCCCTGCACCGAGAACACCACACGGGCCTGGGGCCGCTCGCCGGTCTCTGAGCGCTGTGACAGCGACAAAAATCGATAACGCTCCTGGGCGCTCTCGAGCGACTCGCCTGACACCAAAGCCTGCAAGTCCTCATCAAAAATCTCTGATTTCCGATCGGCCAGATCCTTAAAGCGGCTAAAGGCCTCGTTGAGCTCTTGCTCCGAATCAAACGCGATCCCAAGATCAGTGAGCCGCTGCTTAAAGGCATTACGGCCCGACAGCTTGCCCAAGGAGATTTTGTTTGCGGACCAGCCCACATCCTGGGCTCGCATGATTTCGTAAGTCTCGCGGTGCTTTAGAACACCGTCTTGATGAATGCCCGATTCATGCGCAAATGCATTCGCGCCCACCACGGCCTTATTGGGCTGCACGGGATAACCAGTGATCTGAGACACCAGCCGGGAGCTGGCCACAATCTGTGTGGTGTCGATCTGGGTGTCGCACTTAAAGACATCCTGGCGGACCTTTACCGCCATGACGATCTCCTCGAGGCTGGCATTCCCAGCGCGCTCACCAAGACCATTGATCGTGCACTCCACCTGCCGCGCCCCGTTGAGCACCGCAGATAAGGAATTGGCAACCGCCATTCCCAAATCGTTGTGACAGTGGGCCGACCAGACCACCCGGTCGGAACCGGGAGTGCGCGCGATCAATTGCCGGAACCACTCACCAATTACGCCCGGCACGCTGTAGCCCACCGTATCCGGCACATTGATCGTTTTGGCGCCCGCTTTAATCACTTCACCGAAGATGCGTACTAAAAAATCGAGATCGCTGCGAATTGCATCTTCTGCTGAGAACTCCACATCATCGGTATATTCGCGCGCCATCTTGACGCCCTGCACCGCCGCCTCCACGACTTGATCGGGATGCATGCGCAGCTTTTTTTCCATATGGATTGGGCTTGTTGCAATAAAAGTGTGGATCCGGCCCTTGGCAGCGGGGCGAATGGCCTCACCGGCGGCGCGAATATCTTTCTCTGAGACCCGCGCCAGCGAACAGACCGTGCTGGACTTGATGGTTTCCGCAATGGCACGAATCGCATCGAAATCCCCAGGACTTGAAGCCGCAAAGCCCGCCTCAATCACATCGACTCGCAGCCGCTCTAGCTGCCGGGCGATTCGAATCTTTTCATCCTTGGTCATCGATGCGCCCGGACTCTGCTCGCCGTCGCGCAAGGTGGTGTCGAAAATAATCAATCGGTCAGTCATGTCACAGTGTCCTTTTGCGGTCTTGTTCACTCCCACAGCAGCGGATCCATCCGCGCATCGCCGGGGTAACTCGTTTATTTGGGATGTCTGCCGATTTCTTTTCCGGCGCAGACTATGCCGGTGGGGGTCGAGAGTTAGCGCCCGAGGCGCAGTCGACCTAGGGGGAGAAGTAGAGTGAGAGCAGAAGAAATACGCAAAGAATGCATGAGGGAGACTATAAATCCTTTTGATCGGGCTCTGCAAATACCTCGACCTTCTCACCGCGGGCTTTTCGCCAAAAAAACAACAGCCAGCCCGAGAGCCCATAGGCCAGCATCAGCAAAAACAACATGCTGGGAGGATCCTGGGAAATCAGCACCAGGCCCAGGGCGACCAGAAAAATCACAACGTACGGGACACTGCGCCGGAGATTGAGATCCTTAAAGCTATAAAACGGCACGCTGGAGACCATTGATAAGCCTGCGTAGACCGCGACTGTCCACGAGACCCAGCGTAAATCCGCCGCCGAATAATCAATCCATCGCGTCTCGCGCAGATCGGTTGCCACCCAGACCAGCCCCGCCAGCAATGCGGCGGCGGCCGGGCTCGGCAGGCCTTGAAAAAATCGCTTATCGACAATGGTGATGTTGGTATTGAATCGGGCTAGCCGCAGCGCGGCGCCTGCTACATAAATGAAGGCAGCGAGCCAACCAAACTTGCCGAGGCTTTGCAGAGACCACATATAAATAATCAGGGCTGGCGCTGCGCCAAAGGCCACCATATCGGCGAGGCTGTCGTACTGGGCACCAAAATCCGAGGTGGTATTGGTCAGGCGGGCCACGCGACCATCCAGGCTATCGAGCACCATTGCCACAAAGATTGCAATCGCCGCCTCCGTGAATCGGCCATGCATGGCCTGCACAATGGCAAAAAATCCCGCAAACAGGCAGCCCGTAGTAAACAGATTGGGCAATAGATAGATGCTAGTGCGGCGTCGGGGCAGTCGTTGATTCATGATGAGTTCATTCGCGATCCCCGCCCAATTCGGCCACTGACCCCCCGAGGTTCACCAGCGGGCCAAAGCGGTTGAGTGGGCGTAGACCTTGTCTCCTACAGAGACTAGCGCCTGTGTGCCGGGTGGGCAATAGACATCCACCCGCGAACCGAAGCGGATAAATCCGTAGCGTGCGCCGCGCAAGAGGCTATCGCCCGGCTTGACGTAGCAGAGGATTCTGCGCGCAACTAAACCGGCAATCTGTATACAGGTGAGGCGCCGGCCCTGGGGATCCTCAATCACCATGGCACTGCGCTCGTTTTGCTCCGAGGCCTTATCAATTGCTGCATTGAAAAAAGCGCCCGGAAAATATTGCACATCGACAATGCGGCCCTGAATTGGCGAGCGATTCGAGTGCACATTAAACACATTCATAAACACACTGATCTTGAGGCACTCCTGGCCAGTGATCGGATCAACGGCTTTGCCCACCACGACGACTCGGCCATCGGCAGGCGAGGTAATCAGGCCCTCACCGACCGGTGGCGTACGCGCAGGATCGCGAAAAAACTGGATGACAAAAACCGCAGCCAGCCAGAGCAAGACAGCGATCACGGTCCAGTCGAATCCGGTGGCCAACAAGGCCAGCCCGACGGTCAGACCCACAAATGGCCAGCCCTCCCGAGCAATGATCGGATGGGGATAAAGACGAACGTCGTCTGCGGCCATCAGTTGCGGGTCTGATCCACGAGTCGATTCGCCTTAATCCAAGGCATCATCGCACGCAGCTTCTCACCAACCTGCTCAATCGGATGTTGCGCGGTAAGGCGACGGCGCGATAAAAGTGTTGGTGCGCCAGCGCGGTTTTCAAGAATGAACTCTTTGGCATATTCGCCCGTCTGGATACGGGTTAAGGCCTCGCGCATCGCCTGCTTGGTCTGCTCCGTCACTACCTTAGGCCCGGTCACATATTCGCCGAACTCGGCGTTATTGGAGATCGAATAATTCATGTTGGCGATTCCGCCTTCGTAAATTAGATCCACGATGAGCTTGAGTTCGTGCAGGCACTCAAAATATGCCATCTCCGGTGCATAGCCCGCCTCGACCAGAGTCTCAAAACCTGCCTTGATTAGCTCTACAGTGCCACCGCACAGCACGGCCTGCTCACCAAAGAGATCGGTCTCGGTCTCTTCGCGGAAGTTAGTCTGAATGATGCCCGCCTTGCCACCGCCGATTGCGCTGGCATACGACAGAGCAATTGCACGAGCATTACCGGTAGTGTCTTGATGAACCGCGATCAGGCAGGGCACACCGCCGCCTTGTGCATAAGTCGAGCGCACGGTGTGGCCTGGGGCCTTGGGCGCAATCATGATCACATCCAGATCGGCGCGGGGTGAGACCTGGCCGTAATGCACATTGAAACCATGGGCAAATGCGAGCGCAGCATTTTGCTTAATCACGGGTGCGACCTCCGACGCGTAGACGGCGGCAATGTGCTCATCGGGCATCAGCAGCATGACGACATCGGCATCTTTGACCGCATCCTTGATCTCTGCTGCCTTCAGGCCCGCTTTCTCTACTTTTGCCCAGCTTGGTCCGCCCTTGCGAACACCCACCACCACATTGCAACCGCTGTCGTTTAAGTTTTGAGCATGAGCGTGGCCCTGTGATCCATAGCCAATAATGGCAATTTTTTTGCCTTTGATGAGCGCCAGGTCGGCGTCTTTATCGTAAAAAACATTCATGTCGTATTCCTTGTCGAAATAAAGAGTGGCCGCTAAGCCTTGAGCACCCGATCTCCACGGGCAATTCCGGAGCAGCCGGTTCTCACGGTCTCCAGGATGCTGCCTTCTTCGAGGGCCTCGATGAAGGCATCCAACTTACTACTGTCACCGGTAAGCTCCACGGTATAGGTCTTCTCGGTGACATCAATGATGCGGCCACGAAAAATATCGGCCATCCGCTTCATCTCTTCACGCTCTTTACCTACAGCCCGCACCTTAATGAGCATGAGCTCCCGCTCAATATAGGGATTCTCGATCAGATCAACGACCTTCACCACCTCCACCAGGCGATTCAAATGCTTAGTAATCTGCTCGATGGTGTCATCTGATCCCTTGGTTGAAATGGTCATGCGGGATAGAGATTGATCCTCGGTGGGGGCCACCGTCAGCGTCTCAATGTTATAGGCACGTGCCGAAAACAGATCCACCACACGCGATAAAGCGCCGGGCTCGTTTTCCAACAAAATTGAAATGATGTGTCTCATGGCTGGCTCCTAAAGATCCTCGGAGCCAAGCAGCATCTCAGTCAGCCCTTTTCCTGCCTGCACCATCGGCCAGACGTTTTCTTCCTGGTCGGTGATGAAGTCCATAAACACCAGCCGATCTTTCATCTTGAATGCCTCGCGCAGAGCAGGCTCCACATCCGCAGGCTTGTGTATCTGCATGCCCACATGGCCATAGGCCTCGGCAAGTTTCACAAAATCCGGCAGTGAATCCATATACGACTCGGCATATCGGCTCTCGTACTCAATCTCCTGCCACTGCCGCACCATGCCCAGATAGCGATTGTTCAGGTTTACGACCTTGACCGGCAGACGGTATTGCTGACAGGTGGAGAGCTCTTGGATACACATTTGTATCGAGCCCTCGCCTGTGATGCAGGCCACTTCCGCCTCCGGATGGGCCAGCTTGACGCCCATCGCGTAGGGAAGCCCGACGCCCATCGTGCCCAGACCGCCGGAGTTGATCCAGCGACGCGGATAGTCAAACTTGTAATACTGCGCAGCGAACATCTGATGCTGGCCAACATCTGAGGTCACAAAGGCCTCACCCTTAGTAACTTCCCAGAGCTTCTCCACCACGTACTGCGGCTTAATGACATCCCCATTCTGTTTATAACGAAGGCAGTCACGCTTACGCCACTCTTCAATCTGGGCCCACCAGGGCGCAATCGCTTTTCGATCTGGGCCATGGCCTGCCGCAATCGCCTCTTTGATTTGCGTAAGCATCTCGCGCATGACCTCGCCCACATCGCCCACAATGGGCACATCCACCTTTACCCGCTTGGAAATCGACGACGGATCAATGTCCACGTGGATAATTTTTCGCGGATTCTGCGCAAAGTGCTTGGGATTGCCGATCACGCGATCATCGAACCGAGCGCCGATACCCACCAACACATCACAGTGCTGCATGGCCATATTGCACTCATAGGTGCCATGCATGCCCGGCATGCCGAGAAATTTCGGATCAGTGGCGGGATAGGCGCCAAGTCCCATCAGCGTATTCGTGCAGGGATAGCCCAGCAGATCAACAAGCTCGCGCAGCGCGGCTGAAGCATTGCCCAAAATGATGCCGCCGCCGGTGTAGATCATCGGCCGCTCGGCCGACAAAATTAACTGAACAGCCTTTTTAATCTGGCCCGAGTGGCCCTTCACCACGGGGTTATAGGACCGCATGGTGACTTCCTTGGGGTAGTCGAACTTACAACGATTGCGGGTGATGTCCTTTGGAATATCCACAAGCACCGGCCCAGGCCGGCCCGTGCGGGCAAGGTGAAAGGCCTTCTTGATCGTAATCGCCAGATCTTTGACATCCTTGACGAGGAAATTATGTTTCACGCAAGGCCGTGTAATGCCCACGGTGTCGCACTCCTGGAATGCATCCAGGCCAATCGCATGGGTCGGCACTTGGCCGGAGAGGATCACCATGGGAATGGAATCCATAAAGGCGGTGGCAATTCCGGTAACTGCATTGGTCACCCCGGGTCCACTGGTGACCAGGGCGACGCCGACACTCTCGGTGGCCCGCGCATAAGCGTCTGCAGCGTGGATGGCCGCCTGCTCATGACGCACGAGGATGTGCTTGAATTTGTCTTGCTTATAAATTTCGTCGTAGATGTAGAGGACGGCCCCGCCGGGGTATCCGAAGATGTGATCTACCTGCTCTTCATGCAGGCAGCGCACGACGATTTCTGCGCCGGTGATTTCCATAGGTTGTAGGTCCTATCAAGATCCAGTGATCCTTACCCGCCGGCACCACCCGCGCTCCAAACTGGAGTCGGCGACACAGGCCTTGAGCAAGGGCTTTGAGTTGACGGATCGCCGTTGCCGACTCTTGTGGAGCCGGTACCGGCAAGGTCAAGCCCGCTAATTTAACATACCCAATATGGACACCAAGGCCCTGGAGGGCTTTCTCGCGGGGGTAGAGCGACGGGCGTTTCGCATCGCAATGATGGGCGTTCGCAACGAAGATGCAGCCCTGGACCTGGTGCAGGAGGCCATGATGCGGCTGGCAGAAAAATATGCCGACCGCAGCCCCGAAGAATGGCCGATGTTGTTTCAGCGGATCCTGCAAAACGCCATTCTGGACCACCATCGACGGCAAAAAGTCCGTCGGGCCTGGGTCTCGCTCTTTGGGGACCTCAGGCCCAAGGCTGATGAGGATTCGGAGCCGGGCTCGGAGCCTGATGAGGCCGACCTCATGCCGGATGAGCAGGCCGACGGCCCGGAGCAGAGCCTTGCCCGCCAGAAGCTTCGGCAGCACCTGGAATCGGCCATCGCCGACCTGCCGATTCGTCAACAGCAGGCCTTCTTGCTGCGTTATTGGGAAGGACTGGACATTGCGCAGACCGCCCAGGCCATGGGCTGCTCGGAAGGCAGCGTCAAAACCCACTGCTTTCGGGCAGTCAAGGCCCTGGGTGAGTCACTCGCGTTTTTAAAGCCAGAGCTGGAAGATTAAGAACTATGAGCCAACTGATTTATCGAATTCGGCAGGCACTTCGGCAGGGCGAACAAGACCTCTCGCCGAAAGTCGTTCATGCCTTAGCGCGGGCTCGGCATGCGGCGGTGCATCGGGCCGAATCTCGTCGCACCTACGGGGCCGGTCAGCTTGCTTCCGGCGTCCGATTTGCTTCGCGCCAAGTCTGGGGCATGGGTGCTGCGGCCGCCAGCATCCTGGCTGTCGTGATCGGCCTCGGCCTGGCCGAGGAGCAGTCGTTTGAGCAGAATATCGGCCGAATCGCCGCGATCGATGAACGGGTCATGCTGGATCGCCTTCCTGTGCAGGCCTACTTGGATATCGGCTTTCTCGCCTTTCAAGAAGAAACCTTGAGCGAATCAGCCTCAGGTATCACGGTGGCCTCACTGACCCATCAGGCTGGCGCGGCGCTTCGTCGGTTTTGGACGCCCGATGCACTGTTTCGCGGCCAATCCACCCAGGGCCTAGCTTGGAGCAAGCTCACCTCCTCCCAGCGCGAGGCCCTAGCCCCGCTGGAGTCCAACTGGCCTGAAATGGAGGAACACCGCCGCCGCAAATGGATCAAGATCGCCGACCGCTTCCATCAGCTCAGCCCTGAGCAACAAGCGACTGCCCAGGAGCGCATGCTGGAGTGGGCCTCACTGCCCGCCTCAGATCGTCGGCAGGCTCGGGCAGCATTCGGCGGCGTTACCGAAGCAATCCCTGAAGACGTCCGCATCATGAAGTGGAATGAATACCAAAAACTCGGCCCACAGGAAAAACAGCGGCTCGTCGAACTCGCACAGCAAAAAGTTGCGCAGGCCAGCGCACCCGCTGACGCCGCAGGCCTAACTGCTACACCCTCGGAAACCACGCGCTCCGCCCTTGCCACTCGGCCCGCAAAGCCGCTCTCCCAGTAAGGCATGGAGATTTCCACATCAGCCTCCGTCTGGAGGCGATTCATGGCCATGGTCTATGAGGCCCTACTACTTGTCGGGCCGCTGCTGGTTTTGGTCTTTGTTTACTCCTTTGTGGTTGATTTCAGTGACCGCGCGGACCCCGGCCTGGCGACTATCAAACGCATTGGCCTTCAGCTGACCATCGCAGGGGCGCTGATGTTTTATTTCGTATGGAGCTGGACCGATGGCCGCTGTACGCTGCCCATGCAGACACTGGGGCTTAAATTGATCACCACAGCAGGGGATCACCCGAACATCCGCACCGCTGCCATGCGTGCGTTGCTGGCTATTCCCAGTGTGCTATTCGGAGTGGGTTTTCTATGGGCGATTTTTGATCGCGACTCGCAAACGCTGCACGATCGGCTGGCAGGCACGCGGCTGATCTACGTTCCTTTAAATCGAATTCTTTAAAAGCCTCAGTGCACGACCCGATTAAACGATAGCTCGCCGTTTTTGTAGTCCACCGGGATCACATCTTTCGGGCCAAATTTACCCTCAAGGATTAGCCTAGCAATCGGATTCTCAAGCCGCTGCTGAATAGCACGCTTCAGCGGACGCGCACCAAACAACGGATCGAATCCCGCTTTTGCAATTTCATCGAGTGCGGCATCCGAGACTTCCAGTCGCATTTCGCGCTCAGCCACCCGCCTTTCGAGATAACGAAGCTGAATTTTTGCAATATCCCGTATGTGCCGCGCATCGAGTGCGTGAAAGACCACGATCTCATCGATCCGGTTAATGAACTCAGGCCGGAAGTGGACCTTGACCTCGCCCATAACGGCCTCCTTGATCTCGGCCGCAGGTGCACCGGCCATGCGCTGAATTTCGGGGGAACCCAGATTCGAAGTCATCACAACAACGGTATTGCGAAAATCAACAGTCCGGCCCTGACCGTCTGTGAGCCGGCCGTCATCCAAGACCTGCAGTAAAACATTAAAGACATCCGGATGGGCTTTTTCTACTTCATCAAGAAGGATCACGCTGTAAGGCTTACGACGGACCGCCTCAGTCAGCGTGCCGCCCTCTTCGTAGCCCACATAGCCCGGTGGCGCCCCAATTAAACGTGAGACCGAGTGCTTCTCCATGAACTCACTCATATCAATGCGAACCATCTGCTCTTCAGAATCAAACAGAAACTGCGCAAGGGCCTTACATAGCTCAGTCTTGCCAACTCCGGTGGGGCCAAGAAACAGAAACGAGCCATAGGGCCGATTGGGGTCCGACAACCCAGCGCGAGAGCGCCGAATCGCATCCGCCACCAACGACACCGCCTCGTCTTGACCCACCACGCGCTGATGCAGCTGGCCTTCCATGGCGAGCAATTTCTCACGCTCGCCCATCATCATTTTCGATACCGGAATTCCCGTGGCACGTGAGACCACCTCAGCGATTTCCTCTGCGCCAACCTGTGTTCTTAGTAGCCGCGGCCGTGCGGCCTGCCCAGCGGACTGAGCATCGGCAGCCTTAAGCCGCGCCTCAAGCTCGGGCAGCTTTCCGTACTGCAGCTCGGAGACCTTCTGCCAATCGCCTTTGCGTGTAAACGCTTCGATCTCGTGGCGGATCTGATCAATCTCCTCTTTAATCGACTGCGATCCCTGCACGGCCGCTTTTTCAGCTTTCCAGACTTCCTCCAAATCCGCAAGCTCGCGCTCTAGGCGCGTGATCTCCTGTTCAATGAGATCAAAACGTCTTTTAGAGGCTTCGTCTTTTTCTTTCCGGACCGCCTCGCGCTCAATCTTCAGCTGAATCAGTCGCCGATCGAGTTTATCCATAGACTCAGGCTTGGAATCGATCTCCATCTTGATTCGAGAGGCTGCCTCATCAATCAGGTCAATGGCCTTATCCGGCAAGAAGCGGTCCGTAATGTAGCGATGCGACAGCTCTGCAGCCGCAACGATCGCCGGATCCGTAATATCGACGCCGTGATGCAACTCGTACCGCTCCTGCAGGCCGCGCAGAATCGCGATCGTAGCCTCCACACTCGGCTCATCGACGAGCACCTTTTGAAACCGCCGCTCAAGAGCGGCATCCTTCTCAATGTATTTGCGATACTCATCAAGCGTGGTGGCGCCGATGCAATGCAGCTCGCCACGAGATAGCGCGGGTTTAAGCATATTGCCGGCATCCATGGCGCCTTCGGCCTTGCCTGCTCCCACCATGGTGTGAATCTCATCGATAAACACAATCGGGTGGCCACTGGAATGCTGTTCTGCCATCTGGGCAATATCTTTTAGCACGGACTTTAGCCGCTCTTCAAACTCACCGCGATACTTCGCGCCTGCCAACAGGGCGGCCATATCCAAGGTCAAAACCGCTTTGCCTTTGAGTCCCTCGGGCACTTCGCCGTTGATAATGCGTTGAGCAAGGCCCTCCACGATTGCCGTCTTACCTACGCCCGGCTCACCAATCAGCACAGGATTATTCTTGGTGCGACGCTGAAGAATTTGAATGCAGCGACGAATTTCATCATCCCGGCCAATGACGGGATCCAACTTTCCCCGAGCGGCCCGCTCTGTTAAATCAATGCAGTATTTTTTTAAAGACTCCCGCTGGCTTTCCGCCTCTGCAGAGTCTACCGACTGGCCCCCACGGACTGCCTGAATCGCGAGCTCAAGATTTTTTCTTGTTAGCCCGCTATCACGCAGCAGCCGGCCGGCAATCCCTTTGTCGTCCGCAAGCGGCAGCAAAAATAACTCGCTCGCGATGAACTGATCGCCCCGGCTCTGTGCCTCGCGATCCGTCAGATTAAAAAGCTTAACGAGCTCTGATCCAACAGACACCTGCCCCTCAGGCTTTGAGACCTTCGGCAGCCCCTCCAAGCCCGCGTTCACCGCCTGGCTAAGCTTTTGCAGATTGGCCCCGGCGCGGGCTAACAGAGATCGTGTTGCAGCCTGTTCTTGACCGAGCAAGGCAGCCAGCACATGCAAGGGCTCAAGCGTGGGGCTGTCGTAGCCCACAGCAAGGCTCTGGGCGTCGGATAAGGCCTGCTGAAAGGCGGTGGTGAGCTTGTCGGTTCTCATGTTCAGATTTCATCCAATTCTGTTGTGGCGGTCGCCACGTCTGACAAGGAGTTGGGGGCGCGGGCTGCGGAATTCAAGACATTGGACGCCACGCCCGCTCATCAGTGCATTCAGCGGTCGGCAGATTTACGCCCCCCTGAAGGGATTGCGGGCCTCGAGCTCATCGACATAGGCCTCAACCCCCCGCGTTTCGCGTTGCAGAAATCTCGCCACTGCATCACCGAAAGCCGGCTCACTGAGCCAATGGCCTGAGAAGGTCCTGACGGGTGTAAAGCCCCGGGCCAGCTTGTGCTCCCCCTGCGCACCACCTTCAAACCGCTGAATGCCCTGCGCGATTGCCCATTGAATCGGCGCGTAATACGCCACCTCGAAATGTAAGCAGTCCACCCGCTCAATCGCGCCCCAGTAACGGCCGTAAAGGACCCCCGCATCGCGAATAAAAAATGATGCGGCAATCGGACGATCTCCGCGTTCAGCAATGCACAGCACCACCGCATCAGGCAGCACATCCAAAACATGCTGAAAAAATGTCATCGATAGGTACGGTGTCGAATGATGCTCGCGATAAGTCTGGTCATAACAACGATAGAAAAAAGCGAGCTCCTCGACCGCGATATCGCCGCCCTGGACGATCCGCGTGTGCACGCCCTGCTGCTGCACTTTGCGACGCTCAGCCCGAATCTTTTTTCTCTTCGGCTGAGCCAAAGCGGCCAGATAATCTTCAAAGCTGCCGTAGCCGGGGTTATGCCAATGGAACTGCACCCCCTCGCGAATTAGCCAGCCCTCCTCCCGCATCGCCTGGAGATCCTCGGCTGCAGCAAAAAGCACATGGGCAGAAGACAGGCCCATGGATTGCGCATGGCTGCGAATTGCGGCGAGCAGCTGCCGTCGAAGTTCTGGCTGGTCCGGGGCAGCCAGCAGCCGCGATCCCACAATTGGCGAAAACGGACTGGCCACTACAAGCTTGGGGTAGTAGTTCAGTCCCGCTCGGCTGTAGGCATCAGCCCATGCCCAATCAAAGACATATTCGCCATAGGAATGGCCCTTCAAGTAAGCCGGGGCCGCAGCCACGATGCGGCCTTCGGAATCCAGGGCAGTTAAAGGCAGCGGCTGCCAGCCCGTCTTGGCGGTGGTGCAGCCGGTATGCTCAAGGGCGCTAAGAAACTCCCAGCACAGAAATGGAGTCGGCTCGGGCTGAAGCTTCAGCAGCCCATTCCACAGGGCCAGATCGACTTCAGAAAAACTTCCGCTCAGCCGCAGCTCAAGATCCACTGATCATTACCAGCGCTTGAGTGCTTCCTCATCGGAATCTCGGGCAGAGACCCAACGGCTGCCTGCATTGAGCTCTTCTTTTTTCCAAAAGGGAGCCCGGGACTTTAAGAAATCCATCACAAAAGCGCAGGCTGCAAGTGCCGCCTCCCGATGGGCGCTGGCCACGCCCACCCATACAATCTCATCGGCCGGTCGAAGCGGTCCGATTCGATGAATCACTGAGATCGCATAAAGCGGCCAACGCTGCTGCGCGTCTTTAATAATTTCTGCGATCGCCGACTCTGTCATGCCCGGATAGTGCTCAAGGTTCAACACCTTAACTACATCACCCTCGTTGAGATCGCGTACGGTGCCAACAAAACTCGCGACAGCGCCCACGCGGCGATCCAGCTGTCCATCGGCAGTGGCACGCAGAAGTCGTGTCTGCAGGCCAACATCGAAAGGCTCTTGCTGGATTTGAATACGAATACGGCAGTCGGCTAAGGCACTCATGACACCCTAGCCCCCAGTGACGGGCGGAAAAAATGCAACCTCATCACCCTCGGAAATCGCATCGTTCTCGCCTGCCATACGCTGATTAATCGCTCCCCGCACGGCACGCTTTGCGTCTAAGGCATCTGCCCAGGACGGGCCCCGTGACCGCAGATGCGTTCGCAACTCTGCCAGTGATTGGATCCCTGCTGGCAGATCAACCCACTCGTCTTCGACGCCAGTCTGCTCTCGAAGCGATGCAAAAAGCCGGAGTCGAATTCTCATGAGCGTGCAATTCCAAAAAATTGTCGGTTTAGTGAAGAAGCTCAGTGTAGGGAATAAACCTCACACTTTCACCCGCACGTACCGGGGTTGAGGCCGGTATTTCCACCAAGCCTGCGGATTCGGTTACCGATGAAAGCACCGACGAATTCTGTCGCTCGTGGATGCGCACACCACCCTGCGGATCCAGCCAGCCCCTCAGATATTCCTGACGGCTATCGGGCTGCAGCCACTCAAAAGCGGCGGGTCGCCTTAAGCCTACCGGGGGATTCACCCGGGATCCCGCAAGGGTCAGTAGGGCCGGCCGAATCAACAAACAAAAGGTAACCCAGGCGGCAACAGGATTTCCCGGCATACCCATCAAGACCGCCTCACCCACTCGGCCAAACGCAAAAGGCTTGCCGGGTTTAATAGCAACCTTCCATAAATCAAGTGTGCCCAAAGTTGTGATCGCAGCCTTGATATGGTCCTCTTCGCCCACTGAGACACCGCCACAGGTGAGCAACGCATCACATTGACTCGCCGCCTGCTGCAAACGATCACGCGTGATCGAGAGCTGATCCGGCAGGCAGCCCATATCCACTGGTGTGCAGCCTACGCCCTGAACTAAGGCCAGAATCATCCTGCGGTTACTGTCATAAATCTGGCCAAACGACAGCGACTCGCCGGGCTGTCGCAACTCATCACCCGATGAAAATACCGCCACCCGCAGCCTGCGAATCACTGACACTTGGGCCAGCCCGACCGACGCGCAAAGGCCTATATCAGCCGCCGATAGACGTCGGCCCCTCTCCAGAATCACTTGGCCACGATGAAGATCACCGGCCTTGGGCCGAATGTTCTGGCCGGGCATCACTGGCTGTAAAAGCCGAATGCTGTTTTCGCCTTCGGACCGGGTCTGCTCCTGCATCACAACCGCGTTGGCACCCTGCGGGATCGCTGCCCCGGTAAAAATTCTGGCGACTGTCCCAGCCGCTAAAGGCGCGCCCGGGTGGCCAGCCGCAATGCGCTGTGATACCGGCA
Organism: Betaproteobacteria bacterium; assembly: GCA_009924525.1. GTDB lineage: Bacteria > Pseudomonadota > Gammaproteobacteria > Burkholderiales > Burkholderiaceae_A > Lacustribacter. Next base: position 28,048 of record RFRK01000008.1, read on the forward strand.
GTGGGGCCAATGCATTGTTCATCTCCACTGCGACGCCCACATAGCCGTCCATCTGGCTGTTGTCATAAGCCGGCACATCAATGGGCGAGATCACCGGCTCTGCAAGCACGCGGCCTAATCCATCAACGACCGGGATACGCTCCGTCTCCGTGATGGGCCGCATCGAGGAGACCAGGATCTGAAGGGCCTCATCAGCGGTTTTCATTGCAATGCATGCTGCTCAATAAAGCGCTTGAGAGCCTCTACGTCCTGGCTGATGTTCTGCACACGCTGTGGCAGCGACTCCAGCTGCTCAAGGCCTGGGGGTCGCGGCGCCGGCCGGCCGAGGGCCTCGAGAATACTCTCTTCGAACTTCGCCGGCTGGGCCGTCTCCAAGCAAATCATCGGCACACCGGGCTCTAAGTAGCGGCGGCCAATACACACGCCATCGGCAGTGTGGGTATCAATGACCCGACGATAACGCTGATCAAGATCACGAATGGTCTCAAGACGATTGGCGTGCGTACTTCGGCCAGAGACCATGCCGCTTTCTTGGACTCGGGCCCAGGCATGGGGCTGCAGACTGCGCAAATCAAACTGGCCCGTTTCGCCCAGTGTCTGCCAGAGCCCAGAGGTCGCAATACCATCACTGCCTGTCATTTGAAAAATAAATCGCTCAAAATTTGAGGCCTTCGAGATATCCATCGACGGACTTGAGGTCTGCAAGGTCTCTTTGGCACTGCGGACCCGATAGACCCCC
>RFRK01000071.1 GCA_009924525.1 Betaproteobacteria bacterium
CATCGGAAACTTTTCATTGGCATCCTTCGGTACCCGCCTTACTGGCGATGATCGAGGCACAGCGCGACCACCCCGCTGCTGGGCTTGCCGCACGGATGGCGGCCCGCTGGGTTCAGGATCGAGCGGTACCTCTGGGCAGTCTCCTGCCGAATCAGCCCGATCTGCGGGTTTCGCCGATGCTGCCGCCGCGGTTTAATGCGCTGGCAGAGCAGGGTGGGCGGCTGATGTCTTGCGATGCGCAATACAGTTTGTGGGATTTTTCCCAAATTTCATTTGAGCGGGTGACTGCGATTCTGTCGCGGCTTAGCGCAGTGCTTTGTCCTGATCAGTTAGGCAGAGAAAATCATTGGCGCATTCCGCATTATCCCGAGCGTTGCCCGTTGAAGTGGATCTCTACCCAGGTAACGTCCCAAGCCATGCAGTTTTCAGGCGCTACGGCCCATGCGGTGATTGACATGGACAATATTGCTACACCATTTTCTACATTACTTTGGATTGAAGAGTTTCAATTTGTCCCAGACTTCTGGTGTGCCATGGCCTTTAATGGACAGTCTTGGTGCCCTGTGATTCGACAAAAGGATTAAGCGAATTTCTGTTTTGTGAATTGCAATTGATCGGCATTGGTCATACTCTCAGCATGCGGCGTAACTCCGGGAGTTGGTGTGACCACCTTATCGACCATCGTCTATCACAGTAAGGCCTCAGTAGGATTCACTGAGCTGGACCTGCTGTACCTTTTGGCGGGCTCGCGCGCCCGCAATCGCGATGAGGGCGTCACTGGTGTGTTGGTATTTGATCGGGGCATGTTCTTTCAATGGATCGAGGGCCCGAATCTTCCGTTGCAGAGGATCTGGAATTCAATTCGCAAGGATGCCCGTCATCATGACATCAAAGTGTTGGCCGACACGTCGATTCCGGTGCGGCTCTTTCAAGACTGGCATATGCAGTTTGCCCACCGGGACTGCAAGGCGGCCAATTACATTGATGGCCTGATTCAGGCCTCCGATCAAGTGATGGATCGTCTGCACGAATCGCCAAACGAGGCGCCGATGATCCTTGCAGAGTTCAGTGAGCTCGGTGGCGGCCCGTTCTCTCGGCTGCTCAGCCCTTCTGAGTAAACGGCGTCTCGCTACAGCGTCTTGATCAAGATCTGGGATTTACGGGCCCAGTCGTAGGCCTCTTTACGAAGCTTAGGCAGCTGCTCGACCGTGCCACTGGTGAATCCGCGTTTTAAAAACCAGTGGGCGGTTCGCGTGGTCAGCACGAACAACTGTTTCATGCCTGCCTGGCGGGCCTGCTGCTCGATACTTTTTAAAAGCCGCTCGCCATCGCCCTGGCCCTGAGTCTCGGGCTTAACCATCAGGCAGGCCAGCTCCGCCATGGTGGATTTCGGAAAGGCATAGAGGGCCGCACAGCCAAAGATCACGCCGTCATGTTCAATAACGGTGAACCGATCGATATCCCGCTCAATTTTCGCCCGGCCGCGCTTCACAAAAGTCCCATCAGATTCCAGAGGTTCGATCAACGAAACAATCGCAGCGACATCGTCAATATTCGCAGCCCTGAGCGCCTCCAAGGTCTCCTCAACGATCATGGTGCCAATACCGTCGTGTGTGAAGAGCTCGAGCAGCAGGGCCCCATCTTGATGAAAGGGAACAATATGAGCTCGCTCAACGCCGCCACGGCAGGCCCGCAAGGCATGCTCAAGCGTAAATGCCGCATCGGGATGCAGGCCGGAGCGGGCGATGGTTGCCTCTGCATCATCTTCTGAGATTTCGGTGAGCCGCCTGCCCTGATCAGCAGGCACACCGTTGTCTTCCGCCATAAAAATGAGCTTATCTGCGTCTAGGCTGACCGCAACGCTGGCTGCGACATCTTCCATCGATAAGTTAAAGGCCTCTCCGGTGGGAGAAAAGCCCAACGGAGAAAGCAGCACCAGAGCGCCGCTATTTAAGGCATCTCGAATCGCCTCGGATTCGACTTTGCGCACGACGCCAGTGTTTTCGAAGTCGATCCCATCCACGATGCCGACCGGCCGGGCCGTAACAAAGTTGCCGCTAATGATCCGAATTCGGGCGTTGCCCATCGGGGTGTTGGGCAGGCCCGCGGAAAACGCTGCCTCAATATCAAGGCGCAATTCGCCTGAAGCTTCTTTGGCGCATTCAAGCGAGGGCTTATCGGTGATGCGCAGTCCATTACTGAATCGGCTCTCGATCTGACGCAGCGTGAGTTGCTCCTGGACCTGGGGCCGGCTGCCATGTACCAGCACAATCCTCATGCCCATCGCTGCAAGCAGCGCAACATCGTGGACCAGCGTTTCCAGATGGCCGGATTTCACCAATTCACCGGGAAAGCCAATCACGAAGGTCTTGTTTCGAAAGGCGTGGATATAGGGGGCTACGGTCCGCAGCCAAGAAACAAAGCCGATTGGGTCCGAGAGTTGGCCTGATGCCTCAGGTGGGGGAGTCCTTGCGGCCGGCAGGCGGCTCGGGTTTGCGCTCATGGCCTGATTATAATTTTTCCAATGCACATTGAGTTCCCGCAATCTCTTCCGGTGAGCGCGCACCGGGAGGTGATAGCGCAGGCGATCCGAGACCATCCCGTGGTGATTGTTTGTGGTGAGACCGGATCCGGAAAAACGACCCAATTACCAAAAATCGCCCTCTCCATAGGCCGGGGCGCGAATGGAAAGACCATTGCCCATACCCAGCCCCGTCGGCTGGCGGCGATCACCGTGGCCCGACGAATCGCCCAGGAGCTGCAGACTGAGTGTGGTGATGGCCCCGAGGCTGCGGTGGGCTATCAGATTCGATTTCAGGACCGATCCCGAGCGGGCGTGCCGATCAAGCTGATGACCGATGGCATTTTGCTCAGCCAGACCCAAAAAGATCCAATGCTCAGAGCCTATGACACGATCATTGTGGACGAGGCCCATGAGCGTAGCCTGAATATTGATTTCCTGCTGGGCTACTTGAAAAACCTGTTGGGGAAGCGGCCCGATCTGCGAGTGATCATCACCTCAGCAACGCTCGATGCACAGCGCTTCGCTCGGCATTTCGGCCGGCAAGATCAGCCTGCCCCAGTCATCGAAGTTTCCGGCCGAATGTTTCCCGTCGAAGTCCGGTGGCGGCCCGCCGAATCGACGGATTCGGATCTTGTGGATCTCGTGGTCGCCGGAGTCGAGGAGTGTGAAAGGGATTGGAATGGTCAGGGACCAGGCGATATTTTGGTTTTCCTTCCGGGTGAGCGTGAAATCAAGGCGGTGGCTGATGAGCTGCGCGGAAGATCCGCGGCGAGCCTGCTTGCAAAGTCAGGCCGCCAGGCCACTGAGGTGCTTCCGCTGTACGCCCGCCTGTCGCAGTCGGACCAAGAAAAAATCTTTCGCAATTCCGGCCGCCGTCGCGTGGTGCTGGCTACGAATGTGGCGGAGACTTCCTTGACGGTGCCCGGTATTCGCTATGTGGTGGATAGCGGTTTAGCCCGGGTGAAGCGCTACCGCTATCGGGCCAAGGTCGAGCAGCTGCAGATCGAGCCTATTCCTCAGGCCCAGGCCAATCAGCGCATGGGCCGCTGCGGTCGGCTTGCGGATGGCGTTTGCATTCGGCTCTACGATGAGCAGGATTTTCAACAGCGGCCAGCATTTGCAGACCCCGAGATTCATCGCAGTTCGCTCGCGGCCGTCATGCTTCGAATGAAGGCACTGGGCCTGCCTGATATTCGTGAGTTCCCCTTCGTGGATCCGCCATCCGGCAAAGCGATTGCAGACGGTCTGATGGTGCTGCGCGAGCTCAATGCAATTGATCAGGCGGGCGGATTGACCGAGGTCGGCCGCACGCTGGCCCGGCTGCCCGTTGATCCGCGAATCGGCCGGATGTTGATTCAGGGCCATCAGCTCGGTGCACTCTCGGAGGTTCTGATCATCGCGTCAGCGCTGTCGGTGCAAGATCCGCGTGAGCGGCCCCAGGATCAGGCGGCTTTGGCAGATCGCTCTCATGCGCGATTTGGGGATCCACGCAGTGAGTTTATTGTTTTACTCAAGCTGTGGCAGCACATTGAAGCTTTAGCCGTATCTCGCGAGTCAAATCGTAAATTCGATCAGTCCCTGCGTAGTGAGTTTTTGTCGCCGCTAAGGATTCGTGAGTGGCGCGAAGTCCATCAGCAGCTCTGCGAGCTGGCAGCAGAGTTGCACTGGCGGCCGAATCAGCAGCCGGCCTCGGAGTCGGCGATCCATCTTTCGATTCTTGCTGGCCTGCTCTCAAATGTTGGCTGTCGCGCACCGGATGAGCCCATCTGGCAGGGCTGCCATGATGTGAAGTTTCTGATTTGGCCGGGGTCATTGCTGGCAAAAAAGCCGCCGCGCTGGCTAATGGCTGCCGAGCAGATCGAGACATCGCGGCTTTTTGCACGCACGATTGCAGCCATTGAACCGGAGTGGCTCGAAGACAGTGCTGCCCACCTCTTAAAGAGAAGTTTTGCTGAGCCCCACTGGGAGAAAAATTCGGGCCGAGTGGTCGGTTATCAGCGGGCGACACTGTATGGTCTGACGGTAATTCAGCGGCGCAAGGTAGCCTGGGCCCAGCTGGGCGAATCACAGCAGCAAGAAGCACGCGAGATCTTTATTCGGCAGGCCCTGGTGGAGCAGGACTGGGACTGCGGCCACCGGTTTTTCACTGTGAATCGTAGTCGTATTCGCGAAATCGAGGCCCTCGAGCACAAATCCCGTCGTCCGGATATTCTGGTCGATGAGCACCTATTGTTCGCGTTTTACGATCAACAGATTCCCGCGACGGTCGCAGATGCGGACAGTTTTGATGCCTGGTATCGGCAGGCAGTCAAACAGAATCCAGACTTACTCTGTTTAAAGAAAGAAGACCTCATGCGACATGAGGCCGCGGGTATTACGACCGACCAATTTCCTAAGGTCCATCGGCAGGGCCCGCGTGAAGAATCTTTTGCATTGGAATATCACTTTGAGCCAGGCGATGCCCGCGATGGTGTGACGCTGCTGACTTCTGCCGAGAAGCTCACCCAGCTTGATCCGGTGCCGATGGAGTGGCTTGTGCCGGGCATGCTGCGCGAGAAGGTGCAGGGGCTGTTGAAAAGCCTGCCGCAACGAATCCGCCGGCATTGCGTGCCTTTGCCCGAGTATGCCGAGGCCTTCTGCCAGCGGTGGGCGGATCGTGCTGGCACAACGCCATTGATTACGGCAATCGCGAAAGACATCGCCCAGCAGACAGGTGTCCCCGTGCGTCGGGATGAATTCAAGCTCGATGGCCTAAGCCCACACTGTCGGATGAATATTCGGGTGCTGGATCCCCATGGCCGCAGGCTTGCTGAAGGCCGTGAATACGAGCTGCTGCTGGCTGAGCTGGGATTAAGCCGAGAGCAGCCCGAGTCGCGCCCCGGAGGAATGGGCCGTGAGCAATGGATGGGTCGATTCGTGAGCGGCGCGAAAGAGGCTTTCAAGGCCCTAGAGAAGGAGATCAATAGCCGCAGAGAGATCGGAATCGCCTACAGCAGCTTTGGCAGTCACGAGCAGCTGATTGCGCAGTTTCAGGCTGCAGTGATCAGTCGCGTATTTCTTGCCGACGGGCTGCCGCAATCGGATGAAGACTTTCAAGCGCGGCTTGCCGCGGGCCGTCCGCGGGTGATGCTGATTGGCCAGGAGCTTTTGCGTTGGCTGGCAGCAGTGCTCACGGAGGCCGCAAGCCTGCAAAAAAAACTTGCAGGGCTGAAGGCTTTTCGTGCTACCCAGGCAGATCTTGAGGCGCAGTTTGGCCGGCTGCTAGCGAAAGATTTCATGACGGCGATTCCGCCCGACCGCGCGGCCCACCTGCCACGTTATTTAAAGGCGATGGCTTCGCGTATTGAGAAATGCCGTGCCGATTCGGCCCGTGATCAGCGCTGGGCGGCCGAGGTGGCCTTAGTCGAGGCTGGACTCTGGAGGTGGGCTGCGCAGCACCGAGGGCCTTGGCCAGATCGCATGATTGAATTTAGATGGATGGTTGAAGAACTCCGGGTTGCGTTGTTTGCACAAGAATTAAAAACACCAATGCCTGTATCCGTGAAGCGCCTACAGAAGGCATGGGCGGCCCTTCAGGAATAAGGCGATAATCCGGGCCAATGAATTCAGAACAGCTTTTGCGCCGCAGACTAATTGCGGCAGCCTCTTCTTGCGCGGCCGCCTGGCCGCTATCGACTGCAATTGGCGCTGCCGGTATGGCTGCCCAGTCTGTTGCCCGCGCGGCATCGGCCGGCAAAGAAACTGGCCAGGAGGCATCCGCAGCCTCGACTCAATATCCCATTATCGTGCTGAATTCACGCGATGCAGATGTTTCGCTGATTCATCCGATCACGCACAAGGTCATCACACGCGTTTCGACCGGCAAAGAACCGCATCACCTCTATCCCACCCCAGATAATCGACAGGTCGTCATTGGCAATGCGATGTCAGATTCGCTTACTTTTCTGGATCCAGCTAGCGGTAAAGTCATGATGTCTATGCAGGGTATTGCTGATCCCTATCACCTTGGTTTTTCCCCGGATCAGAACATCTTTGTAACCTGCGCCAATCGGCTTGATCATGTCGATGTCTATCGTCGTAGCAACAGTGGTGATCAGTTGTCGTTGAAATTGCTTAGTCGATTTGACCTTGCGAAGACCCCGAGCCATCTGGTCTTTACTGAAGACAGCCGGGTGGTTTTTTGCACCCTGCAGGAATCCGATGAACTGGTGGCCATCGATCTAAAAAAGCTTGTCGTGCTCTGGCGTATGAAAACCGGCCGGCTACCGGCTGGGGTAGCTATATCTCCAGATTCAAAACTCGTTTTTGTGGGCTGTATGGGCGAAAACAATGTCCAGGTGATTGAGCCACGAATCGGAAATTCGGCAGGCCCGCGTCTGGTTGCCGCCATCAAAACCGGCGATGGCGCCCATGCCTTTCGTAACCAAGGTAATCAACGCCATCTCTGGGTCACCAATCGGGTTGCCAATACCCTGTCCAAGATCGACATGAGCACGCTGAAGATCGAGGCCGAGATCCGGGTCTCGGGTGGGCCGGATTGTATGGATATTCATCGCTCGGGCAAGCAGCTCTGGGTCACACAGCGTTGGACCCGGTCGGTTGCCTTGGTCGACCTGGATCAATCAAAGGTCGTAAAGCGCGTCACTGTTGGCAAATCACCCCATGGGGTCTATCTGCATGATCGGGCAGACCTTCTTTAATCGCATGATCAAGTCCGTCGGCGTTCTGGCTGGCATTTGCTTGAGTGTCTGGGTCATGACGTGGCCGCATCGCGCGATATCGCAGACCCCCGCAAGCTGCGCCAAGCCGCTTTATTTGACCCTTGATACAGGAGGGATGCAGAGTGCTGAGCTGATCGCACAGATTTTGCAGAAGCATCAAGTGAAGGCGACGTTTTTTCTTGCTAACGAAAAGACGTTTCGTGGTGATCATGCCTTAGAGGAGAGCTGGAGGGCTTACTGGCAGGCGCGAACCGCAGAGGGCCATGGCTTTGGCAGCCACACCTGGCGTCATGGCCGCATCCTGGCGGATCAGGCTGGAGTGATTCGTTATAGGCCGCAGTTTGGAGAGCAGGCCGGACAGCTGATCCGCCTGAGTGCAGACGACTTCTGCGAGGAGCTAAACCGCGTTGGCCGTCAGTTCGAACGGCTCACTGGCCGGCAGTTAGATCCCATATGGCGTGCGCCAGGCGGCATTACCACTCCCGAGACCTTACGTGCGGCAAAAGCCTGCGGTTATGCACATATTCACTGGAGCCCCGCGGGTTTTCTGGGCGATGAGTTGCCCAGTGATCGTTATCCCAATCGGATGCTCTTGGATCAGGCCCTGCGTTCAATCCGAAGCGGCGATATTTTGATGGCTCACCTTGGTATCTGGTCGCGCAGCGATCCTTACGCGCCGATGCTCGATCTGTTGATCGCAGGCCTGAAAGCCAGCGGCTTTTGCTTTGAACTTCTGCCGCAGGCAAGCCTCTCGCGGGGGCGATCGGTCCGATGATTGATCAGCTTATTGAAGCCTTCGCTGAATTACATGCCGCTTTATTCGAGGGTGTTGTGCTGCCCATGCTGTCTGCCCTTGATGGACTGGCCTACATCGATGAGGCATTTGATTTCACGGAATGGTTTCTGATTGGTGGCTTTGAGCTAGTGCTGATGGCCTTGGTGATTCTGCCGCTTGAGCGTTTCGCACCGGCAGAGCGTCGTGGCCCAGGTGGCCGAGGCGATCGGGTGGGCATTGATATTGCCTACACGCTGCTGCATCGGCTCGGCGCATTTTCGATTTTTGTATTTGC
>RFRK01000072.1 GCA_009924525.1 Betaproteobacteria bacterium
GGTCTGTTTTGAATAAATACAAACCAGTCGGTCCTCAAGCTGAAGCCGAGCCCCGCCGGCATCCAGACCAAGGAAGTGAGGGGCGAAAATAATTATTGGTTGCTTCTTCTTTGGTCCTGCGCGTTTTGCTTCTAAGAAGATATTGATGTCTTTAATTGTAATTCGCCGAATGAGTGTCGAGCGATCAACTCTCCACAACCAAAATAAATCGATAAACGCGATGCCAACGTTTCGAAAAAACTGCCTCTCCAGTAGTCGGCGATTCGCTCTAGTCATCTCCGGAAAACAGAGGTTCAAGTTTCGTTCAACCACCAAACGCCTAGGTTTTGCAAGGTAGAAGAGAGCATCGCCAAGGAGCCTGCCGAGCCACCGCTGCCCTCCTAGCGGCAGGAATGAAACCATCCAACCGAGTTTGAGGCCGCCAAGAACAGAGAGGTTGATTAGACTGCGGCTCATTAGATGCCCCGCTCGCGTCTAATGTATGATCCCGTATTAATTTTTCGAACCCAATGATTCATCCCCTCGCTCAAATCTCCGATCAGGCATCTCTCGGTCAGAATGTTACCGTTGAGGCGTTTGCGGTAATCGGCCCCGACGTCCAGATTGGATCGGGCACCTGGATTGGTCCCCACGTTGTAATTTCGGGGAGAACAAAGATTGGCGAACACTGTAAGATTTATCCGTTTGTTAGTTTGGGTCAGCCCCCTCAGGACGTCTCTTATCGGGATGAGCCCACGCAGCTCGTCATTGGCGATCACAACGTCATTCGCGAAGGGGTTACTGCTCACCGTGGAACCCCAAGAGGCGGCGGTGTGACCCGAATTGGTCACAATAACTTCATCATGGCGTACTGCCATATCGCCCACGATTGTCAAGTGGGCGACCACGTAATCTTTGCAAATAACGCCTCGCTTGCGGGCCATGTTCATGTCGGCGATGGCGTAACGCTCGGCGGATTTACCTTGGTACATCAGTTTTGCAGGGTTGGTGCACATGCGTTCACGAGCATGGGCGCGGCGCTGAATCGGGATCTTGCACCTTATATTCTTGCTACGGGAAACTATGCCCGAGCGATCGGCATTAATAAGATTGGTTTGCAGCGGCGCGGAATGCCGGTGGAAGTCATTCAGGGCCTGGAAAAGGCTTTTAAGCTTTTGGTTCATCGTCGCGGACACCCCATTGAGGACCGTGAGATCAACGCGTTGCGTGAACGATACGATGAGGTCGATCGTTTTGTCGCCTTTATTGCCTCAAGCAAGCGAGGCATTATTCGTACGGGTCGTCACGAGTAGCTTAGTGTCTTAGAGCCTGGCGTATCGCTTGAGCAACTTCATCTACTTGACTATTTGTCATTTCTGGATAGATGGGTAGCGAGAGGCATTCTTGGCTGACCGCCTCGGCATTCGGAAGGGAGAGACTTGCGTACCGAGTACCGAACGCCTTCTGCCGATGCAAGGGCACAGGATAGTAAACCGCGCTTGCAATTTGGTGCTGCTGCAACGCCGCAGAGATTTTTTCTCGATCCTTGGTAAGAATCGTGTATTGATGATAGACATGGTGGCCGAGTCCATCCTCATACGGCGTTTGGACTTGAAGCCCTTTCAATTGCTCGTTGTATCGATAGGCGACGCGTCGACGTTCTTTATTAAAGCGTTCAATGTGCTTTAGCTTTACCCGAAGAATGGCTGCTTGTATCTCATCGAGTCGACTGTTATAGCCAATCATGTCATGGTAATAGCGGCTGTAACTGCCATGGTTCCGAAGAGCGAGCAATGACTGCTTATGCTCCTCCGTTAAGGCAGTAATCGCACCGCCGTCGCCATAGCCACCAAGATTTTTGCTGGGGAAAAAACTAAAGCATCCAATCACCCCAAAATTTCCCGTTGCTTTGCCTCCTACCGTCGCACCAAACGATTGGGCACAGTCTTCTATAAGCCAAAGCCGATGCTGACAGCAAATTTCCATGAGTTCATGAACGTTTGCCGGCTGGCCGAAGAGATGGACCGCGATGACCGCCTTAGTCTTTTCGGTCACGGATTCCGCGACACGAGCCGGATCGATATTAAAAGTCCTTGGGTCGATATCCACAAAGACAGGAGTCGCCCCAACGTAGGCGATGGCTTCCGCGGTAGCAATAAAGGTGAAAGGCGTTGTTATGACCTCGTCACCGGGGCCAAGCTTGAGCGCGGCTAAGGCAAGGTGCAGCGCGTCCGTACCTGAAGCACAACTGATGACATGTGGGACTGCGAGATGCAGAGCAATTTCCTGTTCAAGCTTGTGGACATTTGGGCCCAGAATAAACTGTGTCGCCTCCAGCGTTTGCAGAACCGCACTGTCGATCTCTTCTTTTAGGGAATGGTACTGCGTTCGCAGATCAACCATCGGAATCAATTTGCCTCTCCTCTGAATCCAGGTTTAAACTTCTCACGCGCGTCAAGCCGGTCATGGACGCGCTCAGTAATTGCAATGGCCGCCTCAAGTGCTCTTTGGCCGTCACTGCCTGTAACTGGCACCGACGATTCTCCCCGAATCGCCCTGAGAAAAGACTCGATTTCGATTTTAAGGGCGTCCGACTGCTCAAAGGAAAATTCCTCCGACGCAATCTCTGGGATACCCGGGAGCTGCTCCTTCTCACTTAGCCGATACCTGCGAAGTCGGCGCTCTTGGAAGTCAAGTGTATGGTAAGACTGATCGGCGAAAATACGCATCTTTCTCTCGGTCTTTTGGCTCACCCGACTTGCGGTGACATTCGCTACGCAGCCGTTCCTAAACTCAATTCGAGCATTTACGATGTCCAAGGTTGGAGAGAGAATTTTTGCGCCACTGGCGGCTATTGAAGTGATGTCGGAATTAACCATATGCAAAATAATATCAACATCGTGAATCATCAGATCGAGCACTACATTTACATCTGCTCCTCGCGGTTTATAGGGAGCGAGACGATGTGACTCGATAAACACCGGATTGACAGGGTGCTCACGGAACGCGAGAAAAGCGGGATTAAATCTCTCGAGATGGCCAATCTGAAAAATTGAGCCCGACATTGTCGCTATCTGGTTTAAGATCTCAGCCTCTTTGATCGTAACCGTCATCGGCTTCTCGAGCAGGACATGAATGCCCTTTTCCAGAAATGGTTTCGCGGTAGCAAAGTGCAGCTGAGTCGGTACAGCTATGCTTACTGCATCAATAATTTCGTGGAGTTCATGAGGTGATCGCAGTGCCTTGCAGCCTGGAAATTCGGCGGCAACCTCTTCCGCCCGAGCAAAGTCAGCGTCAACAACTGCCACCAGCTCAGCGGCGGGCAGTTGGGCATATTTTTGGGCATGAAAACGACCGAGATAGCCAACCCCGATCACTGCACATCGGCACGGACTCATGGCCGGTAGGGGCCCTTCTGACGGCAACTAGATCGCACGGCCTAATCTTAACCGAATCGCCATGATCGGCTCGGCTGGGCGGTCGGTCGTTAACCCCACCGTGGTAGTTGATCTGCTTCCCGCCAAGCAGGGGCTACCCCAGAGTGCTCGGCTAGAATCAGAGACCGTCATTTTCCGATTTTTTTCGGCTTCTTACGGCCGGGGGGTTCGCAATGTTTCCTGAGTATCGAGATCTCATTACCAAGCTTAAAACCACCGACTACCACTTCACGCGATTATTCGATAAGCACAATAACCTTGATCAAAAAATTAAGAATATGGAGAGCCATATCGCGCCAGGCACTCACGAGGAGATTGAGGTCCTGAAAAAAGAAAAGTTGCTCCTAAAGGATCAGCTCTATTCCATTCTTAGAAAAGCGAGCACCGCTTAAGGCCATACCTTTGTGGCCGGTGTCCTCCGGACCGGCATCAAGGCCCAGGGCCGATCACTACCATGGCAGACGATACCGACTCATACTTTATGGGCCTTGCGCTCGAGCAGGCAAGGCAGGCCGATGCCGCCGGCGAAGTGCCAGTCGGCGCGGTCGTCGTAAAGGATGGGGCTGTGATTGGCAGCGGCTTTAATCAGCCTATTCGTCTCAACGATCCATCTGCGCATGCAGAAGTCATGGCCTTGCGAGCTGCCGCGCGGCATCTGGGCAATTACCGGCTTGCGGGCTGTTCGCTTTATGTGACGCTTGAGCCCTGTGCGATGTGCTCGGGGGCAATATTTCATTCCCGGATATCCCACGTTATCTACGGAGCAGCGGATCCGAAGACCGGGGTAGTGGAGAGCGTGATGAAGCTTTTTGATGAACATCGCTTAAATCACCATGCTTCTGCCCGCGGTGGTGTCTTGGCCGATGCCTGCGGATCGCTGCTACAGGCGTTTTTTGCGCGTCGGCGTGGGTTTTCAAAGTCGCAGCTGGCGGATTAAAGGCAGCAATCCACTTGCCTATGGCCCCGGACTATCACATTCGAATTTCAACTCAGGCCCAGACGCTCACGCTGCTTCGGCTGGCCCCGGAGTCTCTAGAGGGCGGCCTGCGCTGGGCTCCGGATGCTGCAGGCACAGTAGTGATGCAGACCTTGATTTCGAGTTCAAAAAATGGCGTGGGCCAGCAGCAGGGCAGCTATCAGACTCCCCAGGGCAGACACCAAATCCGGGCAAAGATCGGCGCTGGCTCCGCATGGAATACAGTCTTCGTAGGCCGTCGCAAAACCGGCGAAATTTGGTGTCCTGATCTTGCTGACCAGTTTCCACAGCGCGACTGGATCCTGACACGAATCTTATGGCTATCGGGCCTTGAGCCGGGGAGGAATCGCTTTGGCGAGGTCGACACTATGCGTCGATATATCTACCTGCACGGCAGCCCCGATACCGCCGTGATGGGCGAGCCGGGCTCGATTGGCTGTATCCGAATGAAAAACAGCGACATCGTGTCGCTGTTTGATTGGGCACCGGTCGGAACGACCGTTGATATCAGCTAGCGCCGCAGCACGCTTTACTGAATTTTTGCCTTGGCCTTCAGTTGCTGCTGGAAGTCTTGCAGCTTTTTGCGCTTCATTGACTCTGAAAGCTGCTCTTTAACCTGGTCAAACTCGGGTGGCTTGGCTGTGCGTGTGTCGTCTAGTCGAATCACATGCCAGCCAAATTGCGTTTGCACCGGTACTTCAGTGAATTTACCTTTCTCTAACGCCACCATGGCTTTCGAAAATGGCTCGACAAAGGACTGTGCATTGGCCCAGTCTAGGTCGCCGCCCTTAGAGGCCGATCCGGGATCTTTGGATTGCTTGGCGAGCTCTTCAAACTTCGCGCCTTTTTTCAAGCGATCAATAATCGACTTTGCCTCATCTTCCTTTTCGACCAGGATGTGTCGTGCCCGATACTCTTTGCCGCCATCGCCCTTGACAAGACGATCATATTCGGCTTTGACTTCCGCATCACTTACACCACCCTTGGCGAGCTGGTCCTGTACCAACGCATTAATTAAGACCTGCTGACGTACATTATCAAGCTGGAATCGAACGTCGGGCTTTGCTGATAAGCCACGACGCTCTGCTTCCTGGACCAGGATCTCGCGGTCAACCAATTCCTGGCGCACCAGCGCCTGCAGCTGCGGGGTATCCTGCTGGCCCTGTTTGACCAGTTCGGCAACAAAGGCGTCTGCCCGGGCCCGGGAAATAGGCTTGCCATTAACGACAGCAATATTCTGCGCGGACGCGATTGCCGAGGCGCAGAGCAGAGCGATGCCGAGTGCAGTTTTTTGAAACGATTTCATGAAGACTCCGAAGGGTCACGCGCGTCAATGGAAAGGGCGTGGATGCGCGCGGGGATCCAGTCGCTCAGGGGATCATACACAAGCCGGTGCCGGGCCAGCCGGCCTTTGCCCGCAAAGGCGCTGGAAACAAGAGTGACGTGGAAATGTCCCCCACCCGCCGCAGCGCCGGCATGGCCATGATGCTTGGCACTATCGTCTCGAATCTGAATCGAATCGATGGGAAGAGCGGCTCTAAGCCGGGCCTCGATTTCCTGAATGCTCGGGGCAAGCCGGCTCATCGTGGCTCCTGGTCTTTTAATACATCGGGCAATTCAGCGGTCGCGAAACGATTCATCCACAGGGCCTGGCAGATGATGAAGACCACCATTAGTCCAATGGTGCCAAAGAGTTTGAAATTCACCCAAGTGTCGGTGGAAAAGGCATGCGCCACCCAAAGGTTCAGGCCGCCCATCACTGCAAAAAACAGGCCCCAGGCGGCATTCAATTTGGCCCAGGCGTGAGTTGGCATTGTGATCTTAGAGCCCATCAGTTTTTGCATCAGCAGGGTTCGATTCAGGAGCTGGGGACCGATTAGGGCCACTGCAAACAGCCCATAGAGAAGGGTAGGCTTCAGTTTTATAAAACGCTCGTCTTGCAGCCACAGCGTGGCGCCGCCAAAAACTACAATCAGAGCAAGACTCACCCATTGCATGGCCTCAATGGTATGGCCTCTTAGTCGTAGCAGCCCCATCACGGCCAGGGTAGCGATAATGGCGACAGCCGTTGCCCAATACAAATCAGAGAGTTTGTAGACAACAAAAAACAGAATGATTGGCAGCCAGTCGGCAAGAAGTCTCATCGTGGTTCGAATTTTACCGAAGCTGAATTAACGCAGTAGCGCAGGCCAGTGGGCGCGGGTCCATCATCAAAGACATGGCCAAGATGGGCATCGCATCGGCTGCATAGGATCTCCGTGCGGACCATAAAATGACTAGTGTCTTTTGTTTCTCGAATACAGTCTTCTGAAATAGCCTGCCAGTAGCTGGGCCAGCCACAGCCCGCATCAAATTTTGATTCCGAGTCAAAAAGGGGCTGACCACAGCAAATGCATCGATATGTACCTTGCGCAAAGTGATCCCAATAGCGGCCAGTAAAAGGCGGCTCAGTGGCCTTGCGTCGGGTAACTTCATACTCCATGGGAGAGAGTGTTTTTTTATACTCGTCATCCGATTTCATCGATAACTCCTGCCGTGAAAGTTGTTGCGAGATTAGCTCGAGCAGCTCACCGACAGATGCTGAGCCCACTCGGGGGGCGGAGATGCGTAGCGCTCAGATCCAGGATGCTCCTCAAACGGACTTCCCAGTATTCGGGCGACCTCATGCAAAGGCCCTGTTTCGCCATGGTCCCGGACTGCACTGATCACTTCCTCGGCAATCCAGTTGCGCAAGACATACTTTGGATTCATCGCCCGCATCTGCCGCAGGCGCTGCTCTGGGGACATGCCTTGCAGCTGAAGGCTTGCATTGACTGCCAGCTGATAGCGATTAAGCCAGGGCCTACAGGCCTCGCGGTCAGGTGCAAGATCAATAAACGCCTGTCCATCATCATTTGATAGCGCGCGAAAGGCGAGCGTGTGGTCCATTTTCTGCGACTGCAGCAGGGAATAAAAATCATCCAGTAGCGGACTCCACTGAGCCTCTGGCAATAACTCTAGGCCTAATTTCTTTTTCAGCAGGCCTTCCATCTCTTTGGCGTAGTTAGATTTAAAGTGCTCAAGCACCGCATTCAGTGGATCGACTGCATTCACTAAGGGATACAGGGCATTGGCCAGCCGGCTTAAATTCCAAAGTGACACCTGTGGCTGCGCCTGAAAACTGTAGCGGCCGTGATGATCGGAGTGGTTGCAGATATGTCCGGCATTAAAGCCATCCATAAAGCCAAAAGGGCCGTAATCCAGCGTGAGGCCAAGAATGGAGCAGTTATCGGTATTCATCACACCGTGCATAAAGCCCACGCCCATCCATTGGGCAGTCATCTTGGCGCTGCGTTGGGAAACCTCGTGTAACACATGAAGTGCTAGCTCGGCGGTGGGTATCGGCGTGCCAGCCGCCGGATCTCCGCAGCCCAAGAGTTCAGCACTATGGCGAACAAGCCGCTCAAGCTGATCGAAGCGTTGTCGTGAGGAAAAGTATTCAAAGTGTCCAAACCGAACAAAACTTGGTGCCAGTCTGCAGACCACGGCCGCCGTCTCCACGGTCTCGCGTAGCACCGGCGAGGAAGCCGCCGCCAGTGAAAGCGCTCGGGTGGTCGGAATGCCCAAAGCATGCATGGCTTCCGAACACAGATACTCCCGAATGGAGGAGCG
>RFRK01000073.1 GCA_009924525.1 Betaproteobacteria bacterium
CGCAATTTCGGCATGCCCCGTCCCGAGGGTTATCGCAAAGCCCTGCGGCTCATGGAGCTTGCAGAGAAATTCAGGTTACCAGTGATTACGCTGATTGATACCCCGGGGGCTTATCCTGGCATCGGCGCAGAGGAGCGTGGACAGTCAGAGGCTATCGGCAAAAACCTCATGGTGATGGCAGGCCTGCGGGTGCCGATTGTTTCGATCGTGATCGGAGAGGGCGGCTCGGGTGGTGCCTTGGCGATTGCGGTAGGCGATGTGCTCATGATGCTTCAGTACGCTACTTATTCCGTGATCTCACCAGAGGGCTGCGCCTCGATACTCTGGAAAAGCGCAGATAAGGCCCCTGAGGCAGCGGAGACCTTGGGTATTACTGCACCGCGCTTAAAGTCACTGGGTTTGGTGGATCGGATTGTCACCGAGCCACTCGGGGGCGCGCATCGCGATCCAGCACAGGCTGCTGATGCTTTAAAGCGCGCTATTGCCGATGCACTGCGGAGTTTTCACAACATGGATGTCGATACGCTGCTTGCAACGCGCCAAGACAGGATTCGCCAGATGGGCAAATACAAGGAACTAAAGGCGGGCTGATGTCGTTTTCTCCGCAGGCCCCACTGTCATTAGTGGTGGGGTACTCCGGTGGGCTGGACTCTACGGTGCTACTGCATTTGATGCATCGTATGCAGCAAAGGCTCCCGCAGTTGTTCTCACTCTCAGCGATTCATGTGCATCATGGGCTTCAGCCTGCAGCCGAGGCTTTCAAGTCACAGGCTATTGCGTTTTGTGATCAGCTGAGCCTGCCACTACAAGTGATGCATGTTGCGATTCCTGAGGCGGAGATCGGCCGCCTCGGCCTCGAGGCTGCTGCGCGGCGTTATCGCTATCAGGCCTTTGCCAAGTGCCTGCCGCCTGCGGCGGTGCTACTGCTTGCCCATCACCGGGATGACTTAATTGAGACGGCCTTACTGCAGTGGATTCGCGGCGCGGGACTGGAGGGCCTCTCGGCGATGACCCGGCTTTCTTCTGCCGAGATTGAGGGCCGAATGATTACCCGCTGGCGGCCGCTTCTTGATCACAGCCGGCAGGCGCTTTTGGATTACGCGCAGTCTGAGGGCCTGCGCTGGGTAGAGGATCCGAGCAATGCAGACCGATCGTTGGCGCGCAATCGGATTCGGCATGAGGTGATGCCTATTTTGCGAAGCATTCGCGAGGGGGCAGATTCTGCGATGAGTCGCAGCATCTCGCATCTGCAGACCGCCCGGGATCTCTTGGAGCTGGTGACTGATCAGGCCCTTGAGCAAAGCCGCCTGCCAGGCGGAATGCTTAATGTAGAGCTTTTGTTTATGCAAGACGAGGCCTTAGCGGCCCGGATTATTCGGGGTTGGTTAAAGCATCATGGTGCGCCGACCCCGCCTACGCGTCGGCTGACCGAGTTTTTGCGCCAGCTGCGGGAGGCCCGGGAGCCCTTTGCGCAGATGGACCTCTCTGAGCCCGGATCGGCCGAGATCTGGCGCGTGGTGCGAGAGCGGGGCCACTTAAGGATTGCGCGATAATTAGCGGCTATCCCGGAAAAAATACAGCTATGTCCTTAATTGTCCACAAATATGGCGGCACCTCGATGGGCTCAATTGAGCGCATTAAAAATGTCGCCCGTCGTATCGCCAAGTGGCAAAAAGCGGGCTACCAGGTGGTGGTCGTGCCTTCTGCAATGTCAGGAGAAACCAATCGCCTGCTGGGCTTAGCGAGAGAGATCTCCGATCGGGCTGATCCGCGCGAGCTGGATCAAATCGCCTCTACCGGTGAGCAGGTATCGGTTGGGCTTTTGGCGATCGCGCTGCAAGCAATTGGCGTAAAGGCCAAGAGCTATACCGGCTGGCAGGTTCCAGTAACCACCAACTCGGCATACACCAAGGCCCGGATCGAGTCGATTGATGATGCCCGCGTGCGCCGTGATCTCGCTGAGGGTGCGGTGGTGGTGATTACCGGATTTCAGGGAATTGATGCCCATCAAAATATCACCACGCTGGGCCGTGGAGGCTCAGATACCTCGGCGGTCGCGGTTGCAGCCGCACTAAAGGCCGATGAGTGTTTAATCTATACCGATGTGGATGGTGTCTACACCACTGACCCTCGAATCGTTCCCGAGGCCAAGCGCCTAGAGAAAGTAACATTTGAGGAAATGTTGGAGATGGCAAGCCTTGGCTCTAAGGTCTTGCAGATCCGATCGGTGGAGTTTGCTGGCAAATACAAAGTTAAGACCCGAGTGCTCTCGAGTCTGACCGATCCCGAGATGCCGCTTGCCGAGGAGGCCGCATCGGGCACATTGATCACCTATGAGGAAGACGAGACCATGGAACAAGCCGTTATCTCCGGCATCGCCTTTAATCGAGACGAGGCCAAGATCACCGTGGCGGGCGTGCCTGATCGGCCTGGCATCGCGTACAAGATTCTTGGCCCGGTTGCCGAGGCCAATATTGATGTTGACATGATTATTCAGAATGTCAGCCACGATGGCCAGACTGATTTTTCGTTTACCGTTCATCGCAATGAGCTCGATAAAGCACTCGATGTGCTGAAATCAAAAGTCCAGGGAGAAATTCAGGCCAAGGCGATTACGGGTGCGAAAGATATTTGCAAGGTGTCCGTGGTGGGCATCGGCATGCGTAGCCACGTCGGCATCGCCAGTCAGATGTTTGAGACTCTAGCCAAAGAAGGCATCAATATCCAGATGATTTCCACCAGCGAAATCAAGATTTCGGTGGTGATTGATGACAAATATATGGAGCTGGCGGTTCGTGCCCTACACAAGGCCTTTGGGCTAGAATCCTAGGCGTTGCTTGGCGGCGCTGAACCCGCCCGCAAGAAAGTGTTTTCCAAAGGTTCAGGAGACGTGACCGAGAGGCCGAAGGTGCTCCCCTGCTAAGGGAGTATGTGCCAAAAGCGCATCGAGGGTTCGAATCCCTCCGTCTCCGCCAAAACTATTCAAACTAGAAAATGAACATGAAACCAACCATTGCACAAAAATCACCCTATGCCGTTGAGGTCACCGCTGGAAAAACCTATTACTGGTGTTCTTGTGGCAAAAGCAAAAATCAGCCCTTTTGTGATGGCAGCCACCAAGGCAGCGACTTCACGCCCAAAGCCTTTCAGGCAACCGAAACAAAGACTGTCTATTTCTGTGGCTGTAAGCACTCTAAAAACGGAGTGCTCTGCGATGGATCCCATTCGACACTGTAATTTCTCAGACCATGATCACTGGATTTTATGCGGGGCTTTGTAGCCTGATGTTTCTGTATCTCGCATGGCCCATCACGGTTCAACGCAAGCGCAAGAAGGTCGGTCTGGGTGATGGCGGCGACACAGAGCTTCAGCGTACCATCCGGGTTCACGCAAACTTCGTGGAGTACGTGCCGCTCACCTTACTGATGCTTTTATTGGCCGAGCTTCAAAAAGCTCCCCCTCTGCTCATTCATGGCTTTGGTATTGTGTTGATTCTTTCTCGAATTCTTCATGCGGTCGGGCTCAGTCGCTCTGGTGGATATTCTTTGGGACGGTTCTATGGAACCCTCGGCACCTGGCTGGTTATGATCGGGCTTGCAGTCCATCTCATTTGGATGGGTCTGTCGTAAGGGCGTCTGCTGAGATTTGATTAACGATTATCGCTTCGGGTTGGCATTACGGCTTGAGCATGAAGGGCCGTCAACGTCAGCTCAGGTGTGCGGGCAAAAGGCTTCGCAGAGGTTGGGATTGCCGACCCCTTGAGCCTACGTAAATCAAAGCCGATAAGTTTTAAAAACCATATAGCTGCGCCGGATTTTTAACTAAAATCTGCTGGCGAAGTGTTGTATCAGGAACCCAGTGTTTAAACAGATTCAAAAGGTCGGCATCATTGGGCATCACATGCTTCACCATCACATGCGGCCAGTCTGAGCCCCAGAGCAGTCGTTCAGGATTAGCAGCCATTACTGCATCGACACAAGCAGCAATATCATCGTAAGGCGGAGTGGGCTGATTTGAGATTCGATAGGGCCCGGTCATTTTTACCCAGGCTTTCCCAGTTCGTAGGAGCTCCAGGAGCGCTAAGAATCCCTGGTTATGAACGCCATGCCGGCAATTCATATAGCCAAAGTGCCCAAATACGACCGGTACATTCAGTTGCGAAATTTTCAAGGCGAGATCGGGATAGTCTTGGACATGTGCAAGGAGTTCCAGATGCCAGCCAAGCGGAGCGATTTGATCTGCCAATTTGCAAAGAAGGTTCATCGGTAACTCAGCCCGCTTATCAGCCACATCAACAATATTCACACGAACTCCACGCACCCCAAGGCGATGCATGTGCTCAAGTTCTGAGATTGTTACATCGGAATCAACCACAACGACGGCCCGCAGTGGCACTGCTGCCCGCTCAAGGGCTCTGAGCAGCGCACCGTTATCGGTTCCGTAGACACTTGGCTGAACAATAACGGCACGATCGATTCCGATTGCGTCGATCTGTGCGAGATAGTCTTGTTCTGTGCAGTCAGGTGGCGTGTAGACGCGCTGCTTTGAAAATGGAAATTGACTTGCTGGGCCAAGAATGTGGGCATGGCAGTCGGTACTACCGGCCGGAAGTTCCCAGTCTGGCGGCCGTAGTGTTCGATCTGGTCCTTGGCAAGCTGGTGCCTGCGTCGAATCAGATTCAGTCATAGGGGACTGTGCGACCTACGCTGTGAACTCAGAGTTTGTTTCGAACAACTACTGGGGTTCAATCTGAGCTATTTTGGCGATACGCGTATATTTCACTACCTCGTCGCGAACAAAGCGTGTGAATTCCTGCTGGGTCATCGGACGGATCGCTATTCCAAGTCGCTCGTACTGCGACTTTACTTCGGCAAGCTGAAGCACCCGATTGATATCTGTGTTTATTTTCTGCACGATTCCCTCTGGCGTTCCTGCTGGTGCCCACACGCCAAACCACAGGCCGATTTCGAAATTCGGATAACCTTGATCGGCAATGGTTGGTACATCCGGTAGTTGTGCCGATCGCGATCGGGAGCTCACACCCAGCGCCTTCACACGTCCGGCACGTATCTGCGTCAGCACCGTAGACTCCGGTGCCATGTAAAACGCTGTATCTCCCATGATCGTGCCCTGGATAGCCTCCGGGGAGCCCTTATAGGGAACATGCACCATCTGGATGCCTGCGGCTTGGTTGAAAAATTCAGCGGCAAGATGTGTCGAACTGCCTACCCCAGCAGAGGCAAATGGTAGACCGCCTGTTCGGGTTTTAGCGCCACTGACCAGATCCTTTAAAGAGTTGTATGGTCCGGGTAGGCCGGTCACCAGGACATACGGGGTAAAACCGATATTGTTGATATCTACCATTCCCTTAACAGGATCATAGGGGAGCTTTTTGTAAATCGCGGGATTCGCAGCGTAGGAGGCCGACTGAATTAATAAGGTGTACCCGTCAGGAGCGGACTGCACTACGGCGCCCGTTCCAATCAATCCACCCGCGCCAGGCCGGTTCTCAATGACTACGGGCTGCTTCCAGAGCTCAGACAGAGCCCGCGCTACGATACGTCCAGCCTGATCAGCACCAGATCCCGGGGTTAGCGGCACGATCACTTTGACTGGACGATTGGGGTATGCCTCCGACTGCGCAAATGCAGCACTGCAGAGCGTGAAAGTCGCTACCAATAGCGCAGAAAAAAATCTCATGATGCCTCCTGGGAGATGCAATTAGAATGTCCTCGGAAGTCCCTTGGCGGATGCCTCGGCGGCTTGGAGACCCATTCTAGACCTGAGAGCCTCAATGATCCAAAAAATTAAAGTCGGTGAGCTTGACGTTGCGTACCAGCTAGACGGGCCGGCAGACCGGCCAGTCGTTCTGATGAGTAATAGTTTGATGTCTAACATCAGCATGTGGGATCCAACCCTACCCGCGCTAAAAGACCGTTTTCGAGTTCTTCGTTATGACACGCGTGGCCATGGACTGACGTCAGTGACGCCAGGGCCTTATTCAATAGCCATGTTGGCTGATGATGCGGTGGGCCTTCTTGATGCGTTGAATATTCGTCAGGCGCATATCATGGGCTTGTCGATGGGGGGGATGATTGCTCAGCAACTCGGCGCCCGCTATTCAGATCGGGTGCTGTCTTTACTTCTTTGCGATACGGCCAGCGAAATGCCGCCACGCAGCATGTGGGAGGAGCGGCTTGCGATTGCCCGTACCCAGGGAATTCCTGGGTTGGTGGATGGAACAATCAAGCGTTGGTTTACTGAGTCTTTCATTAATCGTGCGCCCAGTGAGATTGCCAAGGTAAGAGAGATGATCCTTGGTACACCTGTTGAGGGATACATGAGTTGCGCTGGGGCTGTGCGTGACATGGCTCAAACCACGATGCTACTGAAGATCAAGGCACCCACCCTGGTGATCACTGGCCGTCAAGATCCAGCCTGCACTGTTGATCAGTCCACAGTATTGCATCGAATGATTAATACCTCTCGGATGGCCGTGATTGAAAATGCGGCCCACCTTTCGAACATTGAGCAGCCAGAGGTTTTTAATCGAGAGATCCGAAACTTTCTCGAAACGATTAGCGACTGATTAAATCGTATTTTTACAGCTTTATTACTAAGTCTGGGCGTGTGTTGATTGACAAGCCTTGGGAGCAAAAGATGAGCACCTATCGGTTCTTAACTGTAATCGTACTTGCGATTACGAGCCTACTTCCCCCGGCGGCGCAGTCGACCACATTTCCTGACAAACCCGTTCGTATTGTGATGGGGTTTCCTGCGGGCGGTCCGCTTGACCAGCATATTCGCTTGCTGTCCACCCGGCTTGCCGCATCGCTCGGGCAGCCGGTGGTCATTGACTATCGAGCAGGTGCAGGGGGCACAATCGGCGCCCAGTTTGTTGCTCAGTCTCCTCCTGATGGCTATACCTTATTGCTTGCGAATACGGGCACGATGGTCATTAATCCGGCGATCTACACACAGAAGCCTTACGATACTTTGCGTGATTTTGTTCCGGTCGCTCGAACTGCTCAGCAGGCCCTCGCGCTTATTGTGAACAATAAAGTGCCAGCAAAAAATCTGAAGGAACTCATTCAGCATGCGAAGGCAAATCCCGGCAAGCTTAATTATGGATCCGCGGGAAATGGCGGCATCTCTCACTTGGTGCCGGAGATGCTTAAGACCGAGACCGGAATTTCAATGGTCCATGTGCCTTACAAAGGCACGGCACCTGCCTTCACAGATCTTTTGGCAGGCCACGTTGATTTCATGGCAGAGTCCATTCCGCAAGCTGTAAATCATTTCAAAGATGGCAAGATTCGTGTGCTGGCAGTCACAAGCAATAAAAGAAATCCCGCGCTTGCTGGAGTCCCGACTGTGCTGGAAACCGGGGTCGCCTCGCTCGATGTAGTGGGGTTTTATGGAATTCTCGCTCCGAAAGGTACGCCTGCGGAGGTTGTGCGCAAGCTGAGCCTGGCGTTTAAAGAGGCCCTTGACGCGGTGGAGATTCAAAAGACGATGGGTGATCAGGGTTCCGAGCCAGCATGGTTGGGCCCAGAGCCCTTTGCCGCCTTTTTGGCCCGCGAGATACCCCGCTGGGCACAGGCCGTGAAAGCGGCCGGTGCGAAGCTCGACTAGGAAGCACCTGGCTGGATACCGTTGAACGCCTTAACAAAGGATCTTTGAAACAGGGTAGAGCCCGTACGTTTCAGAAATTCTCAAAAACGACTCCGTATCCAATGTTAATTGCTGCAGCTCCGGCCATCTCCCCTGTATTTGGCGGCAGTCATCGCCTCCCAAGCACCGACTCTGGCAGATAACGCAGTCCAAAGCTCATCCATCGGCCAGAGGCAGG
>RFRK01000074.1 GCA_009924525.1 Betaproteobacteria bacterium
GCCTGACAGACGCTCGCGCTGCCGCGCTAAGGCAAGGGCCGCGCGATCACGCGCAGGGCGAACGGTCTGCTCGAAGTGATCCGCATCTACCCCCCAAGCTTGGGCGATCGCAGACAGCCACATCGTGGTGCCCTCCGCGCCCAATGGAAATGGCGCGGTGATGCGTTGCGCACCGCGGGCCTCGAGCGCACGCGCGGTATCCCCCAAGAACGGCTGGGCAAGAATAAAGCGGGTATTCGGGCCAATGGCAGCAAGCTCGGTCGATCGACGCGCAGGCAAATAAGCAACCGGCCCAATACCCATCGCCTGAAAAAATCTTGCAAATTGATCTTCCACGATATCCGCAAGGGTTCCCACCACGAGTAGGCTGGGGACTGCTTCGGCATCTGCTGCAGGCAGCTTTGGCACGAGTGCCGCAAGGCAGGCGTCCTCACCTTGGGTGAAGGTGGTCTCGATGCCGCTGCCGGAATAGTTAATGACCCGAACATTCGGAGAAAACCGCTGTGAAAGACGCTCAGCGGCACGCGAGAGATCAAGCTTGATTACCTCAGAGGGGCAAGATCCCACTAGAAACAGCATACGAATATCGGGCCGCCGATCTAACAGACGTGAAACGACACGGTCTAACTCTTCGTTTGCGTCGGCCAGGCCCGCAAGGTCCCGGTCATCGATAATCGCGGTCGCGAAGCGCGGCTCCGCAAAAATCATGACACCTGCTGCCGATTGAATAAGATGGGCGCAGGTCCGCGAACCGACCACCAAAAAGAATGCATCTTGGATTTTTCGGTGCAGCCAGATGATTCCAGTGAGCCCACAAAAGACCTCGCGTTGGCCCCGTTCGCGTAACACTGGGGAATCCGTGCAGCCGCCGGTGGTGGGGAAGTGGGTCTGGACGGGCCGCATCATGATGCTTTTGTTCATGCGATGAGCCCCTGAGGGATCGCCTGCCGTGCCTGTTGCAGTCGGGCAGCGCGAAGTTTTAATAGAAACTGAATCGCATTAATCAGATACGCCAGGTATGCCGCTAATGCCAACAGCATCAGTTCAGTTACCGACAGCATGCCGCCGAGCAGTCCAATCAAGTAGGCGGTGTGTAAGGCAAGCACCAACATACTGAAGACGTCTTCCCAGAAGAAGGCAGGCGCAAACAAATACCGGCCAAACACCGCCTTTTCCCAGATTGAGCCCGTCACCATGATGGTGTAAAGCAACAGTGTCTTCAGCACGATCGAGGCAGTCGCGAGTCCCTCGTCCTGGCCGGTCAAAAGAAATCGGACCACCAGAGCCGTGCTCGCTAAAAAGACTGCGAACTGAACGGGCGCAAGAATTCCTTGAACGACAGTCCAGGGCGATTGATCCCGACGACGGCGCTCTTCTGGGCTATACAGCGGTCTTGGCTCAGCCAATCAAACCCACTCCCGAGTTCAGTGTTGTCCCAGGACGACTCTAGAACTGGAGCCCCTGACTGTCAACTTTCTTTGACATCAATTGTCCTTGACAACTAGAGTTATTCGGGGGTATCTAGTCAATATCCTTTGACAATCTCTAGCCTCGGCCGCGATAGTGGGAATGGCGCTGCCCACTGAGTTCCATTCCGCCCGTGGGCAGGAGCCAGAAAAAAGATGTTTAATAAGTACTCACTTACTTCTAAAAACCTATTTTTAAAGGAATGGTGTCATCGTGTATGCCGCCGAATTCCCAAAGAATTTCTCACTTTCAGGAAGCCAGAATCCCTCAGAGTCCGTGAAAATTCCCCACCTTTTTCCCTGGGGAAGCCCCGATTAATTTGGGGACACGCCATTAGAATTTGGCCAAATGTGCGCTTGGCCAGCCAGAGGGGAGGCCAATATGAATTGGCTCGTTAGGACGATCGAGGCGGAAATCATCCCGCGGCTTGTGGCCGCCCACCGCCAGGATGAAGAGCACGGCACGTTATTGGCCGCAAAAATTTTTCCGGAAGACATCATCGCTTTCTCCGACATCGCCATGCAGCACGATGCCGCCGCCTGCTTAGAGTTTGTCGCGTCAATCCGCCGCCGCGGCGTCTCCCTGCCCGCTCTGTATCTGGACCTAATTGCCCCCGCCGCCAGTCGGCTCGGGACGCTTTGGTGTGAGGATCAGTGTGACTTCACCCTAGTCACGGTCGGCCTGTGGCGCATGCAGCAGGTCCTCTATGACTTAAGCCCGGAATTTCGCACAGGCCCTGAGGCTGCAGTAACTGAACAACGACGCATCATGCTGAGTGCCGTGCCGGGATCTCAGCACACCATGGGCATCCTCATGGTGTCTGAGTTTTTTCATCGCGCAGGATGGAATGTTTGGGGCGAGCCGATGGCAACCCGTGAGGATTTGGTGAGCGCTATATCGCAGCAATGGTTCGATGTGATTGGAATTTCAGTGGGCTCAGAGCCTCAACTCGAGACCGTCGGTGAGCTGATTCACGCGCTTCGTCGTGCATCAAAAAATCCCGAGGTACGTGTCATGCTGGGCGGGCCAGTAAAC
The DNA here is from genome assembly GCA_009924525.1 of Betaproteobacteria bacterium. Classification (GTDB taxonomy): domain Bacteria; phylum Pseudomonadota; class Gammaproteobacteria; order Burkholderiales; family Burkholderiaceae_A; genus Lacustribacter. The sequence continues at coordinate 2,503 of RFRK01000074.1, forward strand.
ATTCCATCCGACTACGCAAGGCAGTGCGGTGCAAATGCGGTCGCATCCGATGCCGAGCAGGCCGTTACGATTGCAACTCAATTGGCTTTAAACGCGCCATAAGTCTTGATGAGTAAATCACCCTCCCCCGCCCCCGGTCTGGCCGAGATTGATGCTGCCTCAGCGATCAACGTTGCCTCAGCGGCCAGCGACCTTGCCTTTTTGCTCAATGCCGAGGGCGTCATTCAAGAGGTGCGCCTGGGTAGCCAACAGATGCCGATTGATGCTGCCAGTAAGCAGTGGGTCGGTAAGCGACTGCTTGAAATTGTCACTAGCGAGAGCCGGCCTAAAGTCGAAGAAGTGCTTGCGGAAGCAAAATCTCAGCAGTCCGGTCGATGGCGGCATGTAAATTTTCCGTCCTCGCAAGGCGCTGATATCCCTGTGCTCTGCTCGGCAGTCCAAGTCGGGCCATCGGGCAAAGTCGTTGCATTTGGCCGCGATCTGCGCAACATGGCCTCTTTGCAGCAACGTCTTGTGGAAGCTCACCAGGCCATGGAGCGGGACTACCTGCGCATGCGCCACATGGAGACCCGCTACAGGCTGCTATTCGAGCTTGCCTCTGAGGCGGTGTTGATTGTCGATACCAACACACAACGCATTCTTGAGGCCAATCCGGCCGCATCAAAAATTCTCGCCCAACAAGCAAAACGGCTTCAAGGTAAGTCCTTGGAAGACGTATTCCCCGATACCTCCCGTGATGTCATTAACGATCTTTTGATGGGTGTTCGGGCCTCCGGCCACCCGGATGCGCGGCCGATCACCCTGCCAAAAGACAATGCAGAAGTCTCAGTCTCAGCATCACTTTTTCGCCAAGAAACCGGGACTATGTTCCTGGTTCGTCTCTCCCCGATGGCCGCTGCCGAGCCTGTCAGCGGCTTTTCCTCCAAGCGCTCACTCATGCTTGATGTCTTGGAGCACGCCCCTGACGGCTTTGTCGTCACCGACGGTGAAGGGAAAATTCTCTCCGCCAATCGCGCCTTTGTTGACATGCTGCAGCTGTCAAAAGCCGAGCAGGTCCAGGGCCGAAATCTCGGCGATTGGCTGGGCCGCACGGATGTCGATCTGAGTGTTTTGATTGCAAATATTCAGCAACGTGGGGCGGTCAGGCTCTTTGGAACACTGCTGCGGAGTGCAAATGCCGCAGAGACCGCAGTCGAGATTTCTGGGGTCTCAGTAAAAACCGGATCGAATTTATGCCTGGGCTTTAGCATTCGTGATGTCGGCCAACGGCTTTCGGCTGAACGGCCCTCGTTAAATGAGTTGCCGCGCTCGGCCGATCAGCTTGTCGAACTGGTGGGCCGTGTGCCACTACAGGAAATTGTTGCAGAGACCGCTGACCTCATCGAAAAGCTCTGTATCGAAGCGGCCCTTCGACTGACGCGGGACAATCGGGCCTCGGCGGCGGAAATGCTCGGCCTTTCTCGGCAGAGCCTCTATGTAAAGCTGCGACGTTACGGCATCGGTGAAGTCGCAGATCGCAGCAAAAAGTGATGGATTAAACTGGCTGCATGCTTGCAGTCATTGTGCTGGTTGAGTTCAAGCCGCAACACCTGGGCTACGGCCTGAGCCGTTTTGTGCTCGGCCGTTTTCCACTGCGTCACACCCCTGGACTGCGCTTTTCGAAACTCTTGGGCAGCGGTCACAACGGCGGCTTTGGGCTCAGGCCCAGCGCAACCCGCCAAGGCCTTTTCCTTTTGTTTGATGAAGAAGCGCAGGCAGATGCATTTCTCAATCACGGTCCGGTGATGGCTGCCTATCGGGCCCGGGCTCAAGAATTGTTTTACTGCAAGCTGCTGGCCTGCTCCTGCAAAGGCTCTTGGGCCGGGGTCTCCCTAGAGACTGAGGCCCCGCCACCAGACAATGGTCCAATCGCTGCGCTGACCCGCGCCTCGATCCGGCCCAGTAAGGCGTTGGCCTTTTGGCGTAACTCACCGGCCGCCGAAACATCCCTGGCCGCAGCGCAGGGCTGCCGAATTGCAGTGGGCCTCGGAGAGGCACCGTTTTTTAGGCAGGCAACCTTCAGCATTTGGGATAGTGTGCACGACATGAATCAATATGCCCGCAGTGGCGCCCACCTGCAGGCAATCCAGGCGGCCTTGCAACAGAATCATTTCTCTGAATCCATGTTCGCGCGCTTTATTCCGTTGACGGCCCGCGGTGTATGGAAAGGAAAAGTCTTCAGCTAGATGCCTGACCATCATGTCATCGTCGTAGGGGCAGGTATTGGGGGGCTCGCTAGCGCGCTTGAGCTGTCGGCTGCCGGAATCCGTGTCACGGTTTTAGAGCGCGCAGAGACCGTCGGCGGGAAACTTCATCAGCGAATCGTCAATGGTGTCGGCATTGACTCCGGGCCTACTGTCTTCACTATGCGATGGGTTTTCGATGGGCTCTTTGCACAAGCCGGACACCGCCTTGAAGATGAACTCACGATTACACCGCTTCAGATTCTGGCAAGGCATGCCTGGGGCCAATCTGAGACTCTGGACCTTTATGCTGACCGCCATCAGTCCGCACTGGCGATTGCCCGTTTTGCTGGGGCAGCGGAAGCCTCGCGATTTCTTGAGTTCTGTGAGCAGGCAAGTGCGGCCTACCAGGCCTTAGAAAAAGCCGCTATCCGATCCCAGCGGCCGACGCTCTTTTCGATGCATCAGGACTTGGGGCTGCGGGGGTTCGCAGCCCTCTGGGGTGTTGGCCCATTTCGAAGCCTATGGCAATCGCTATCGCGATACTTCAAAGATCCAAGACTGCATCAACTCTTTTCACGTTACGCGACCTACTGCGGATCTTCTCCGATGCAAGCGCCGGCTACGCTCATGCTGATTGCCGATGTCGAGATGCAAGGGGTCTGGGTCATTGAGGGCGGCATGATCATGCTCGCACGGGTCTTGGAAAAACTCATAAAACAGCATGGCGCAGAAGTGCGAACGGGGGCCGATGTCGCAGCGATTCTGATGCGTGATGGGCGGGCCTGTGGTGTTCAGCTTCATAGTGGAGAAACCCTGACCGCTGACGCGGTAATTTTTAATGGCGATGTGGCCGCACTTCGTCAGGGTGTGGTGGCACTCTCAGAGCCGAATGCCGCACGCAAGGCGTTCGGTGCGCCGTGCGATGACCTAAGACAGCGTTCACTGTCGGCGCTCACACTCTCGATTCGCGCAACAACGACGGGTTTTCCGCTGACAACGCATAACCTCTTTTTTCCCCACGACTATGCGCCAGAATTCGAGGCGATTTTCGGCCAACAGCAATTACCAGCAACGCCAACGGTCTATGTTTGCGCGCAAGATCGACGGGATGATCAGGCATTTAAGGGCGGGCCTGAGCGGCTTTTACTGTTGATTAACGCGCCCGCATCCGGCGATCGACGCACTTTTGAAACATCGGAGACTCACGCATGCATCAATGCAGCCACCTCACTTATGAATCGCTGTGGCCTGACGCTTCATCACGACACCGAGTCCACCGTGGTGACTACGCCAGCATCGTTTCATCAACGCTTTCCGGCAACCGGCGGGGCCCTGTATGGGCCCGCGACCCACGGCTGGATGAGCGTGTTTTCGCGCCATGGCGCCAGCAGTCTCATTCCGGGTCTCTATCTAGCGGGGGGCTCGGTGCATCCGGGGCCGGGGGTGCCGATGGCCGCCCTGTCCGGCCGGTTGGCGGCCGTAACCCTGATGGGTCACCTCGGTTTGATCAGGCCGTCCGGCCGGGTGGTTATCTCTGGTGGTATGTCGATGCATTAAGTGATGATGGCGCTTTTGGCCTCACCATCATCGCCTTTATTGGCAGCGTATTTTCGCCCTACTATCACTGGGCATTACAACGTAACCCGGAGGCGTCACCCGAGGATCACTGCGCGATTAATGTTGCCCTTTATGGGCGCGGTGTCCGACGCTGGACCATGACAGAACGTGGCCGTCGTCATATCAGCCGAGACAGTCACAACTTTCAAGTCGGCCCGAGCCATCTACGATGGACTGGAGCACATCTTGAAATTCAAATCAATGAATGGTCCGTGCCAATACCTCGGCCCGTGCGCGGCGTAATTCGTATCATCCCCGAGCGGCTGTTTGCGTTCACTACAGCCCTTGATGATGCCGGCCTACATCACTGGGGCCCGCTGGCGCCGAGTGCGCGGGTTGAGGTCGAACTCGGGTCTCCTTTCAGCGCGTGGCGTGGTCATGCTTACATGGACTCGAATGAAGGAGAGCTGCCGATTGCCGATGGATTTACCGAGTGGGATTGGTCGCGGGCCAGTCTCTCAGACGGAAGTGTTGCGGTGCTTTACGATATTCGTCAGCGCCAGGGCTCCGATCGGCTGCTGGCGCTTCGATTCGGCCGAGATGGTCAGGTCACTCAATTTGACGCACCGGCCAGACAATCTCTGCCCAAGGCACTGTGGCGGGTGGGCCGGTCCGTTCGCAGTGAACCCGAAAGGCCTGCGCGTGTGATTCAGACTCTGGAGGACACGCCGTTTTATGTGCGCTCGGTATTAGAGTCTGGCCTCAGTGGTGAGCGGGTCATTTCAATGCACGAAACACTAAATGTGCTGCGTCTGAATACAGCAATGACTCGGCTGATGCTGCCGTGGAAAATGCCACGACTCAAATAAAAAAGCCGCGCGATCGCACGGCTTTCCATGTACTACTGTCACAACTCAGTCAGCAAACTGGCCAGCCTTCTTGATGATCGGCCCCCAAAGATCAATTTGCGACTGCAGAAACTTCGCGTGATAAGTCGCGGTTGCCTTATCCGGAGTCACGGGGCCGGTTCCGAGGGCCTCAAATCGCTTGATCACTTCAGGATCTTTCAGCGCAGCATTGAGCGCAGCATTGAGCTTATCCAGTGCTGCCTTTGGCGTGCCTTTCGGCGCATACAGGCCATGCCATACGGTCACCTCAAAATTGGGCAGGCCCGACTCAGCAACGGTGGGCAGGTTAGAAAGGCCGTCGGTCTTCAGTCGAGTCTTCGTGGTCACTGCGTAACCCTTCACACTGCCGGCCTTGATCCGCTCGGTGGTATTGGTGGTCTGATCGCACATGAAATCCACCTGGCCACCCATCAGGTCAGTCATTGCCGGACCCGTGCCTTTGTAGGGAACTGTGGTCAGGTCAGTATCGAGCGCCGACTGAAATAACATGCCGCAGAGGTGAGAGGCTGCACCAAGGCCCGCATTGGCTAAGTTCCATTTCTTAGCATCTTTCTTGACGACCTGAATGAACTCCTTCATGTTCGCCGCGGGAAAATCCTTGCGG
>RFRK01000075.1 GCA_009924525.1 Betaproteobacteria bacterium
GCTAGTGCTACACACCGGCGAGAATCCTACCGTCGTTACCGCATCTGTGCCGGGCGGTGGCGCTGAGGAGGAGGCCCCGGTAGCCGAGGCTGCTCCGGCTGCCGAAGCAAAACCTGCAGAGAAGTCAGACAAAAAAGATTGATGATTCAGGCCAGAGGGTCTGAATGAAACTCATCGTTGGTCTTGGAAACCCAGGATCCCAGTACGCCGGCCATCGGCATAACGCGGGATTCTGGGTGGTCGACCGGCTGGCTGGCCCCGGATGGTCGCGCGAATCAAAGTTCAAAGCTGAAATTGCGAAGGCCCGTATCGCCGGTGCCGATCGATGGCTGCTCAAACCACAAACTTATATGAACGCCTCGGGCGAGGCTGTCGGCCCATTTGCACGATTTCATCGGCTGCAGGCTGACGAAATCCTGGTGATTCACGACGAACTTGACCTCCCGCCGGGCGCAGTGCGCCTAAAACGAGGGGGCGGCCATGGCGGGCATAACGGTGTTCGGGATATTGAACTGCACCTTGGCTCGGCAGATTTCTGGCGGCTACGCATCGGCATTGGCCACCCGCGCACACTCAATCTCAATCAAGATGTGGCCGATTTTGTGCTGCATGATCCCCGTACCGAAGAGAAGCTTGCGATTGATCGGGCGTTAACTGCCGCAATCGAGGAGCTTCCAGCAATCCTTGAAGGAAAGATTGCCGCGGCCCAGCGACGGCTTCACGGACTTTAATGCTCAGCCCACCAGCTGTTTAAAGCAGGCCTTACGATTTTCATTAAACGTTAAATCGGAAGTGCATCACATCGCCGTCTTTTACGATGTAGTCCTTGCCCTCCAGCCGCATCTTGCCGGCCTCTTTGGCGGCCTGTTCGCCCTTCAGCGCAACATAGTCATTAAACGCAATCACCTCTGCGCGTATAAAACCGCGCTCAAAATCCGTGTGGATCACGCCGGCAGCCTGAGGTGCGGTCGCCCCCACCCGAACAGTCCAGGCCCGAACCTCTTTTGGCCCCGCAGTGAAATACGTCTGTAGGCCCAAGAGGCTAAATCCCGCGCGAATCAATCGATTCAGTCCGGGCTCCTGCATGCCCATATCAGCGAGGAATACCGACTTGTCTTCATCGGACATATCAGCAATTTCGGCTTCGATAGCAGCACAAATTACAACCACTGGGGCCTTCTGACCGGCCGCATAAGACTGCAGCTTTTCTAGATACGGATTGCCGGTGAATCCACTCTCGCTGACATTCGCTGCAAACATCGCCGGCTTGGCAGTGATAAAACAAAAGGGCCGAATCAGTTCTTTTTCTTCGTCGTAAAGATCCATGCCACGAATCGGTTTGGCCTGATCCAACTGGGCCTGACACTTTTCAAGCACGGCCAGCAGACGCTGGGCCTCTTTGTCGCCGCCAGATTTTGCCAGCTTCGCAACCTTGGCAATCTGTTTTTCCACATTCGAGAGATCAGCAAGCGCTAGCTCGGTCTCAATCGTCTCGATATCTGCCAGCGGATCGATTCGGCCATTGACATGCACCACGTTATCGTCTTCAAAACAGCGTACAACATGTACGATGGCATCCGTCTCCCGGATATTGGCCAGAAACTGATTGCCAAGCCCCTCGCCTTTGCTGGCTCCGGCAACCAATCCTGCGATATCCACAAACTCGACGGTTGCCGCAAGGATGCGTTCGGGGTGAACAATCTCGGCCAGCTGAGAAAGCCGCGCATCAGGAACCTCGACGATGCCCACATTAGGCTCAATAGTGCAGAAAGGATAATTTTCAGCGGCGATTCCCGCCTTAGTGAGCGCATTAAACAACGTGGATTTGCCCACATTCGGCAGGCCAACGATGCCGCATTGAAGTGCCATAGATTTCCCTAAAGAAGAGGACTAATTATCGCTTTTTGCCGAGTCGGCCGCCCGCAGGCCAACCACCTTGGCCTGCAGCTGCTCGGGAGTTTCAATGCAGTCAGGATTCACGATGATGCAATCAACAGGGCAGACCACCTTGCACTGGGGCTCATCGAAATGCCCGACGCACTCCGTACAAAGTGCTGGCGCGATCTCATAAATCTCGGAGCCCATTGAAATCGCCTGATTCGGGCAGGCCGGCTCGCAGACGTCACAGTTAATGCACTGATCAGTGATCAGAAGGGCCATATCCGGCTACTGATTCGCATTTTTTTTCAGCCGCTCGCGTAGCCATTTTTCTACCGAGGGAAAAACAAACTTACTGACATCCCCACCCAGCAGCGCAATTTCCCGTACGATCGTTCCGGAAATAAATTGATACTGATCCGAGGGTGTCAAAAACAAAGTTTCAACATCGGGCAGCAGATATCGATTCATGCCCGCCATCTGAAACTCATACTCGAAATCAGATACCGCTCTCAGCCCACGAACAATAATCTTGGCATTGTGTTCTCGAACAAAATCCTTTAACAAACCCGAAAAACTCGCAACCTTGACATTGGGATAGTGGCCGAGGACCTCGGTGGCAATATCGAGCCGCTCCTGCAAGGAGAAAAACGGCCGTTTTGCACGGCTGTCTGCAACTCCCACCACCAGCTGATCCACCAGCTTGCTGGCTCTGCGAACCAGGTCCTCATGGCCGCGGGTCAGAGGATCAAACGTTCCCGGATAGACCCCAATTAGCATCTTGCGCTCCCTGTGATGCACTGAACTGGAGCAGATGATAATGAACCGCGCCCGCCTTGTCTGCGCGGAACTCCGACAGACCGTGGGCCGCCATCCCGGCGGCATCCAGTGGGGCCTCCGACTCAATATAAAGAAGGCCGGTGGGCGCCATAAGCCGAGTGGCCATGGGAATGATTCGCTCAATCATTCCCATGCCAAAGGGGGGATCTAGAAAAATCAAATCAAAACCCTCGGGAGCTGCATCAAGGCACCAGTCCTGGGCCTTGGCTCTGACGATCTGGCACTCTGGGGCACCACCCGCACGATGGACCCACTGCTCAATTGCATGGGCTGCAAGCGCATCAGACTCGATAAAGACCACCTGCGTGGCGCCCCGGGAGGCGGCCTCCAGGCCGAGTGCGCCCGAGCCCGCAAAGAGATCCAGACAACGCCAGCCATCGCAGCGTTGACCAAGCCAATTAAACAATGTCTCCCGAACACGATCAGGTGTTGGTCGAAGGCCCTTGAGATCTTGAACCGGGATGGACCGACGCCTCCATTTGCCGGCAATGATTCGCAACTGGCCCATACAGCGGACTAAGGCGTAAAGCCCTCAGGCCCGGCGACGACAATGACAGACATCTGCTCCGCTGTTATCACACGGCCCATCGCACGGCGAATATCTTCACGCGTGACACGAGAGACTTTCAAAGTCCAAGTGTCTAGATAATCGAGTGGCATATCATAAAAATTAATCTGAGCGAGGTTATCCAGAAGCTTACGGTTCGTATCGAGCCGTAACGCAAATCCGCCAATTAAATTCTGCTTAGCTGCCTTGAGTTCTTTTTCGGTCGGGCCTTCTTGCAAAAAACGTTTTAAGGTTTTTTCCATCACCTCAAGAGCCTCGGGTGCTTTTGCCTTCTGGGTCTGCAGACTCATCATGAATGGGCCAGGCTGAGCCAGAGGCTGAAAGGCGCTAAAGACGCTGTACGACAGGCCCCGCTTTTCTCGAATCTCCTCAGTGAGTCGCGAGACAAATCCACCCCCGCCGAGGATGTAATTGCCAACCGTTAGTGCAAAAAAATCAGGGTCATCGCGGGCAATCCCTGGAAGCCCCAGCCAGAGATGGCTCTGACTGGCAGGATGGGCAATGGCCTGACGTACGGCGGCAGGCCGCAGATTCAAGGCAGCGGGATGCTGGCGTGAGGGCACATGCATTTGGGGGGCAGCAGCGGTGGCCGGGCTGATCGGCGCTGCAGAAAGCAGCTGCTCCGCGAATGCGCGGGCCTGAACTTCTGTCAGTGCGCCAACAATCGTGACCCGCATACGCGTGGCCTGCCAATGCTGCTGATGAAATCTAACCAGATCATCGACAACAATCGCATCAACAGTCTCAGGGGCAGCCTGCTGGCCATAGGGATGCACAGGGTAAAGCGCACGCCAGAGGGCTCTTGTCGCGATGGATTGGGGCTGCGTCATTGACTCGCGTAGCCCTGCGACAGTTCTTGATTTTTCCCGCTGCAAGATCGCTTGATCAAAAGCAGGCTCAAACATCACGCGAGATAAGAGCCGAGCGGCTCGCTCACGCACATCTGCATCCGATAGGGTCCTGAGTGTGATGCTGGCCCGATCCAGCGTAACGCTGCCGCCGCGCTGAACTGCAAGCTCAGCTAAGGCCTCACTGATTTGTGTCTCACTCATCGCAGGCATCGAACCACTCACCCGAATTCCGCGCGGCAGCATTGCCCCCACCATTGCGGCAAGGCCTGCACGCGCCGAGGGATCCCAACGGCTGCCTGCATCAACATCAATCGCGACATCGATCATTGGTATTTCAGGCGCAGAAAGAAAAAGTACACGGGCGCCTGATGCGGTAGTCCACTGCCGAAGGTCCTGGCTGCGGGCATTCAGGCCCGGGGCCTGGAAAAAAACTACGGCAGCGATCAGTGTCAGAAAAATTCGTTTCATCGCTTCGCTCTCAGTGCCGGGCTCCCGCTGCAGAGCGCGGCTTGCTCGCAGCGTTAGCCAGGGGCAGCGGCTCAAACTCAAGAACAGTCAGCTGATCATCAGAGAAATATTGCTGGGCAACCCGCTGAATATCTTCTGACCGAATATCTTCTAATACTTGCAGCCAGCGCTCAGCGTCGGCAAGTTCACGGCCTGCCAACAAAAGCCGGGCGGCTTCCATTGCGATCGAGAACATTGAGTCCTGACGAAACACCTGGCTTGCTTTAGCCTGCCGCTTCAGCCTTACAAGCTCTTGCTCTCGGACGCCCTCTTTAGCAATGAGCGCGATCTCATCTTTTATTTTCTGCTCAAGCATTGAAAGCGAAGATCCGGGTGCAGCAACAGCCTCCATCAGAAATAAGCCGGGGCCACGCGCGATACCATCTGTGCCGGAATTAAACGAGAGCGCACTCCGATCCTGCCGCACGAGACGCTGCACGAGCCGTCCGGTGCCGGGATCATCCAGGAGCGCGGAAAGCACATCCAGGGCGACGAGGTCTCTTGCCGGTATTGCAGAGACTGATACAGGGCCAAGCGCATCGCGAAATGTAGGGGCCTTATAGGCCATGATCAAAAATGGGTTCTCCGCTGGCGCTTTCAGGCGGGCGCGCCGCATACCGCTTTGGGTCGGCTCCTCTTGCGGTTTGCGCGGAGGCAGGGCCCGTGATCGCATGGGCCCGTAAAACTCCTGCGCCCACTGAAAAACCTGATTAGCCCTTACATCGCCCGCAACCACCAGGATCATGTTGTTCGGCGCATACCAATCCCGGTACCACTGCTGCACATCGGCCAAGTTAAGATTCTGAAGATCGTTCATCCAGCCGATGATGGGATTTCGCACCGGGCTTGCCTGAAATGCAACGGAGGCAAGGGTTTCAAAGGCAAGGCTTGAAGGGTTGTCATCCGTGCGAAGACGCCGCTCCTCCATGACGACCTGGATTTCTTTTTTAAACTCCTGATCGTTAAGCTTCAAAAATCGCTGTCGATCCGCCTCTAGGCGCATGACCTCGCGCAGAGAATCTTTGTGGACCTGCTGGAAGTAGCCCGTGTAGTCCTTCGATGTAAACGCATTTTCTCGGCCACCAAGTGCAGCAACACGGCGGCTAAACTCTCCTGGACCCAGATTCTGGGTACCCTTAAACATCATGTGCTCCAAGACATGAGCAAGGCCCGATCGGCCACTGACTTCGTCAATGGAGCCGGCCTTTACCCAGACCATGTGCAAGGCCGTCGGTGCACGTGGATTCTCATACACCAGTACCCGCATTCCATTAGCCAGGGTACGGTCAAGGCTTGGCTTTAGGGGCTGGCCATAGGCGACCGTAGCCATAAGGCCTAGCGCGCAAACTGCTGAGGAAAAAATTGATCTGATTAGCATCTCGAGCCTCAGACTATAGAATCTTTTCTTAAATAGAGCGCAGACTACAAACAAAATGATAGGTTTCCTCGGGCTCGGCCGGGCCCTCGATCGGCTAAAACTAAACCGGCTCAAAGATGGGCTGGCCAGGACCCGTGATCAGCTGGGGGCGATCTTTACAGGCCGCAGGCTGGACGAATCGTGGTTTGACGATGTGGAGACCGCGCTGCTTACAGCCGATGTGGGTAGCCAGGCCAGCGCCGATCTCATGCGGGATATCCGCCAAGAGATTAAGACCCGCGATCTCAACGATGACAGCCCGCCACAGGCGCTGCGCCAGGCAGTGGCCGACTGTATCGAGCGCGCCCTCTCTCCCTTAATCGGAAATGGCTTTACGGACTCAACGCCAAATGCAATGCCAAGTATCGTCATGGTGGCGGGCGTAAATGGGGCTGGAAAAACTACATCGATTGGTAAGCTTGCCCATGCCTGGAAAAGCGCCGGAAAAACGGTGTTGCTCGGGGCGGGCGATACGTTTCGAGCTGCAGCCCGGGAGCAGCTCATGGTCTGGGGCCAGCGCAACCAGGTTGATGTGATCTCGCAGGCACAGGGTGACCCCTCAGCGGTCGCCTACGATGCCGTCAGCGCTGGCATCGCACGACGAGTCGATATCGTCATTGTTGATACTGCCGGCCGGCTGCCAACGCAGTTGCACCTGATGGAAGAACTGAAGAAGGTCAAGCGCGTTATGGCCAAGGCGATGCCCGATGCGCCACATGAAATCTGGCTTGTGATCGATGGCGGCACGGGACAAAACGCAATCGCCCAGGTCAAGGCCTTTGATGACGCCCTGGGCTTAAGTGGGCTCATCGTAACCAAACTCGATGGCACGGCAAAGGGCGGGGTGCTACTGGCGATCGCCAAAGCCCGACCCATACCTGTGCGCTACATCGGCGTCGGAGAGAGTATCGAAGATCTGCAGCCGTTTGATGCAAAGGCGTTTGCAGCGGCAGTGGTCGGCAATCTCTGAAGTCTCGGCTCCTACCGCCGAGTTTTGACCGACTGTAAGCGTTCGGTAGTTTGAAATTCCAACGCTCTACCCCAGAGCAATTGAGCGTTAAGCGGGTACGCAATCCACAAAATATTCAATCTTGCCATCGACCTGCTGCTCGACAAGGCCATGAATATCGGCCTCAAAACCCGGAAATTCAGCATTGAAACGGCGCGCAAACTGAAGATACTGAATGATGGTTTTATTGAAACGTTCGCCTGGAATCAGAAGCGGGATACCCGGCGGATAGGGCGTGAGCAGGCTTGTGGTGATTCGACCCTCTAGCTGATCAATGGGCACCCGCTGGGTCTTACGATGCGCCAAATAACCGAAGGCCTCGGCGGGCTTCATTGCGGGATTCATGTTTGATAGATACATCTCGGTGGTGAGCCGGGCAATATCGTTGGCCTTGTACATATCGTGCAGCTGTTGACAGAGATCCGCTAAGCCAACGCGCTCATATCGCGGCTGCTTGGCACAAAACTCTGGCAGCACGCGCCACATCGGCTGATTTTTATCATAGTCGTCTTTGAATTGCTGCAAAGCAGTTAGCAGGGTATTCCATCGGCCTTTGGTAATGCCGATCGTAAACATGATGAAAAAAGAATAAAGGCCAGTCTTCTCGACAATCACACCATGCTCGGCTAAATACTTGGTCACGATTGAGGCCGGAATGCCTCGGGCATCGAACTCACCTTTGATATTGAGTCCTGGT
>RFRK01000076.1 GCA_009924525.1 Betaproteobacteria bacterium
GCCATTATTCGTTAGGGTCGAGGTGCCGCTATGGCCATGATTGAGTTTAAAAACATTAGCAAGTGGTATGGCAGCTTCCAGGTGCTGACCGACTGTTCGACCCAGCTACAAAAAGGCGAGGTCGTTGTCGTCTGCGGGCCTTCGGGCTCGGGTAAGTCCACGCTGATCAAATGTGCCAATGGCCTAGAGCCCTTCCAGAAAGGTGAGCTGCTGGTCAATGGAGTCTCCGTGGGCGACCCTCGGACTGATTTGCCGAAGCTGCGTTCGCAGATCGGTATGGTTTTCCAGCACTTTGAGCTTTTTCCGCATTTATCGGTAATGGAGAATTTGACGCTTGGCCAGATTCGAGTCCTAGGCCGCAGTCAGGATCAGGCCGACGCCAAGGCCAAGGCACTTTTGGATCGCGTGGGCTTGTCGATCCATGCGCAGAAATTTCCGGGCCAGCTCTCGGGCGGCCAGCAGCAGCGGGTAGCCATTGCGCGGGCGCTGGCAATGGATCCGATCGCGATGCTCTTTGATGAGCCAACCTCAGCTCTGGATCCGGAAATGGTTAATGAGGTGCTTGATGTCATGGTGGCACTTGCCAAAGAAGGCATGACCATGATGGTGGTGACCCATGAGATGGGCTTTGCCCGCAAAGTCTCAGACCGAGTGGTCTTTATGGATGCGGGCTGCATCGTCGAGGATTGCTCGAAAGAGGAATTTTTTGGGGCGCCGCGAAGCCCGCGGGCACAGGAGTTTCTCTCCAAGATTCTCAGTCACTGATCGGCGATAATCGCCGAATGGCGTCTTTTTCAATCGCGGTTATCGCGGGCGATGGCATCGGCACCGAGGTCATGCCGCAAGGGGTGCGCGTGCTCGAAACGGCTGCGCGTCGGCTGGGCCTGGGCCTGAAGCTGGATCATTTTGAATTCGCCTCTTGTGCCTACTACCAAAAGCACGGCGAGATGATGCCGGCCAATTGGAAGGAAATCATAGGTGGCTACGACGCAATTTTTTTTGGTGCTGTTGGCTGGCCCGCCACGGTGCCGGATCATATTTCACTCTGGGGCTCGTTGCTGAAGTTTCGTCGTGAGTTTGATCAGTACGTCAACTTAAGGCCCGTGCGGCTGATGCCGGGTGTGCCTTGTCCGCTGGCAGGGCGCAAGCCTGGTGATATTGATTTTTTTGTTGTTCGCGAAAATACGGAGGGCGAGTACTCATCAGTCGGCGGCATTATGTTCCCGGATACTGAGCGCGAGATTGCTGTCCAAGAGACCATCATGAGCCGCACTGGCACAGACCGTATTCTGCGGTTTGCTTTCGAGCTCGCCAAACGGCGGCCAAAATGCCATCTAACCTCGGCGACAAAATCCAATGGCATTGCAATTACGATGCCGTGGTGGGATGGCCGGGTCGCAGAGATGTCGAAGGCCTACCCTGAGGTCCGCGTTGACAAATATCACATTGATATTTTGACTGCGAATTTTGTGCTGCATCCAGATTGGTTTGATGTTGTGGTGGCTAGCAATCTATTTGGCGATATTCTTTCTGATCTCGGGCCCGCCTGCGCCGGCACCATCGGAATTGCACCGTCTGCCAATCTGAATCCCGATCGCCGATTCCCATCATTATTTGAGCCGGTACATGGGTCTGCGCCTGATATCGCTGGAAAAGGCATCGCCAATCCGATTGGTCAGATCTGGTCGGCGGCATTGATGTTGGAATTTCTTGGCTTTCCTCAGGGCCACGATCTCATTCTGAGCGCTATCGAGCAGACCCTTGCTGCCGGCCCAAAGACTCGTGATCTCGGTGGATCAGCAGACACCGATGATGTTGGGCAGGCGATCGCCGATGCGGTCGCCGCTCTAGATCTTCCGCCGATGCGGCCCTCTTTGATTGTATAAGCGCGCTGAGCACGATGGATTCCTCGAAACTTAAATCTTTACTGCAACAGAGTTTTGATGCTGCTGTTGCGGCTGCTGATCCCAGAAAAATTGTTGCTGCCCATCTGCCAACGCCGCCATCCAAGGGCCGCACCTTGGTGGTCGGGGCGGGCAAAGCCGCAGCCAGCATGGCCGCCGCGGTAGAGTCTGCGTGGCCTGAGCATGCGGCATTGACTGGTATCGTGATCACGCGTTATGCGCATGGTTTGCCCTTAAAAAGAATTCGTTGTATCGAGGCGGGCCATCCTGTGCCCGACCAGGCCGGAGAGCGGGCTGCGCAGGAGATTCTTGATGAGGTCATGCGGCTTGGGCCGCAGGATCAGCTGATCGTTTTGGTCTCTGGCGGTGGATCGAGCCTGTTATCGCTGCCTGCTGAGACGATTCCCATGGCAGACTTGAAGTCGCTCACCCAGGCCCTGCTGAATTCCGGGGCTCCGATCACCGAGATGAATACGGTGCGCAAGCATTTGTCCAGGATCCAGGGCGGACGACTTGCACTTGCTTCAAAGGCACCCGTTTTAGCCCTGGTGATTTCTGATGTGGTTGGCGATGATCCCTCGGCCATCGCATCTGGGCCGTGTACGGCGGATCCGACGTCGTTTCAAGATGCCGCAGATGTGCTCAAGCGTTGGTCGATAACACCATCCGCTTCGATTGCCGCGCATCTTCAGGCCGGTCTGTCGGGCGCAATTTCTGAAACGCCGAAGCCGGGTGATGCTCGTCTAGGGCATGCAAAGACTATCGTGATTGCGACCGCCCGAGAAAGCCTTCAGGCGGCATCGCAGGTCTTCACTGAGGCAGGATTTCAGACCATCATGCTCGGTGATGCGGTAACCGGAGAGGCACGGGACGTAGCCCAGGTTATGGCATCTTGGGCCCGAGAGTTGGCGCTCTTTACGCAGCCACGTCCTTCAACTCCTGTGGTTTTGATCTCGGGTGGCGAGTGCACGGTGACTGTTCGCGGAAATGGCCGAGGAGGTCGGTGTGTTGAATTTCTTCTGGCATTTGCGCATGCCTGCGATGAACTGGGCATCTCAGGCCGGGTCGCAGGTGTTGCAGCCGATACAGATGGAATCGACGGTGTTAGCCCGCATGCAGGAGGAATTCTTCTGCCCGATACGATTCAGCGTGCGCAGGATAAAAGACTGGGTCTGCGTATGCTCTTGGATAATAACGATGGCCTTGGCCTGTTTGAGCCCCTCGGGGATGTGATCACTACCGGTGCGACACTGACTAATGTCAATGACTATCGGGCGCTTGTGGTGATGCCATGACGCCGCAGCGCCTTGTCATGACGCAGCCTGATGATTGGCATTTGCATCTTCGTGATGGCGAGATGCTGAAAGCGGTGCTGCCCTACACGGCTCGGCAGTTTGCTCGGGCGATCGTGATGCCCAATTTGAAGCCTCCTGTCACGACGGCGCAGCAGGCCACAGAGTACGCACAGCGTATTCGTGCCGCGCTTCCGCAGGCGCTCCGAGAGCAAGGCATCACATTTGAACCCTTGATGACACTGTACTTGACTGATCACACATCTGCTGATGAGATTCGACGTGCTCAAGATAGTGGACTTGTGCACGCCATCAAGCTTTATCCTGCCGGAGCCACCACCAATTCTGATAGTGGTGTCACCGATTTGCATCGGTGCACGAAGGCTCTCGAAGCGATGCAGCGCCATGAAATGGTGTTGTGTATTCATGGAGAAGTCACCCACCGTGATGTAGATGTGTTTGATCGCGAGGCGGTCTTTATTGATAAGGTATTGATTCCCCTGCGCCACCGTTTTCCCGAGCTGAGAATTGTTTTTGAGCACATTACGACTCGTCATGCCGCGGACTATGTGCGGTCGGCGTCTGGGCCGATTGCCGCAACCATCACACCTCAGCATCTGCTCTATAACCGTAATTCTATTTTTCAGGGCGGCCTTCGGCCCCACTACTACTGCCTACCGGTGCTTAAGCGAGAAGAGCATCGGCAGGCCCTGCTGGCCGCAGCGACGAGTGGCAGTCCAAAGTTTTTTCTCGGCACGGATAGCGCCCCTCATGAGCAGGGTGCCAAAGAGTCAGCCTGTGGCTGCGCGGGATGTTTTTCTGCGCCTTTTGCGCTTGAGTTTTACGCGCAAGCATTTGAGTCGGCAGGCGCCTTAGATCGGCTGGAGGCCTTCGCCGCGTTTTATGGGCCAGATTTTTATCGCCTGCCCCGAAATACCAAAAAAATTGCGCTCAGTCGTGTGCAACAGCAGATTACATCGCCAATTGCCGCAGCGGGAGGGTCCATCATTCCCCTTGGGTTTGGTGAAGCGCTCGACTGGCGGTTTGAGGGCCCGGCCTGAGCCTGAAGCAGCACGCACCGACCCCCTGGTGGACAGAGTCTGAGGCCAGTCTGCTTCGGCGGCTGCATGATGTGCCATTTGCTGATTTTCTTTGTGACGTCAATCAGCACGCTCAGCAGCATGGTCTTTGCTCAGGCGGATATCAGCCGCTACGCTTTGTGCCGCAGGCTGAATTGCCAGCCGATCAGAGCTACGAGGTTTGGATCGCCCAAACCGGCAGAGTACCGACACGGGATCTGGCCCATGATCGTTTGAATGCCATGATGTGGATGCTCTATCCGCAGACCAAGGCAGGCCTGAATCGACTGCAGGCTGACGAAATCTCACGTCGCGGATCGCATGCATCGCGTGGGTCTGCCCGGGACGCCGCCACGCTCTGGGATGAAAATCTCCTCACCCTTGTTTGTTTTGATCACGCTGATCAGCTCGTGAGATTGCTCGATGCGCATGATTGGGCCGGACTTTTTCTCACCTACCGTCACTACTGGTCGAGCGTATGGCACCCTCGAATTTTTGGCCATGCCCTCGCAGAGAAATTAATTCGGCCTTATAAGTCAATAACAGCACATTGTCGGGTTGTGGACTGCACATCATTGGCCCCCAGTGTGATTGACAGCGCACTTTCTGCATTGATATCAGATCGCCTCTGCCCAAGCGAGTTTTATCCGATGCCGGTGATGGGCCTGCCAGGCTGGCATTCTGAGAATTCTCAGCCTGCGTTTTATGAGGATGATTCGGTCTTCCGGCCGCGAAAACGCTGAAAATTCTGCGGCTGTCGAATCACTTCGAGTAGCGCATCAAAGTCAATTGGTTTACTGAAATGAAGGTCGATTCCGGCGGTCAGGGAGGCGCTGATATCTTCAGGAAAAGCATGGCCGGAAACTGCAACGATGAGGGCCTGTTGGCTGGGGCCGTCGGTGATGCGAAGCTGCTGGGCAGCGTCTCGGCCTGAGATGTCCGGAAGGTCGATATCAATCAGGATGCAGTCATATGCAGTGGCACTGCTCTTGGCTATCGCCTCCTGACCATCGACAGCCGAGTCGGTCTGTACACCATGATGTGAAAGCCAGCGCACGAGAATTTCCCGATTGATCGCAACATCATCGACGACGAGAATCTTGGGCCGACCGACCAGGGTCGCCGCAGTCTCTTTGGGGGTCGCGGCAGGTGCCATCTCTGCAGCAGCTGCAGTCATGGCCAAAAGCCGGATTCCAAAGCAGCTGCCTTCACCTGGCGCTGAGCGCAGCGTCAACTTTCCGCCCATCGCCTCTAAAATGCTGCGCGCTAAGGTCAGGCCTAGGCCGCTGCCACCATAGCGCTGTGCGATTGAGGCAGCCGCCTGCTGAAATCGACCAAAGACAATTTCCTGTTGATCTTGAGTTAGGCCAATTCCAGTATCTTCAACTTCAATCAGTAGTTCAACCGCCTGAGTATTGACTGAATCCAGCGGTGTGAGAAGACGGCTACGCAGTTCAACACTTCCATGCGCGGTGAATTTGATTGCATTGGAGATCAAATTATTTAGGATTTGGCTTAACCGTAAAGGGTCGATTCTTATATAAAGATGTTCCGGAATATCTTGGATCAGGCAGATCCGTATTCCTTTTTGATCGGCGATCGCACGAAAAAGCGCAATATTTCTCTCGATCAGCAGAGTCAGTCTTGTGGGTCGAGGATCAAATCGAAGCCGGCCCTCTTCAATCGCAGAAAAATCGATTAAATCAGAGAGCAGGGCATTGAGCTCTTTGCCACACCGGGTGAGTGACTCAAGATCGGTTCGGTCTTCTGCATTTGGGCTGCGCTGCTTCATCAACTCAGCTAAACCAATCATGCCATTTAGCGGTGTGCGAATTTCATGGCTCATATCTGCGATAAATCGTGACTTATTCTGATCAACTGCTCGCTGGGCCTCCAGAGAGCGAATCATCTGGTTAGTCATCTGAGTCAGCATTTGAAATTCGCGTGGCGGATTATGGCTAAGGGTCAGGCTGCCGCCATCGCGAGAAATTTTTTCAATCTCCCTTGTCATTTTTTCCATCGGCCCTAGGGTTTTATTCAGCAGCAGGGCCAACGCGGCAAGAAACATCAGGCCGGTCACCGTAAGCGCAGTCCAGATGCCCGTCACTACGGGGGCGATTTCCGCGTTGGCTTCCAGATCGGGCAGGCTAATCAATGTGATCCACCCTAACTGATGGTGGGTGCCATAGCCGGGATTACGAACGTAGCCGACCAAGTAATGCCGGCCATCGGGCCACTGCTCTCGCAGCCAGCCCTGTTTACCGGCCCGAGCCTGCTGCACGCTTTGCAGGGTGGCGTACTCTCCGGCATGGGCAACCGGCGCCATGAGTCGGGTTTTTCCGTCTTCTCCAATAACAATAATCTCGGCGTGCAGATGCTTTGGAATCGATTTTAAAAAGCGCTTGTGTTGGGCTAAGAGCCAGTCCCAGCTGAGATGCGCGCCGAGCACCCCCAGGATCCTGCCGGATGAATCTCGAACTGGTGTAGCCAAATCAATGAATCGCCATGGCCCGCCCGAGGGATGCTGGCCGAGGAAATCCGCAAGGAGCACGGCCTCATGCAGATCAATCGTTGCGGATTGTTGCAGGCCCTGCTGAAACCAATCGCGCTCGCGAACATTTTTTCCGGTGAGCATGCCCTGGTTTGCAGCCCGCACGATTCCCGTGACATCTGCAAATCCGATCCAGGTGAATTCAGGAACATGCTGTTGAATTGTGTCGAGCCACAGTGAGAGCTGATTCGGCTGTTCGTGCAGTCCAAGGGCGGACAGTAAGGCGGCCTGCGACCGCAGGTCATCGAGCCGTTGGCCGATGGTTGTGTCAATGATTTCAGCGACCGCCTGCGCCTGCGCCGCGAGTTTTTCACCCTCATTAGAAGAAATCGTTGCGCGCGCCGAGTGCATCATGGTCCAGCCTAGCGCGATGAGCGCGGCCGCCAGAGGCAGCAGAATCAGGAGCAATAGCGTAGACCGCAGCGGCCGGCCAGGACCCTGCGTTCCCCAGATCCATCGTGCGATGTGGTGGCTTTTAACGTCCACGTTTTTTATTTATATGTGCTATAGATAAAATAGCACTCGACCGCAGTCAGGGCAATTGGCTATGATCTTGATGGGAAGTAAGTCGGGCGACCGCTGCCGTGCGCAGCACGGGAGAGGAAGGTCCGGACTCCACAGGGTAGGGTGACGGCTAACGGCCGTACGCAGCAAGCAATCGAGAGATTGTCCAAGGCGAGGAATAGGGCCACAGAGACGAGTAAGCGCAGGAAACTGTGTGGACGTGAAACGCGGCAACCTCCACCCGGAGCAACACCAAATAGGCGCACGCCCGGCTTTGCCGGAAAGGATGTCCCGTCCGATGTGCGCGGGTAGGTGGCTTGAGCCTGCTGGTAACGGCAGGCCTAGAGGGATGGTCGCTATAAGGCATCGCACTGCGGCGCCTCGTAACAGAATCCGGCCTA
>RFRK01000077.1 GCA_009924525.1 Betaproteobacteria bacterium
TATCAAGTCGGGAGTGTAGCGAGGATTAAGCGGACGGATCAGGAAAAGAAAATGGCGCATTTAATGGAGCCAGCATGGATTCAATCTGCTCTGCCGTATTCATGAGCGCATGATCACCGGCCCAGGGCCCGACAAGCTGCAGTCCTACCGGAAGCGGCAGCTGCTGCGGCGATGGTCGAGCAAAGCCTGCGGGCAGGGAGAGTGCCGGCAGGCCCGCAACAGAAAAAATAAAGTTCGAAGCCAGCCAGTCCACATAAGTCTCCAGCCGCATGCCGTCGATTTCTGAAACATAAGGGGTCTCTAAATCAAAGGGCAGCACCTGATTGGTGGGTCCGGCAAGGGCATCAAGTTGCTGGGACTGCATGTAGTCCTCCAGCTGCCTGCGGGCGGCCGACCGGAGTTTTTCTGCATGGGCAATCTCGGCAGCAGTGAGCTTGAGTCCCTGTTCGATATTCCATACGACAGTGTCTTTTAGTTGGTCGCGGTGCGTGCCGTAGAGCCCCCCTAGTTCGGCGACAAAAAATAGTCCGCGCAGCGTGAGAAAGGCCTGGCGCATCTCTGAGAGTTTCGGAAAGCCCTCGATGATCTCCACCCCATTTTCCGCCAGCTGCTTTGCGCAGGCCTGCATCTGATGGCGGACCTCTCGCTGCACGGGCAGCCCGCCCCAGTCACTCGAAAATCCAATGCGCATCCTCTTGTGCTTTGAATTCAGCGCCTTGCGTGATTGGGATTCACGATTGCGTTGAACGCACCATTGTTTGAGACTTTTATCCGGCCTGCAGCCGGCAGGATCAAAAATAGCGGTAAATAACTCGCGAAGATCGGCCACTGATCTTGCCATTGGGCCAACCACACTCAATGTATTAAACGGATTAGCACCGCTTTGCAGTCGGGGCTCGAGATGACTGGAAGGCCTCATGCCAACAACCGAACAAAAGCTCGCTGGATTGCGCAGTGAGGCAGCGAGATCCGAGCCATCGGCCAGCATCACCATGCTGGTACGCAACGCGACGGCGCTACCACCGCTTGATCCGCCGCATGTACGGCTCAGATCCCAGGGATTGCGGGTTGCGCCAAACACGCGATTAAAAGTCTGAGATCCAGCCGCGAATTCGGGCGTATTCGATTTGCCAATTAATAAGGCGCCTGCATGCCGAATCCGGGCGACGATTTCCGCGTCTTTAGGGGGCCTGTGCTGCGCGTAAATCGGACTTCCATAGGTGGTGATGACCCCTTCGGTGTCAAACATATCCTTGGCGCAGTAGGGCAGGCCGGCCAGCGGGCCGACCCCGGCAGTCGATCTGCCTGCCCGCTGCGCCGCGAGCAGTTTGTCGAGCCTGTTGGCCTCGCCCTCGGCCCGACTCAGGCAGAGGGTTGGCATGGCGTTTAGGCTGGGGTTAAGCCTTGCGATGGTCTGGCGGTGCTCCTTTAGGAGTTCCAGACAAGAAAACTCCCCCCGGGCCAGCATCCTGCGTGTCGAGGCCACGTCCCGGACCGGCCAAGAGCCGCCTGAGGCCTTGTTTTGAGCCGATCGGGGGGGTTTTTGTGCGGCCGTCATGGCCTCATTTTAGGTGGTTGCAGGAGATCGGTTTTGGGTTAATTTGTCGATCCTCTGACCTAGACGTCCATTGATTGTTTTAATCAATGAAAAAGAAACTTTCAATTGGACTTGTCTAAATTCAGGCCCTAGGATGCGGTCTGTTCGCTAACGCAATCCAGGTTGTTTCCGCCAGGGATGGCGTTGGGAGCACCGGTGCAATTCCCGTTGCAATGTTGTTAATCGAAAAGGAGAAGTAAACATGCCTCAACTGAAAGGAACCAAGACTCACCAGCATCTGAAAGATGCGTTTGCCGGTGAGAGCCAGGCGAATCGCCGTTATCTCTATTTCGCGAACAAGGCTGACGTCGAGGGCTATACAGAAGTCGCCGCGCTGTTTCGCTCCACCGCAGAAGGCGAGACCGGCCACGCCCACGGCCATCTGGATTATCTGGCCCAGGTCGGAGACCCCGCCACCGATATGCCGATCGGCGACTCTGCCTCCAACCTGAAGTCCGCGGTTGCTGGCGAGACCCATGAGTACACCGATATGTACCCCGGCATGGCAAAAGACGCCCGTTCCGAGGGCTTTGACGAGATCGCTGACTGGTTTGAGACGCTGGCCAAGGCCGAGCGCTCACACGCCAACAAGTTCCAGAAGGCACTCGAGGCACTGGCAGCCTAATTCAGTTCGCGCAAGCAGCTGATCTGCAGGGCCTCGATGAGAGTCGGGGTCCTGTGGAGCAAATGTTTGAACATCAGATTATTAAAGAGAGCAAAGTATGTCAGTACACGTGAGGGTTCATTAGAGGCGCCGACCCGGCATCCTATTGATTGGAAAAGCAAGGAGTTTTACGACGAAGCCTCCTGCTTGACCGAGATGGAGCGGGTGTTTGATATCTGCCATGGCTGCCGCCGGTGCGTGAGCCTTTGTAACTCATTTCCGCGGCTCTTCGATCTGATTGATGAGGGCCCGACCGGTGAGATGGATGGCGTGCCGAAAGAAAAATACTGGGAGGTAGTCGACCAGTGCTACCTCTGCGACGTCTGCTACATGACGAAGTGCCCTTATGTGCCGCCTCATCCCTGGAATCTTGATTTTCCGCATCTGATGCTGCGCGCCAAGGCGATTCAGTTTAAAAAAGGAACGCCAACCAAGTTTCGTGACACGGTGTTATCCAACACATCAGCAAACGGCAAGTTGGCCTCGATCCCGATCGTCGTGCAGACTGTCAATGCACTGGCGAAGAATAAGACTGCCCGTGCACTAGGCGAGAAGATGCTGGGCGTCCATAAAGAGGCCTGGCTGCCGGAGTTTGCATCTCAATCCTTTGAAAAGACTGCTGCGATCTCGGAGCCCCTTGCGGTCAAGATGGGCGCAAAGACTGCTGGCAAGGTAGCGATCTATTCGACGTGCTATGTCAATTGGAATGAGCCGGGTATCGGGCATGACCTGATCAAGGTCTTAAAGCACAACGAGATTCCTTATGTGGTGGTGGAAAAGCAGGCCTGCTGCGGCATGCCCAAGCTTGAGCTCGGGGATTTAGAGTCGGTGGAGGCCTTGGCCAAGCAAAACCTCCCCGTGTTGGCACGCTTAGCGCGCGAGGGCTACGCCATCATGACGCCGATTCCGTCCTGCACGCTGATGTTTAAGCAGGAGATTCCGTTGATGTTTCCGAACGACCCCGATGCTCAAGCTGTGAAAGCGGCCATGGTGGATCCGTTTGAGTATTTTGTGAATCGCCACAAAGACGGTTTGCTGAAGACGGACTTTAAGCAGGGCCTGGGTAACGTGTCGTATCACATCGCCTGTCACCTGCGGGTTCAAAACGTGGGCCAGAAGACCCGAGAAACGCTCGAGATGCTTCCCGATACCGCCGTGAATACGGTGGAGCGTTGCTCGGGCCATGCGGGGACATGGGGCGTGAAAAAAGAGTTTCATGAAATCGCCATGAAGATCGGCCGTCCGGTGTTTCGTCAGATGGCCGAGCACCCTAAAGCCAACAACGGCCAGGGTGGCGAGCCGGATGTGGTGGCCTCCGACTGTCAGTTGGCGGGCCACCATATCGAGCAGGGAATGGCGGGAAAGGCCGACGGCAAAGTGGCCCACCCATTATCGTTATTGGCGCAGGCCTACGGAATTTAAGACAGGAGTAGATGGAGAATGAGCATGGCACAAATTTCACGAGATTCACTCTGGACCCTGGAGCACTACGCGCGGATCCGCAATCAGTTTCGTCAGGAGGTCATCGCCCACAAGCGCATTCGCCAAGTCGCTTTGGGCGAACACATCACGCTATTTTTTGAAGATGAGAAAACGATCCGTTACCAGATTCAAGAGATGCTGCGGATTGAGAAGACTTTCGAAGAAACCGGTATTCAAGATGAGCTGGATGCCTACAACCCGCTGATCCCGGATGGCCGTAACTTCAAGTGCACGATGATGATCGAGTATCCGAATCCCCAGGTCCGCAAGTCCGAGCTTGCAAAGCTGAAAGGTGTCGAGGATCGGGTCTGGATTCAGGTCGAGGGCCGCGAAAAGGTTTTTGCGATCGCCGATGAGGATCTGGATCGGGAAAACGAAGAGAAAACATCGTCAGTGCATTTCATGCGATTTGAGCTCGATGAGGATATGGCCGGTGCACTTAAATACGGCGTGGGCCTGGCCATGGGTGTCGATCATCCTAGCTACAAAGTGGTGGTGGACCCTGTCGCCGCGGAGACACGGGCCTCCCTGGTGAGGGACCTCGCTTAAGATAAAATCTGACATTCGAATCACAGGAATAGGGAAGGCTGCAGTGAGCGCAAAAAATGTTCTTGGTGGTCCGCTTGCGCCTTGCAGCCAAGATCCGGTAACGGGTTTTTTTCGAGATGGTTGCTGCAACACCTCTTCTGAAGATTACGGCAGCCACACCATCTGCGCCCAGATGACCGATGCCTTTTTGGCCTTCTCTAAGTCGCGTGGCAACGATCTCTCGACCCCGAACCCTGAGTACCGATTTCCTGGCCTGAAGGCCGGAGATCGTTGGTGCCTATGTGCAGCCCGCTGGCGCGAAGCCGCAGAAGCGGGCCTTGCGCCTCCCGTGATTCTGGAATCGACACATGAGCGGGCGCTTGAGGTCGTAGCGCTTGCCGATCTCGAGTACCACGCGCTCCAAACCGCTTAGCCTGAGTGCCCACCTGCGGTATTAGCCCCG
Source organism: Betaproteobacteria bacterium (assembly GCA_009924525.1). GTDB lineage: Bacteria > Pseudomonadota > Gammaproteobacteria > Burkholderiales > Burkholderiaceae_A > Lacustribacter. The sequence goes on from RFRK01000077.1 coordinate 4,735, forward strand.
GGCTGACTGGGGTCTTCTGGGGTTTTGTTTTGCCGCCTCGGAACCGATCGCCGCTCCACTAAGTCCATAACAAAAACACAATTTCTTTATGTCCTCACATTCCTGTATCTCGGCTGTTCAGTCACGCTTCTCGGTGCAAGATGATTTGCCGAAGAAGCTTTTTTCGGTTCGTTCGATTATCGCGGCCGTGCTTGCCGGCTCCGTGGCCAGTGCCGCTGCGCAATCCATGCCGATCGCGTCGCAGCTGACTATTGATCAGATCACCGAGGTGGTCCTGCAGTACAACACCGATTTCGCTGCGGCCGCCCGGAGTCGTGACGCCGCCACAGCGGCCGTCCGTTCCGCCCGAGCCCTGCCCAATCCGCGCCTTGAGATGGCCTCGGGCGATAACGCCTTGCGTCCGGCAAGCGCAGCGGTTGCGGGCCGTGTGGAGACCCGCGGCGTTGTCCAACTCATTGAAAATCCTTTTTTACGTAGCGCCCGAATTGATGCTGCCTCTGCCGGATCGGCCGCGGCAGGGCACGAGTTGACCTCGGTGCGAAATAATTTGGTCGCTGAGGTGAGGCTGCGTGCGTTTGAGGCGCTTTTAAGGCTAGAAGAGGAAATCGCAGCCCGCGAGGCGGTGCGCTTATTGGAGCAAATCCGTGACCGCGTGAAGCTTAGGGTGGATACCGGCGAAGCGCCACGCTTTGAGTTAATCAAGGCTGATGCTGAAATCATCAGTGCCAGGCAGCGACAGGTGAGTGCTGCAATTAAGGCCGAGCAGGCCTTCATTACATTAAATCGCTTAGCTGCAGGCCGCCTGCCAGAGAAATGGTCGATTGCGGGCCGACTTGCCGATGAGGCCCAGCCCATGGTGCTAGAAGAGGTTATGCAGCAGGCCTTGAATAAAAGCCCCGAGCTTTCTTTGCTGCGATCTCTGCTGGAGCGGGCCGATGCGAACTTGAGCTTTGCAAAATCCGGCCGGCTGCCAGGTGTTGAGCTGCGCTATCAAGAGCTTCGGGATCCTGAAATACGTCAGACCATGACCGGTGTCGCAATACAGATTCCCCTTTTAGATCAGCGCCAGGGCCCGGTGGCTGAGGCGGCCGCCGAGCGGCTAAGAGCGCAGACACGTCTTGACGGCGCAACGCTGGAGATGCGCCAGCGTGTTCTGTTGGCATGGAAATCTTATGAGATGGCACGTGCTGCGGTTGACGCGCTTGGCCGCGGTGCAATCCCCGAGGCCGAGGCCGCACTGCGTGTCGCGGAGGCTGCCTATCGATTTGGAGAGCGGGGCATTCTTGAAGTGCTTGATGCCCAGCGTGTGCTGCGATCCGTTCGCGCGGATTTGATTCAGGCCCGATTTGAGCTCCAGGCAGCACGGATCACGCTCGATAAGCTTGCTGCCCGTTACATCGCCACCGCCCAATGAAAGACACAATGACACCAAGCACTGACTTGCTATCCAAACGTCCCTCGCATTTTCTTTTTACGGTCGCCGCGGCAGCATCTTGCCTATTGCTCGTTGCCTGTTCAAGTGAGGAGCCGGCGGCTTCCAGCGCACCCAAGCTCGATGCGAAGGATGTTGCGGTAAAGCCCGAAATGCAGAGCTATTTCACTGCCGGCAAGGTCGAGGCCGCTGAGCTTTCACGAATCGTTGATATCTCGGGAACGATTCAGCCCGATGAACGGCTAGTAACTCGCATCGGCGCCTCGGTGATGGGCAGAGTGACGAATGTGCTTGCTGAGGTGGGGGATCGGGTCTCAGCCGGTCAGCCGCTTGCAAGCCTTGCCAGCCCAGAGCTCACGCAGGCGCAGGTCGCATTTCTGCGGGCAAACGCATCGTTTAATCAGTCCGAGCGGGCGGTTGAGCGGGCCCAGGTACTTGTCAAGGCGGATGTGATTGGCACTGCCGAGTTACAGCGGCGTGAGTCAGAACTTAATATTGCGCGCGCAGAGCTTCGTGCTGCAGGTGATCAGCTCGCACTGATGGGCATGTCGGCCTCCATGATTGATACCTTACGCAAAGATGGTGTGCTCAATCCCAGCGTGGGCATTACCGCGACACAGAGTGGTGTTGTAATTGAGCGCAAAGTCAGTCAGGGCCAGGTGGCGACTCCGGGAGACCCGCTGTTTACCGTAGCAGATCTCACCCGGGTTTGGGTGGTGGGCCAAATTCCGGAGCAGACCGCTCAATACGTGCGCGCAGGCCAGGCACTCGAAATCGAGGTGCCCGCCCTGAAAAATAAAAAGCTCACCGGAAAAATTGCAGTCGTCGGAGACACGATTTCTCCCGAGACGCGAACCGTGACCGTGCGTTCTGTGATCGACAATCCTGGGCGCAATCTGAAGCCGTCGATGCTGGTCAATATGCGCATTCAGGGTGATGCACGCAGTACTGCGGTGGTGCCTCTCGAAGCGGTGGTGCGAGAGGGAAATAAAGACTTCGTATTTATCAAAAAAGCGGACAACGTCTGGACCATGGCGCCTGTAGAACTCGGGCCGCCCGTCAACGAGACCGTCCGGCCGGTGATCTCGGGCCTATCAGCCGGGGCGGAGATCGTGGTCAAGGGCGCTTTCCATTTGAATAACGAACGCAAGCGCGTGCAGGAGTAAGGCCGTGATCCCGTCGTTGATTCGCTCCGCTCTCAGTCAGCGGCTTGTGGTGATTGTGATTGCGCTGGTGCTATGCGGATTTGGCCTGCGTGAATCGCTACGGCTGTCTGTAGATGCCTTCCCCGATGTCACCAATATTCAGGTGCAGATTGCTACCGAGGCCCCGGGCCGCTCGCCAGAGGAAATCGAGCGCTTCATCACCGTACCTTTAGAGATCGCAATGACCGGGCTACCC
>RFRK01000078.1 GCA_009924525.1 Betaproteobacteria bacterium
CAGACAGGCCAAGGTCAATACATCGATATTTCACTTCTAGATACTCAAGTCGCCTTACTAATCAACACCGCAACCAACTTTTTTACCACTCAGAAAGACCCCCAACGCTGGGGCAATGGCCATCCCAATATCGTTCCCTATCAGGTCTTTCCTACTGCCGACGATCCCATCATTGTTGCGGTCGGCAATGACAGCCAGTTTCGAAAACTCTGCGAGACCATCGGACGGCCTGAAATCGCTAACGATCCAAAGTACGCCACCAATGCAGGCCGAGTCCAGCATCGGCAGGGAGTCGTGCGGGCACTTGAAGAGGCCCTGCGCTCGAAGGGTCGGCATCACTGGGTTGCGGCACTCGGCGCTGTTGGTGTGCCCTGTGGCCCGGTGAATACGCTTTCTCAAGTCTTTGAGGACCCCCAGGTCAAGCATCGTGAAATGGTCGTGACCATGCCGCACAAAAAAGCCGCAGGTGGCTCAGTCCGGGTGCTTGCAAATCCGATTCGGCTCTCTGAGACACCAGTTCAGTATCGCGTGTCCCCGCCGATGCGCAATGAGCATGCCAAGGAAATTCTGCGTGACTGGCTGGGCGACGATCGCTAAAGTTAATTGTTGTGAACGACGCCATGGGTGACGCCGCACTTCGACTCGGCATTGATCTAGGCGGCACCAAAATCGAGGCGGCAGTTCTCGATTCAGCAGGCGCAATACGCTGGAAGCAGCGGATTGCATCACCACAGAACAACTATCAGTCCACGCTATCGGCTTTGGCTGCATTGATTGCGCAAGCCCGGCGCGAGATTCCCGCGGCCCGTCAATGTGCAATCGGAATTGGTATCCCCGGCTCGCTATCTCCCCATGATGGCCGCGTACGTAATGCAAATTCAACCTGGCTCAATGGGCAGTCCTTACAGCAAGATCTCGAAGCGCTGCTGGGGCAGCATGTTCGCATCGCTAACGATGCAAACTGTCTGGCGCTTTCTGAATTCACCGATGGCGCTGCGCGGGGGGCGCAGTCCGTCTTCGCCATTATTCTTGGCACGGGTGTGGGCGGCGCCCATGTCGCCAATGGCGCGCTCGCAGGCGGTGCAAACCGGCTCGCGGGCGAATGGGGCCACGTGCCCCTTCCGTGGATGACGTCACAGGAATTTAATACGCCGGCCTGCTGGTGTGGCCGAACAGGATGTATCGAGACCTTTCTCAGTGGACCAGCTCTGGTGAAAGCATTGAATGCAGGCGGCAGCGCCCCGGTGAGATCAGTCCAAGAAATCGTGCATCGAAGCGAGGCAGGCGATATGCATGCGATCGCAGTGCTGGACCGTTTTTATGGCCAGCTCGCCCGAGCGCTGGCGATGGTCATTAACATCATCGATCCTGAAGTCATCGTAATCGGTGGCGGACTGTCGAATATCAGCCGTATCTATTCTGAAATACCAAAACGCTGGAGTCAGTGGATATTTTCTGACACGGCAGTGATAACACGCCTGCTGCCCGCGCAGCATGGCGATGCCTCGGGAGTCCGGGGGGCGGCATGGCTTTAAATCAGCAGCTGCTTCTGGGCCGCTGGGCAGAACTCGAGAAGCGCGCCACAACGATTCGATTCATGGTCTTCGTTCAGGAACAACAGGTGCCAGCGGCTTTGGAACTTGATGGACACGATGCCGATTGCATCCATGCACTCATCGAGGTCGATGGCCAGGCAGTGGCCACGGGTCGGCTATCTCCAGATGGGCGCATCGGCCGAATGGCAGTTCTCGCGTCCTATCGAGGCCAAGGACTTGGCCGCAGCCTGCTCGCCGGCCTTCTCTCTGCAGCGGATCAGCGCGGCCAGCACGAGACCTACCTGCACGCTCAGATGCATGCAATCGGTTTTTATGAGCGTCTGGGATTTATCGCTGAGGGACCAGAATTTGATGATGCGGGCATTGCACATCGACTCATGCGACGCACCACCTGATTATGGAGTCTCGTTTTCTTCGGGGCTGGTATCGAGAAACGATTGCGGCCCGGCATCGGCTACCGGCAGCGCCTGAACGTCCTTAAGTTTGCGCTGAATCGCCCGGGTGCGAACGCCCACTGCTGAGAATTTATTTGCCGCTTCTTGGAGCTTCTTTTCGGTCTCAGCAATCACACCACCGAATCGCTCGAACTCAGTTTTCACACCACCCAGCAAAGCCCAGACCTCCGATGAGCGCTGCTCAATGGCCAGGGTGCGAAATCCCATCTGAAGACTATTGAGCATTGCGGCGGTATTTGTCGGGCCAGTGATCACCACCCGATACTCACGCTGCAGGCCCTCGGCCAAACCAGGACGACGCAGCACCTCGGCATACAGGCCCTCGGTAGGCAGATACATCACCGCAAAATCAGTCGTGTGAGGCGGAGCAATGTATTTATCGCAGATCTTCTTGGCCTCGGCCCGGATACGGGCCTCCAGGGCGCGGGCGGACTCTTCGACCATTGCATGGTCAGCCTGCTCCTGCGCATCGAGTAGACGCTGATAATCCTCAATTGGAAATTTCGCATCAATAGGAAGCCAGACTGGCTGATCAGCATCGCGCCCAGGGAAGCGAATCGCAATCTCTACACGCTCTGATGCGCCAGGCCGTGTTGCGATATTTTTTTCATATTGGTCTGGAGTCAAAATCTGCTCAATGAGGGCCTCAAGCTGAAGCTCACCCCAGGTGCCACGGGTCTTCACATTGGTCAGCACACGTTTTAAGTCGCCAACCCCCGAGGCCAGAGTCTGCATCTCGCCCAGGCCACGGTGCACCATCTCCAGCCGCTCCGAGACCAGCTTGAAGGATTCACCAAGACGCTGCTCTAAAGTGGCGTGGAGTTTTTCATCCACGGTCTTACGCATCTGCTCCAATTTTTCCGAGTTATCTTTTTGTAAGGCAGCCAGCTGCTCATTGAGCACATTGCGCAGCCGCTCTGCGCTCTGCTCTGCCGTCTGGCCCATCTGACTTAACCGATCGCCGATATCCTTTTTCATGGAATCCAGCGTCAGCTGAATCTGGGTTGCGAGAGACTCCAGCCGCTTTTCTTGAATACCAGACACGGCATTAGCCACTTCTTTTAAGGCATTGACCTCTCTGCCCAGCGCCTCCAGCCGGGCCGTAAGATCCTGAAGTCGTGCATCACTGCCGCCCGCACCGGCACGGCGCACCAGCATCCAGAAGGCTAAGCCCAAAACAAGCGCGAATAGCAACAAAAGAATCCACAGCAGCTCGAGCATCATGGCTTAGGCAAAAAACAAGGTGGCAAGGCCCAGGAAAATAAAAAATCCCATAGAGTCAGTGCTAAACGTGAGCAGCACCGACGAGCCAAGGGCGGGATCTCGGCCGATACGATCCAGAACATAAGGCACCAATAGGCCGATTAAGGCGCCGATCAATAAATTCAACAGCATGGCCAGCATCATGGTGAGCCCAAGCACAACTCCTTGATCGGTATCACTGTAAAGCCACCAGGCGAATAGGCCCGCAATCGATCCCCAGACCAGGCCATTGAGCATCGCGATCGAGAGCTCTTTGGCAAATAGACGCGGTGCATTTTTTGCATTGACCTGGCCCAAGGCAATCGAACGAATAAAAAGGGTCATGGTCTGATTGCCCGAGTTGCCCGCAATGCCGGCAACAATTGGCATTAAGGCAGCAAGCGCCACCACACGCTCAATGGTGCCTTCGAACGCGCCAATCACACGCGAGGCAAAAAACGCGGTGCAGAGATTCAATGCGAGCCACAGCCAACGGTTTTTTGCCGATGCCCATACCGATGCAAAAAGGTCTTCCTCTTCACGCAGGCCGGCCTGGGCTAGCACATCCTGTTCACTTTCCTCACGAATCACATCCACGACTTCATCGACCGTCAGCCGGCCAATGATCCTGCCCTGCGGATCCACCACCGGGGCGGACACTAGGTCGTAACGCTCAAACGCGAGCGCCGCATCACCGGCCTCATCCAGCGGCTCAAGCCGCATGACATCGGCCGTCATCAGCTCACGTACCAACGTTTCAGGCTCATGAACCAGCAGTCTGCCAATCGGCAGACTGCCCTGCAGCCGATCCTCGCGATCCACCACAAAGACCTGATCGGTGTTACTCGGCAGTTCATCAAAGCGCCGCAGATAGCGCAGCACAACTTCCAGGCTCACGTCATCGCGAATCGTGACCATCTCGAAATCCATACGTGCGCCCACGCTGCCCTCGGGATATGACATTGCCGCCCGAAGCTGCTCACGCTCTTCAATCGAGAGCCCCTCGCTAACTTCCTCAACCACCTCTTCGGGAAGATCAGGCGCCAGCGCCGCAAGATCATCGGGCTCGAGTGTCTCGGCAGCAGCAACCAGCTCCTCACGGTCCATCGATGCAATGAGGGTCTCGCGAACCGCATCGGCGACCTCAACAAGAATTTCTCCATCGCGCTCGGCCCGCACCAGCTCCCAGATAATCAGCCGCTCTTCACGCGGCAAGGCCTCTAGGATGTAGGCGATATCTGCCGGATGCAGCTGATCGAGCCGCGACTGCAGAGCCGCCTGGTGCTGTTTAAGTAACAGCTGCTCGACCAGGGGTTGGCGGTCTGCGGCGACAGAGTGCTGCTCACGATGGACAAGATCACTCTCAAGACGCTGGCGCGCGAGCATCTCCTGGACTTCGGCTAAGGCCAGCTGCGCGGCCTCGGGGTCGCGAATAGAAGAGGAGTGGTCGATCGTCTCGTTCATGGGCCTGGCCCCGGCCACCGTGCTGCAGGCTGCAGGTCGGCGGATTCGGCTAAGAAGGTGGCGCTAACTGTAAACGCAATTCAGCCAATACCGAAGCTGTTTCCGGCCGAACACCCCGCCACAGGAAAAATGCCTCAGCCGCCTGCTCCACCAACATGCCCAGGCCATCGGCTACGTGGGCTGCGCCCGCCTGCTGGGCCTGCTGCATGAATGCAGTAGGAGCGGATCCATACATCATATCCACCACAGCCCGCGCCTGCGATAACACGCTGGGATGTATTGCAAGCTGCCCTCCGGCAAGGCTTGCTGAAGTGGCGTTAATCACCAGTTCAGGACCGGGCGCAGTCCACGGCTCGGCCAGCAACTCCAGCGGCGCCACCGATAGCCAATCGGCTGAGGCCGCATCCAGGCTCTGCCAGCGCGCAGCAACCTCCTGTGCCTTTTGCAGATTACGATTCACGAGCAGCAGGCTTCGAATCCCCGACTCACGCAGCGGGCCCACCACGCCCTGGGCCGCACCGCCTGCGCCAATCACAACAACGCTCGCATCTTGCAAGGCGCCTGACGCGCCAAGAAGGCGCTCTAAATCTCTGACCAGTCCGATACCGTCGGTGTTATCCGCAAAGACCTGACTGCCATCAAACCGCAAGGTATTCACTGCGCAAGCCGATAAGGCCCGCGCAGAGATCTCCCAGTCGGCAGCACAGGCCAGCGCAAAGGCATGCTCTTTCAGTGGCAACGTCAGATTCACCCCCCCAAAGCCCTCGGCCATCAGGCGTTCAATCTCGGCAGCAAGCTCGGCAGGCTCAACCCTGATCGCCTGATACTCCAAGTCTTCGCCACTCTGACGCGCGAACATTGTGTGAATCAGCGGAGACTTGCTGTGCGCAATCGGACTTCCCAGTACAGCATAGTGTCTGGGCAACATGATGGAATCCTCCTCGGTCTCCGGCTGTATCGACAGCACCTGCACGAATCTTGCCTGAAGGCTGAGCTCTAATGCATCTGCAGCAAGGAGTTCCAGCTCAACTTCCACGCCTGGCGTTAATTCAGGCGCATCGGCGCAGCGGCAGACCAGTGGTGCCCGACGCAGCCGAAATCCGCCCCCCCGCAATGCAATCGCAGGCTCACGCAATGGGCCGCCGGCGCCACTTGCCGACCATGACTCATGATTCCCAAGCCCATGTGTCATCGCCAGCCAGCGCTGGGCCCAATACGATTCCATAGTCTGCTGAAAATCAGCGTAGTGGTTATAAGCCTCATCAAACTGGGTCACACTCAAAAATAAATCAGCCTCGTTGCCACGATAGACCGGCTGACGATGGCCCAGCACTGAAAGGATTTGCCACTGATTCAAAAGATCACTGAAGCGCCTAAGTGGCGAGGTCGACCAGGCATAGTTCTGAACTCCCAGGCCCTGATGAGGTCCCGGCTGCGTCTGCATGCGTACGCGGCCAAGTGTCTGAACCCGATAGATCGCAGGCAGTCGTGCCAATGCAAGCGCATCACCCCAGCTGGTGTTGGCCAGAATCATGAATTCCGAGACCAGCACATCGATAGCTGAGCCGCGACGCCGCTCGATAATTTGCGGCGTACCGTCGCCCGTTTGCGAAGCCTGAAGATTGGAAGCATTCCATTGCACGTAAAAATTAAAGTCGGGCCGACCTGTTGCCTCCGGCCGGCCACGCACCCGCTCTCTGGCCTGACGCAGGCGCCGTGCCAGCATCAGCAAGGGCTTTAAGCCCGCCCAAGGCAGCTCCTTTTCCGCAATCTGCTCATCAGGAAATTCAAGTGCCTGCTCCCAATCACCGAGCCGGATGTTTTGTTGAATCTGAACGCGCTCAAGACGAGACTGGCTTGCAATGCGCTCGCCCTGCGAATTGAAATCGACATACAACGACAGCGCCGGCCTGGCCTGTCCTTCATCCAATGAATAGGCTGCGATCACAGCCTCAGGCAGCATGGTGATTTTCTCGCCGGGAAAATACACCGTCGAGGCCCGCCCTCGGGCCGACAGCCCTAGCGCACTCTCTGGCCCGATCGCTGCCGCCGGCGCCGCGATATGGATGCCGACTCGCCAGCCGCCCTCCGGCAGTTCCTGCAGTGAAAAGGCATCATCAATTTCAGTGGTCGTCGCATCATCAATCGAATAGGCTGGGCTCGGTGCCAGCGGCAAAGAGAGCCGCTGTGCCTGGCGCACAATCAAGTCAATTTCCTCGGCGGGAACGTCAATGGCTGTGCCAGCCGGAAAACACTGTTGCAGAAAGCGTTCACGATGCAGGCTGTATGCGCTTGCCAGTGCGCCGTGCGACAGCAGCAGCCGCGCAGGGGCCATCTGTAATGCCTGGGCCGCAGACTCTAAGGCCTTAAAGGCCACTGACTGCTTATCCGGCCGGACCAAGAGCATCAAGGCCCGCTCTTTGATTTCAGCGGGCAGCTCGCCTGCAACCATGGCCTCATGCAGCCTCTGCTGCTCGAGAGCTGCCTGACGTTTGCGCTCAGCACCGGCCAGCGCCGCCTTTAAGGACTCCTCGGGTGCCGGCCGATAACGGCCCCGGCCCTTGCGATAAAAATACATCGGCGACTGATGCAGCGCCATGAGCAGGCCCGCCGACTCCTCACTGCGCGGCGTATTCGAGAAGACCTCGCGGGCAAACTCTGTGAAGCCGAATTCATCCTGAGGGGCGCACTCCCAGAGAAACTGTGGATCTAATCCCCGGGCGACCTCATGGGCGGCTGGCATCAGCTCATCGCGGCCAGGCTGATTAAAAGCCAGC
>RFRK01000079.1 GCA_009924525.1 Betaproteobacteria bacterium
GCGCGACAGTGCTGTCATCCGTACTCGGGCTGGGAGAGGCTGGCCGCACAGTCATGGATTACGGCGCCCAGCTGACCATGCTGAAATTCTCCCGAGACGATGAGAGCGAGGCTGACTTGATCGGCCTGGATATCGCGGCTCGAGCAGGCTTTGATCCGCGTGCCGGTATTACCCTGTGGCGCAAAATGTCGGGGTTATCCAAAAACACACCGCCGCAATGGCTATCGACCCACCCCTCAGGCAATAATCGCATCGCTGAAATTGAGCGGCATCTTGATCTTGTCTTGCCGCTTTTCGCACAAGCAATCGGCGTTACCCTGGAGGCTTTGCCGCCCGATCCAAGCCTTTAGGCAACGCCCCATCGCTCACGATAGGCGGCAACCGCGTCTCGATAGCGAGAGAGTTCTCGGTTATCGGAACGATCCAGAAACTCCAAAAGATCTGCAAGATTAGCGATGGCGATTACGGGGATCCCAAAGAGATCCTGAACTTCCTGAACAGCGGAGCGTTCGGTCGGCGCAGTGGCAGTTCCGCCACGCTCCATTCGATCCAGCGCAATCAGCACGCCCGCCGGTGTTGCGCCGTGAGCACGAATAATCTCAACCGATTCACGCACCGAGGTGCCCGCTGAGATCACATCATCAACAATCAGAATGCGGCCCGCCAAGGCCCGCCCAACCACGACTCCGCCCTCACCATGGTCTTTAGCCTCTTTGCGGTTATAGGAAAAGCCGATATCTCGGCCGGCCTGGGATAAGGCTACAGCCGTAGCGCTGACCAAGGGGATGCCTTTATAGGCGGGCCCGAACAGGCCATCAGCCTGAAGCCGGCCGTCAAATTCCGCAGCCAGAAATGTCTTGGCGTAAAAACCCGCTAACGCGCCCAGCGTGCCACCATGATCAAAAAGGCCCGCATTAAAAAAATACGGCGACTCACGGCCCGCCTTAGTAATAAAGCTGCCAAACTTTAATACGCCGGCATCAATCGCAAACCGAATAAATTCCTGATCGGCTGGGCGTGAATCAGACGAATAGGCCATGATGCGAGAGAATAACATCTATGCGCATCGTCTCGCTCAATCTTAATGGCATACGCTCAGCCACATCAAAAGGAGCCCTGACATGGCTTGGCCATATGCAGCCCGATGTAGTTTGTGTGCAAGAGCTCAAGGCCCAAGAACAAGACCTGACCGATGAACACTACCGCATCCTGCATGACGGCCAAACGCTGCAGGCAGTGTTTTATTGCGCCCAGAAAAAAGGCTACAGCGGCGTCGGCATCTATAGCGCACTGGCACCCTCGCGTATTCAACGCGGCATAGGAGTTCAAGAGTTTGATAACGAAGGCCGTGTTCTGCGGGCTGATTTTGATCAGGCTAAAACGCCCATGTCTGTGATCAGCGTCTACCTGCCATCTGGATCCGCATCTGAAGAGCGGCAGGCCTCTAAATTCCGATTCTTAGATGCTTTTTATCCCGTGCTTCAGCGATGGTTTGAAGAGTATCGAAAAACTGGTCGAGAGTTTCTTATCTGCGGCGATTGGAATATTGCGCACAAAGAAATTGACCTGAAGAATTGGAAAGGCAACCTCAAGAATTCAGGCTTCCTGCCGGAGGAGCGGGCCTGGATGACCGGTATTTTTGATGGGCTGGGCTGGGTCGATGTATTTCGCAGGCTCGATCCACGGCCCGAGCAATACACATGGTGGAGTCAGCGCGGACAGGCCAGAGAGAAAAATGTTGGCTGGCGGATCGACTACCAGATCGCTACACCTGGACTGGCCGGGATTGCCCGCTCATGTTTCATTCACACTGCTGATCAATTCTCCGATCACGCACCCTTGGTGATTGACTACGGCAGCTAGATCACCCTTAGGCTAGGCCATCTCTGCCAGCATCCGTCGTGCGATCTGTTCGGCAATCAGCATCACTGGGGCATTGGTGTTTCCCGAGGTAATTGTGGGCATGGCCGAGGCATCAACCACCCGAAGCCGCGCGACACCCCTCAGCCGACAGTCGGTATCGAGCACGGTCATGGGATCTGCAGCCTGGCCACGGCTATCTACTCTGCCCATCGCACAGGTTGCGACCGGATGAAAAATCGTCGTGCCGAGATCGCGAGCGGCATTCATTAAATCAGCCTCGGTTTGAATTGAGGAGCCGGGCAGAATTTCGGTAGGCCGATAGCTTGCCAAGGCCTGACTCTGCATAATCTGGCGAGTCCATCGCAGGCCCGCGACGGCAGTCTGTAGATCCTCTTCGGTCGACAGATAGTTGCACATGATTTTTGGTGAAGCCATCGGGTCTGGATGGGTCAATCGAATAAAGCCCCGGGAGCTGGGCCGCAAATTACAGACGCTTGGAGTGATTGCATTAAAACGATGCAGCGGCTCTCCAAATTTCGGCAGTGATAACGGCTGCACATGCCACTCTAGGTCGGGCGTTGCGCAGTCGGGCCGGCTTTTAGCGAATGCGCCCAGAGTCGAAGGGGGCATCGTCATTGGCCCAGAACGTAAAAAAGCGTATTGCAGGGCCATCCCGATTCGGGTTAGCGGATTGCGATACAGGGTATTGACGGTGGCGCAGTTCGTAACTTGATAGACCGTACGGATTTGCAGATGATCCTGCAGATTCTCACCCACCCCAGCAAGATCGTGAACAATCGGCACACCAACCGCTGAGAGCACAGCGGCCGGTCCGACCCCAGAGGCCTGCAACAAATGCGGAGAGCTAACCGCGCCGGCTGACAAAATCACCTGGTCGCGCACAGATATGCGCTGCTTACTGCCTTCGCATAGTATTTCAAGGCCGACAACTTCATGGGCAGCGTTGGCCCAGGCGGACTCAGAATAACGACGCTGCTGGGCGGTCTCGGCCGTAATCGGCGCGGTGATCAGCCGCAAGACCTGCGACTTCGTAATGACTTTTAGATTGGGACGATGGCGCACGGGATGCAGAAATGCATCTGCCATTGACCAGCGGATTCCCCGACGCTGTGTCACATGGAAATAGGCGCAGCCTGAGTTATCGCCACGATTAAACTCTTCGATCGGCGCAATGCCCTGTTCAGCAGCCGCCTGCCGCCAGGCATCGAGAATCTCCCAGCGGACTCTCGGAGACTCGACACGCATTTCACCGCCTACGCCATGCCAGGGACTGGCGCCGCCAAAATAATCTTCCATCGAGCGATACGTTGCCAACGCCTCAGGCCACCCCCAGCGATCATCACCCGTTGCCTGCACCCAACGGTCGTAATCCGACGCCTGACCGCGCATATAGATCATCGCGTTAATCGATGATGACCCTCCAATTACCCGGCCGCGAGCATAGTGAATGGATCTTCCGTTCAGACCAGGGTCTGGCTCGGTTTTAAAACACCAATCCGTTCGCGGATTGGCAATCGCAAAAAGGTATCCGACAGGAATCTTGATCCAGATCCAGTCATCCTCGCCACCCGCCTCAATCAATAAAACCTGACGTCGGGAATCTGCGGAGAGTCGATTGGCGAGCAAACAGCCTGCGCTGCCCGCTCCAACAATCACGATATCGGCCTGCATGGCTGCCCGCCTAAGCGGACCTCTGTAAGACGAATCCCTGAACCGTCTGCGAGCGGGTGCGGGCGATACTCATAAGAATGCCAGCACCAAAGCCCAGGGTCACCATTGCAGTGCCCCCATAAGACATCCAAGGCAAGGGCACGCCGACCACAGGCAGCACACCGGTGACCATGCCCATGTTGACAAAGGCGTAATTAAAAATCGTGAGCGAAATCGCGCCAGCGAGCAGTCGAGAAAATAATGTTGGTGCGCCGATTGCAATCCATAGGCCTCGCAGAATCAGGCCCGCATACAGACTTAACAGCAGCAGATTGCCCAGAAGTCCAAATTCCTCTGAATAGGCCGCAAAAAGAAAGTCAGTTGTTCGTTCTGGAATAAATTCCAAATGGGTTTGTGTGCCCTGCATCCAGCCCTTGCCAAAAATTCCGCCAGAGCCCACCGCGATAATCGACTGAATAATGTGAAAGCCCTTGCCCAAGGGATCACGCATGGGATCCAGCAGGGTGCAGACGCGTTGCCGCTGATACTCCCGCAGCCCCGGCCAATTCACGCCATCCGCGCAGGCTGCATCACCGAAAACAATCAGAAGCAACACCCCGAGCACTCCGATTCCGAGGACCACCAGCACTAAACGCCATGGAAGACCAGCAAAAAATAAAACGAAAAGTCCGGCTGAAAACACAAGTATCGCGGTACCCAGATCCGGCTGGGCAAGAATAAATGCCGTAGGCACCATTAAGAGCAACACAGCCATTAACCAATGCTGAAAAGTGCGCAGGCCCTCAACCCGATGGACGAGCCAGGCCAGCATCATGGGCATGGCAATTTTCATCAACTCAGAGGGCTGGATCCGGGTAATGCCGATATTGAGCCAACGACGTGCGCCCTTGGATACATCTCCGAATAGCGCTACCGCTAACAGCAGCAGTACACCCACTACAAACAAGGGCACTGCGACCCGATGAATCATGACCGGCGGAACATGGGCAACCAGCCACATAATCAAAACTGCGATGCAAAGATTTCGGATATGGCCCGCAAACCGGCCGTCAAAATCATTGCCGGCGCTATAAAGCGTGATGGTCGAAAGAAAGGCAATACCCAAAAAAAACAGCATAAACGGACCATCGAAAACAGCCACCCAGGGCTGAATCCGCATCCAGATGCCTCGCCAGCCTTTAGGAATAATCTCACTGGCCACGGCCTGCACCTTTTTTCAACAAGACATGATCAAACACAAGCCGCGCGATTGGGGCAGCAGCAGCGGCGCCAAAGCCCCCGTTTTCCACGATGAGTGCTACCGCCACCTCCGGCTGCTCAGCGGGTGCAAACGCCATATAGAGTGAGTGGTCTCGGTGCCGCTCGGCCACCCGGGCAGCGTTATATTTTTCATTTTGTCCAATGCTAATCACCTGTGCGGTGCCTGTCTTACCTGCCACGCGATACGGGGCGCCCGCGAAAACCCGCGCGCCCGTACCCGACTTGTTGACCTCCACCATGGCGTCGATCACGAGATCAAGATGCTTATCGCTCACCTCAACCTTCCGCATGACTTCGGGCTCTGTTTTGATGACATCGCCGGTATTGGGATCCTCGATCGCCTTAACCAGCTTCGGCTTCATGATTACGCCTCGGTTAGCTAATCCAGCGGTCGCAACCGCCATTTGCAGCATCGAAAATGAGTTGTAGCCTTGGCCGATGCCAATCGACATATTCTCGCCAGGATGCCAGGGCTGCTTAAAGCGCTCCATCTTCCACTTTGACGAGGGCAAAATACCGCTCGCCTCGCCGATAAGATCAACGCCAGTCTTCTGCCCAAACCCCCAGGGTTCGACGTACTGATGAATCATGTCCACGCCCATATCACGGGCCACGATGTAGTAATACGTATCGCTTGAGACCACTATCGATTTGCGAAGATCGACAATGCCATTGCCTTCGGGCTTGCTGTCGCGAAATTTGTGATTACCGAACATGAAAAATCCGGGGTCACTGATGGTGTCTTCGGGCTTTCGGGTGCCCGACTCCAGCGCCGCCAGTGCCATAAAAGGCTTATAGGTCGATCCCGGCGGATAGGTGCCACGCAGTGGCCGATTCAAAAGCGGCTTATCTGGGGAATTATTCAGGGCATCCCAGGTGGTGGAATCAATGCCATCAATAAAAAGTGCGGGATTGAAATTCGGCATCGACACAAAAGCAAGAATTTCTCCAGTCGCAGGCACCAGGGCTACCAGTGCACCACGGCGCTTGCCGTAGGCCTGCTCGACTGTCCGTTGCAACTCACCGTCAATCGATAGCCGCAGATTCTGTCCGGGTACGGGCAGCCTTCGCGCCAGGCTTCTCACCATTCGGCCACCCGCCGTAATCTCCATGCGATCAAAGCCAGTCCTGCCGCGTAGCTGTTCCTCATACGCCTGCTCAAGCCCCAGCTTTCCGATATGAGAGGTGCCGAAATAACTTGAAGCTAAATCAGACTGCTCAATCCGCTCACGATCGCGCCGTGAGATTCGGCCAATGTGGCCCAGCAGATGGGAAGACGAGTCACCGTATGGGTAGTAGCGCATGCTGCGCACATTGACCGACACGCCCGGCAGCTGATGAAGATGCACAACAACACGGGCAACCTCTGCATCATTAAGCGTCGGCCGCAGCGGAATGGTATCGAATCGGCGAAGCTCGCTTTTTAGACGTCGAAATCGGCGCAGATCAAGCTCATCAATCTTGATGAGTGTTCCTAGGAACTGCAGTGTGGCTTCGAGATTGGGCACCTTGTGGGGTTCAATCTCCAGCGCAAAGGCGGAGCCATTGCGAGCGATGATATTTCCATGGCGATCAAAGATCTCGCCCCGGGGGGCCTGCACCGGCAGCAGGGCCACACGATTTTCCTCGGAGAGGGCATGAAAATCGTAATAGCGCCAGACCTGTAGGTACGCAAATCGCAGCAGCAGCAGGGCAAACGCAGCTAGCACCAATGCCGCAACGAATGAGGCGCGCAGCCGAAAATCCTTGGAGTCATTGGCACGAAATTCCGTCATCACCTTCGGGTGCTCCGAATGCCTAACGGCCAATTGCCGCAGTAGAGCTCTGCGGCCGATTCAATCGATTCAGAATGCCAGTGGTAACCGGCAGCCAGAGGGCAGCCGTTAGCAGTGGAGACACAAAAAATGTCCAATTCGGGCCAATGCCCGAGAAAAACAAGTGCACCAACACCACAATCACTTTTGCTAGGAAAAACAATGGCAACAGCTGCAAGGCCTGGCCGCCTAGGGAGTACCAAAGCAGCCGACGATGCAAGGCAATGGCCCCATAGGACAAAACCGAATACGCAAGTGCATGCTGACCAAGCAGCGATCCGGCATGGACATCCATAAGCAGGCCCAGGAGCCAGGCCAGCGCAATCCCTACCCGGCGTGGCTGAAAGACATTCCAGAACACCAGAATCAAAGCAAGAAAATCAGGCGCTGGAAATCCACCCCAAGGCAGCATTTCCAGGGCAAATGCCGCAGCAATCGACCCGATGATCATCGAAGTCGTGGGCGCCCGCCCAAGCATGGTTCGCTTCATCGCCAGGGCCTCACTGTTTCATCTCGCTTCGTGCTTTCGGAATCGGCCGATCCAGCTCACGCGGAGCAGGCGGAATTAGTTCCTGATCAATCAGAATCACCAAAACATGCTGTAGCGTTCCGACAGGTGCCACCGGGGTTGATGTGATACGGGGAAACTGTCCACTGCCAGCCCGTTCGACCCGATTGATCTTTGCAACCGGCAGGCCGCTTGGATAAAGGCCATCAAGTCCGGAGGTCACCAGAATATCGCCGACATCTACTTCGGCATTAATGTTGAGGTATTTCAGCTCAACCTGCTGCCCATCCCCCGTGCCCGAGGCTAGACTACGAAGGCCTGATCGCGGCAGCGCGACCGGAATCATCAGCG
>RFRK01000080.1 GCA_009924525.1 Betaproteobacteria bacterium
GATGGTTTGCAAACCATCGCGAATTCGGCCGCATGCTTAACGAAGACATTAAGGTTCGAGAGTTTCTTCGTGGCCGCCTGAAATCGGCTGCTGTGGGCCGGGTCCTGATTGAGCGGCCCGCCAAGAATGCTCGGATCACCATTTACAGTGCGCGGCCGGGTGTCGTGATTGGTAAAAAAGGCGAAGACATCGAGAACCTCAAGACGCAGCTCGCGACCATGATGGGCGTGCCAGTCCACGTCAATATTGAAGAGATTCGCAAGCCCGAAATTGATGCTCAGCTGATTGCTGACGGCATTGCCCAGCAGCTGGAAAAGCGAATCATGTTCCGCCGTGCGATGAAGCGGGCGATGCAAAATGCCATGCGTCTCGGCGCCCAAGGCATCAAAATCATGAGCTCCGGGCGCCTTAACGGCATCGAGATTGCACGGACTGAGTGGTATCGGGAGGGCCGTGTCCCGCTCCATACATTGCGGGCCGATATTGATTACGCGACCTCGGAGGCCAAAACGACCTATGGTGTGATTGGAATCAAAGTCTGGGTCTATAAAGGCGACACACTCGGCCGAACGGACGCTCCGGTGGTTGCGGAGCCCGAGGTGAAAGAGCCCCGCGAGGAGCGTAAGCCCCGTCGTGCGCCGGCCAAGAAAACCAAGGATGCCGCTGCAAAAGATGCGACCGATGCCGCCGGTGCTGCCGCACCTGCCGCCGAGGTCAAGAAACCGCCCGTTAAGCGGGTCCGTAAGGCACCGGCCCCCGCGGCCGAGAAGCCAGCTTCTTAATATCAAGGCAAAGCCATGCTGCAACCTGCACGTCGTAAGTTTCGTAAAGAACAAAAAGGCCGTAATACCGGCCTGGCCACCCGCGGTGCCGCGGTCTCCTTTGGCGAGTACGGCCTAAAGGCAACCGCCCGCGGACGCCTTACCGCCCGCCAGATTGAGGCGGCCCGTCGCGCTATGACCCGTCATATCAAGCGGGGTGGGCGGATCTGGATTCGAATTTTTCCGGATAAGCCGATTTCTCAAAAACCTGCCGAGGTCCGCATGGGCAACGGAAAGGGCAACCCCGAGTACTACGTGGCGGAGATCCAGCCAGGTAAGGTGCTCTATGAAATGGACGGGGTAGACGAGGCGCTTGCCCGCGAGGCGTTTCGTCTGGCCGCAGCAAAGCTGCCGCTTTCCACGACCTTTGTCACCCGTCAGCCCGGCCGGTAAGCCGGAGATTGCTGGAGAGAGTTATGAATGCCACCGAACTAAGAACCAAGGACGATGCGGCCCTAGCCAAAGAGCTAGAGGAATTGCTGCGCGCCCATTTCAATCTGCGCATGCAGCACGCCACCCAGCAGCTGGCCAATACCGCTCAGCTCACCGCAGTGCGCCGCGATATTGCGCGGGTGAAGACCCTGATCCGTGAAAGGAAGGCTGCATGAGCCCCGCCAATGACAAGGCAGTACCCAAGCGGACCCTAGTAGGCCGCGTGGTCAGTGACAAGATGAACAAGACTGTGACGGTGCTGGTTGAGCGTCGGGTTCAGCATCCGTTGTATGGCAAGTTTGTTGCGAAATCCAAGAAATACCATGCCCATACGGCTGAAGGTGGCCTCAAGGTGGGCGATGTGGTCGAAATCGCCGAGACCCGGCCGATTTCGAAGACCAAGTCCTGGGCCGTCACCCGGCGGATTTCCGAAGCAATTGTTATCTGACGGTCCGGCTGGCCGGTTTTCAGTTGCCGGATAGCCAGCTTTCCCGTTAGAATAGAAGGCTTTTCGCAGTTTGGCTTTAACGTTGTGGCAGTGAGGTGGGGCTGACCGGATGTTCCGGCCGGCCTTGTGTGTCAACCCGAATGCGGGACCAAGACTGATCGCCGTGTGCCCGGCAGTGGGCAAGAGGGTGATTAAGTTGGGAAGAGAAAATCATGATTCAGATGCAATCGCGTCTGGACGTCGCCGATAACACCGGTGCGCGTTCAGTCATGTGTATCAAGGTCCTTGGTGGATCCAAGCGTCGCTACGCCGGCGTTGGTGATGTCATCAAGGTGAGCATTAAAGATGCGGCCCCACGTGGCCGGGTCAAGAAGGGCGAGATCTATAACGCCGTGGTGGTCCGCACCGCCAAGGGAGTTCGCCGCCCGGATGGTTCGCTCATCAAGTTTGATGGCAATGCGGCTGTGCTTCTGAATGCCAAGCTCGAGCCGATTGGTACCCGAATTTTCGGGCCCGTGACCCGCGAGCTGCGCACGGAGCGGTTTATGAAGATCGTTTCGCTTGCCCCTGAGGTGATCTGATATGGAAAAACTTCGAAAAGGCGATGAGGTCATCGTCCTCACCGGTA
Organism: Betaproteobacteria bacterium; assembly: GCA_009924525.1. Classification (GTDB taxonomy): domain Bacteria; phylum Pseudomonadota; class Gammaproteobacteria; order Burkholderiales; family Burkholderiaceae_A; genus Lacustribacter. Next base: position 2,330 of record RFRK01000080.1, read on the forward strand.
AAGACAGAGGCAAGCGGGGCGTAGTGACGCGCCGGGTTGGCGCTGAGCATCTCTTGGTCGAGGGGGTCAATGTTGTTAAAAAACATGTCCGCCCCAACCCAATGAAAAATACCACCGGCGGCATTGAATCCAAGGCGATGCCGATTAATCAATCCAATGTGGCTATTTTTAACCCGGCCACTCAGAAGGCCGATCGTGTTGGCGTAAAGACTGAGGGCGAGAAAAAAGTCCGCATCTTTCGCTCCAATGGCGAGCCGCTTCCGAATCCCAACGTGGCGTAACGCAAAGGAAACATCATGGCGCGTTTGCAAGCACATTACCGGGAAAAAATTGTTCCAGAGCTCAAGTCGAAGTTTGGCTACAAGAGCGTGATGGAAGTGCCCCGGCTTACCAAGATTACGCTGAACATGGGCCTGTCTGAGGCCGTGGCGGATAAGAAAATTATTGAGCATGCCGTGGGCGACATGACCAAGATTGCCGGCCAGAAGCCGGTGGTCACCAAGGCCCGTAAAGCCATTGCAGGCTTCAAAATTCGTGAAGGCTATCCGATCGGCTGCATGGTCACGCTGCGTGGCTCCCGTATGTATGAATTCCTGGATCGATTCATCACCATTGCGCTGCCCCGAGTCCGTGATTTCCGCGGTATTTCGGGCAAGGCATTTGATGGCCGCGGCAACTACAACATCGGCGTGAAAGAGCAAATCATCTTTCCCGAGATTGAGTACGACAAAATCGATACGCTGCGTGGTCTAAATATCAGTATCACCACCACGGCAAAGACCGACGAAGAAGCAAAGGCACTGCTGACCGCCTTCCGCTTTCCTTTCCGCAACTAATTTACGGATCCCTGAGGACAATCTCATGGCAAAGCTGTCATTAATCAATCGCGAGAAAAAGCGCGAGATGCTGGTCAAGAAATATGCGGCAAAGCGCGCAGCGCTGCATGCCGTCATTGCGGACCAGTCTAAATCTGAAGAAGAGCGCTACGAGGCGCGTTTAGCGTTACAAAAACTGCCTCGCAACTCCAACCCTACGCGTCTTCGCAATCGTTGTGAGCTGACGGGCCGCCCGCGCGGCACGTTCCGAATGTTTGGGCTCGGCCGGGCCAAGATCCGCGAAATCGCTTTCCGCGGCGAAGTTCCTGGCCTGACCAAGGCCAGCTGGTAAGAAGGGAATCCGATATGAGCATGAGTGATCCCATTGCCGATATGTTCACCCGCATTCGTAATGCCCAGCGGGTGGAAAAGCCCTCTGTGGCGATGCCGGCATCGAAGTTAAAAATCGCAATCGCAACCCTGCTGAAAGACGAAGGCTACATTGAGCATTTCAATGTCCATCAGTCCGGCGCCAAATCGGATCTGGAGATCGGCCTGAAATATCACGCCGGCCGTCCGGTGATCGAGCGCATCGAGCGGGTGAGCCGTCCGGGCCTGCGAATTTATAAAAACCGCCATCAGCTGCCCACGGTCATGAATGGCCTCGGGGTTGCGATTGTTTCCACGCCCAGGGGCCTCATGACCGACCGTAAGGCCCGTGCAACAGGGCTGGGTGGCGAAGTCATCGGCATCGTTGCGTAAGGGGAAATCAATATGTCACGTATTGCGAAATACCCTGTCGCCCTGCCCGCTGGTACTGAGGCCACCATCTCGGCTGATGCGATTACGGTGAAGGGCCCTCTGGGCTCGCTGACCCAGGCCCTCAAGGGCGAGGTCGAGGTCAAACTCGACAGCGGAAACATTACCTTTGCAGCCAAAGACAGTTCGCGTCACGCCAAAGCCATGAGCGGCACAGTACGCGCCTTGGTCGCCAATATGGTCCATGGCGTATCGAAGGGCTTTGAGCGTAAGCTCAGCTTGGTTGGTGTGGGCTATCGTGCCCAGGCCCAAGGCGACGCACTCAACCTCTCTCTCGGGTTTTCTCATCCTGTCGTTCACAAAATGCCCAAAGGCATCAAGGCGGAGACCCCGACTCAGACCGACATCGTGATCAAAGGCATTGATCGACAGCAGGTGGGCCAGGTAGCTGCCGAGGTCCGCGCCTATCGTCCGCCCGAGCCGTATAAAGGCAAGGGTGTGCGGTATGCCGACGAGGTGGTGGTCATTAAAGAGACTAAGAAAAAATAAATCGCCTCTAGATAAGCGCAGATCAGGACTTCGATCATGGACAAAAAACAAAGCAGACTCCGTCGTGCACGTCAGACCCGGCTCAAGATTGCGCAGCTGCGCGTCAATCGTCTGGCAGTGCATCGGACCAATACTCACATTTACGCCAGCATCATCGATGCTTCGGGCTCCAAGATTCTGGTGTCCGCCTCAAGCCTCGAGCCGGAGCTGCGCAAAACCCTGGCGGGCAAGGGCAGCAACATCGCGGCCGCTGCAGCAGTTGGCAAGCGCGTCGCTGAAAAAGCCAAGGCCGCTGGCATTACCAGTGTTGCGTTTGATCGCTCAGGCTTTAAGTACCACGGCCGCGTGAAGGCCCTAGCCGATGCCGCCCGCGAAGGCGGACTGCAGTTCTGATCTCGCAACGACAACTCGGAGCTTTCTAATGGCAAAGATGCAAGCAAAAGTGACTACCGAAGACCGTGATGACGGAATGCGCGAGAAGATGATCTCCGTGAACCGTGTCACCAAGGTCGTAAAGGGTGGTCGTATTCTCGGATTCGCCGCGCTAACGGTTGTGGGTGATGGCGATGGCCGTATTGGCATGGGCAAGGGCAAGTCCCGTGAGGTGCCGGTTGCGGTCCAAAAGGCAATGGACGAGGCCCGCCGCAAGATGATCAAGATTCCTTTGAAAGGCGGCACCTTTCATCACAGCGTGACCGGCAAGCACGGCGCCTCGACCGTCATGATTTCGCCTGCACAAAAAGGTACCGGCATCATCGCGGGCGGTCCGATGCGGGCCATCTTTGAGGTGCTCGGCGTGACCGACGTGGTTGCCAAGAGCCTTGGCTCCACCAATCCTTACAACATGGTGCGTGCCACCTTAAATGGTCTGCGCCATATGCAAACGCCTGCCGAGGTCGCCAATAAGCGTGGCCTGTCGGTCGAGCAGATGCTGAACTGACCGGAGCGCTCTTATGGAAAAGAAAACACTCAAGGTCACGCTGGTCAAAAGTCCGATCGGCACGCGCGAGTCCCATCGCGCGACAGTCCTGGGCCTTGGCTTAAAAAAGCTTCATCAGAGCCGCACGCTGGAAGACACACCCGCAGTGCGCGGCATGATCAATAAAGTCTCTTACCTCGTGCGGGTGGAGTAACACCATGACTGAACAGAACAAAGATTCGATGCGCTTAAACACCATTGCCCCTGCCGAGGGTTCAAAGCATCCCAAGCGTCGTGTGGGCCGCGGTATCGGCTCTGGCCTGGGCAAGACAGCAGGCCGTGGTCATAAAGGTCAGAAATCACGCTCCGGCGGTTTTCATAAAGTAGGCTTTGAGGGCGGCCAGATGCCGCTGCATCGCCGCCTGCCGAAGCGCGGATTCAAGGCGCCTTTTGCACGCTTTAACGCTGAGGTTCGTCTTTCCGACCTGCAGGCCTTGCCAATCGACGAGATTGATCTTCTGGCGCTCAAGCAGGCTGGCATTGTTGCCGAGCTGACGCGCTCGGCCAAAGTCATTAAATCAGGCGAACTCTCTCGCAAAGTGACTCTGCGAGGCCTTGGTGTCACCGCCGGTGCGAAGGCAGCCATTGAGGCGGCGGGTGGCACCGTCATTGTGGAGGCAGCGGCTGCCGCGAAGTAATCGCGACAGCACCGCAGATCTGGCCATGGCCTCTGTCATGTCAATGAAAACCGACCGTTACGCCGATCTGCGTAAGCGGCTAGTTTTTCTATTGCTGGCACTGGTGGTCTATCGGATTGGGGCCCATATTCCGGTGCCCGGCATTGACCCTGATCAGCTGGCTCAGCTATTTAAGTCGCAGGCCGGCGGCATTCTTGGCCTCTTTAATATGTTTTCGGGCGGCGCCTTGTCGCGCTTTACCGTATTTGCCTTGGGCATCATGCCCTACATCTCTGCCTCGATCATCATGCAGCTGATGACAGTGGTCTCGCCCCATCTCGAAGCCTTGAAAAAAGAAGGCGAGGCGGGCCGCAGAAAAATCACCCAGTACACGCGGTATGCCACTGTGGGCTTAGCGATCGTTCAGGCCATCGGAATTTCTGTGGCTCTGGAGTCCCAGCCTGGTCTGGTGGTTGACCCTGGCCTGATGTTCCGGTTTGTGACTGTAGTATCGCTGGTGACCGGCACCATGTTTCTGATGTGGCTCGGCGAACAGATCACCGAGCGTGGCCTGGGCAACGGCATCTCAATCATCATCTTCGCGGGGATCGCGGCAGGACTGCCGAGCGCTCTTGGTGGGCTTTTTGAGCTTGTCAGAACCGGCTCGATGAGCGCGATCGTGCTGCTCTTTATCGTATTTTTAGTTGTGCTGGTAACGGCATTTGTCTGTTTTGTTGAGCGTGGACAGCGCAAGATTTTGGTGAACTACGCCAAGCGTCAGGTCGGCAACAAGGTCTACGCAGGCCAGACTTCCCATCTGCCCCTCAAGCTCAACATGTCGGGCGTCATTCCGCCGATTTTTGCCTCCAGCATCATTCTCTTCCCCGCCACATTGTCGTCTTGGTTTAGTTCGGGTGAGGGTGGCATGCGCTGGCTGTCGGACATCGCAGCATCGTTATCGCCTGGGCAGCCGCTGTACATCGCTTTGTATGCAGCCGCGATTGTCTTTTTCTGCTTTTTCTACACCGCGCTGGTGTTTAACAGCAAAGAAACTGCCGATAACCTGAAAAAATCAGGTGCCCTCATTCCGGGCATTCGTCCTGGCGATCAGACCGCAAAATTTATAGACAAGATCCTGATGCGCTTAACCCTGGTGGGTGCAGCCTACATCACTCTGGTCTGTCTGCTACCCGAGTTTTTGGTGTTGAAGTGGAATGTGCCGTTTTACTTCGGCGGCACCTCTTTGCTGATTATCGTGGTGGTCACGATGGACTTCATGGCGCAGGTCCAGGCCTACATGATGTCGCAGCAATACGAGAGCCTGCTGAAGAAGTCGCATTTCAAAACAGGAGGGTTCGCGCGTTAA
>RFRK01000009.1 GCA_009924525.1 Betaproteobacteria bacterium
GCCTGTTTACTTCTACTCAGTGTATCTCACTATCGCTAAACATTGATTCTTTGCATCTTGTGAGCGAATGCTGTAACAGTAACTTTCTTGATTATTCATTTGTGCAGTTTTAGTACTCAACGCAGATCATCTGCGAATAGCCGCATGCCCATCTCCCATCTGCTACTGGCCCTGATCGTCATGGCGGTCTGGGGACTAAATTTCATCGCAATGCGTTGGGCGCTCGATTCGGTTGCACCGCTGACATTCGCGGCCTTGCGATTCTCCGTGGTGCTTGTGCCATTGATTTTTTTCGTACCCCGACCAAAGGTGCCACTGCGACTGCTTCTTGGCTATGCATCGAGCTCCTTTAGCCTGCAGTTCTGTCTTTTATTTCTTGCCGTATCGATCAACATGCCCGTGGGGCTGATTTCTTTGGTGGTACAGGGCCAGGTATTTTTCTCGATCGGCCTCGCCATCCTGATCTATCGCGATCGACCTTCTCGATGGCAGATTATCGGTGTCTCGGTGGGCACACTGGGTATTGCCGCAGTGGGGGCCGATATTGGCCAGACCATGCCATTGCTTGCCTTTATGGTCACACTCTGCGCTGCGCTGAGCTGGGCGGTGGGCAATACCTTTGTGAAGGCGATGGGTCCTGTCAATGCTATTTCGCTGGTGGTCTGGGCCTCACTGATTGCCGCAGCTACGCTGATTCCTGTTTCACTTGTGATTGAGGGCACTGCCCCCTGGAGTGTTGCCCTTAGGCTTTTGACTCAAGGTGATCTCGTATTCTGGGGCAGCCTGCTCTTTAACGGCTTTGGGGCAAGCCTGCTGGGCTACGGTGGCTGGTCCTGGTTATTGCGGCGTTATCCCACCGCGCTTGTCGCCCCGTTTACGCTGCTGGTGCCCGTCTTTGGGCTTGGATCGGCTGCAATTATTCTCGGAGAAGGGCTGCGGCCCGGCAGCTGGCCGGGAATCATTATGGTCTTTGTTGGCCTGGGCCTGAGTCAAGTAAGTGATCCACGATCATGGGCCCTCTGGCGCGGTAAAGGTATCTAGCTGCGACCGCATCAATCTCTGGTTCGTAGTCGGAGCACGAAAATGCCTCAGGCGCTGTGCCCCTTGATATAGGTCTCAAGGAATGAAACATGCTGGCTTAAGTCCGTCATCATCTCTTTGACAACATCGCCGATTGAAACCACCCCAATGACTTTATCGGCGCCAAGCACCGGCAGGTGTCGGATGCTCCGTGTAGCCATCAGGCCCATGCAGTGTTCCATCGGGTCACCGAGCTTTACGGTAATCGGGTCGCGGGTCATGATTTCCGAGACGCGGGTGGTTTTTGCGTCTTTTCCCGGTAAGAGTGCGCGAATCGCACAGTCCCCTTGAGAGATGATGCCGACGAGTTGATCCGAGTCGATTACCAGTACCGCCCTGACGCGATGCTGTTTCATCATCTCCAACGCAAGCTGTACTGAATCGCCTGATGAGACAGAGATCGTGCGCTGTGTTTTTTGAGAAATACAGTCTTTTACGGTCTTCACGGAGTTCCCCTTTTGTGGTGATTGAGGGTGGGGTTAGAAGCTTCTCCGCTTATTTTCTTAGCTTCAGGCCTTAGACTGCAAGTGAGTCGGCCGATCTCAGACCCTTGAGCCTGCCGTGCCGAATGAAAGGGGGGCGTTACGCCAACCCCTTCCAGACAAGACTGAGGTTTATCAGGCCGGCTGGATTGTTGCCTTAAATCCAGCCAGTGAGTCGGCTAAGCCCTACGCGTTTTTTCGGGGCATCAGCGATCACGTGCTGGCCATGGATGGCTATGCCTTTCATTGACCCGAGGGCCTTTGATAGCGTGTTAGCTGGCTGCGCCGATTCGAAGGGAAATCTCCCCCACTCCTTGAACATGGCCAGTGATCGCGTCGCCCGGCACGACCGGGCCAACACCCTCTGGTGTGCCGGTGTAAATCAGATCGCCGGGCTGTAGGTGGTAAAAAAGGGAGAGATCCGCAATGATTTCTCGGATATTCCAAATCAGCTTATCAATATTGGATTGCTGCTTGGTTTGGCCATTGACCTGAAGTGCGATTTCGCCCCGCTCAATGACAACGCCTGCCATGGGCACAATCTCGGCGCAGACAGAAGACTCCTCCACGTCTTTGCCGAGGTCCCAGGGCCGGCCTTTGTCGCGGGCCACTAACTGCAAATCCCGCCGCGTCATGTCTAAGCCTGCGGCATACCCATAAATGATCTCGTGGGCCCGATCGGCCGACACGCGAAAACCCGCTTTACCGATAGCAACGACCAGCTCCATTTCATAATGAAAATTTTTGGTTTCAGGTGGGTAGGCGGTGGTTGCACTGCTTTCCAAAAGTGTCTGGGGCGATTTGGTGAAGTAAAACGGCCGCTCGGCGGATTTGTCCACCGGCTTACCCATCTCAACCGCATGGGCGTGATAGTTTCTGCCGACAAAAAATAAGCGATTAATCGGGAAGCGCTCCGATTTTCCACGTACCGGCAGTGACAAGGGCGGAGGTGGATTCCAGAGATAGGTCGTCATTTTTTTCTTTCTTTGTGAAATTTAGTCGTGAGTCAATGATTTACTACCGCGCCTCATAGACACCAAGTTTTCGGTGCAATGGCGATTCATCGGCCATAAACAAAAATGCGGGCGTATCGGCTGAGCGGTTTTTGATGGTTATCGGTGTATAGCCCGGCGCGCATGCGGTGTCAGCCTCATTTAAGAGGAACTGGGTTTGCTCAATGATTAGTTCGGACTGGCCCTCGATTTGATGAAACACAATTGCGGGCGAACGTGGGGGCAGCTTTAAAGTCTGCCGGGGCCGCAGCATCAGGGCATAAAAGCCAAGATTGTTTTGCACATCCTGGCCGGTTTCGGGATTCACATAGGTGACCTGGACTGCCTCGAGTTGCGGCTGATCACTGGCCAGCGCCAGCAGCGATTGCCGCACCTCACTCCATGGGTAGCGAATAATGGGATAAGCCTTGGGCTGCCGGTTGAAAGCAGGTGTGGGCACTACACCGCCACTGACATAGGCACGCTCGCCATGGCCTGGCAGAACATTCTGCCGCTCGCCTTCAATCGCATACGAGGTCTCTGTGTAGTAAATCAGCGGAAGATCCAGCACATCAAGCCAGACCACGGGATCTTTCCCCTCGTGGCCATGTTCATGCCATAAGCCAGTCGGCGTGAGAACCAGGTCGCCACGGTGCATGGGGCATTTCTCTCCATTCACAGTGGTGGTTGCGCCTTCGCCCTCGACCACCATGCGGACCGCATTTGGAGTGTGCCGATGTGATGGAGCCCACTCGCCGGGCAGCAGCAGCTGCATGCCTAAATACATGGCGGCACTGGCCTGCATTTTCTCTAGACCATGGCCGGGGTTGGCTAAGACCAGCACCCGCCGCTCCGCTTTTTCCATCGGCGTGAGTTCACCGGCCCGAAGCAGTAGCGGCCGCATGGCCTGATACGACCAGTGGGTTGGCGTTGTTTTGCGACTCGGGATTTTTGGCGGCAAGACAGCGCGCAGATTGGGCCATAGGGGCACCAGGTTTTGTTCGGTGAGTTGATCCCGATAGGCCTGGGGAAGATCTTCAAGACGTCCGAGAGATTGCATGGGGCACTCCTTTACTGAGCAGCCGATAAACAATTAGTGACATTCCAGCTATAGAGCCATTCCACCGCGTCGTAGAAACGCTCTTGGGTTCGGCCCTTCCAGAGGCTGTTTCGGACCAGTCGCTCAACGCCCATCGCGTGATAGATCCGGCCCATCTCACGGCCCGACAGCACAATGCGTGCAGTTCGCGCAACGCGTGCTCGCTGATAAAGATCAAGCGCTTGGGTCCAGTCGTTACCGTGCACCCGCAGCGCCTCGCCGAGAGTGACCGCATCTTCCATCGCCATGCAGGCACCTTGGGCCATGTACTGAGTGGTGGGGTGGGCGGCATCACCTAAAAGTGTTACTCGGCCAAAACTCCACTGGCCGATCGGTTCGCGGTCGGCAGTGGCCCAGCGCTTCCAGCTTTTCGGCAGATCAATTAATTGGCGAGGCAGGGGACTGATGCCCTGAAAGTAGCTTTGCACCTCTTCTTTGCTGCCCTCGGTTACCCCCCACTGTTCTTCTTGGCGGCTATGAAACGTTACGACGACGTTGTACTGCTCACCCCCGCGTAAGGGATAGTGGACCAAATGGCATTTCGGTCCCGCCCAGAGGCTCGCCGCATTCCATTGCAGACTGGCGGGAAAGTCTGCTTTATCCACAACAGCCCGATAGACGACATGGCCAGTGATGCGCGGTGGATCATTGACAAAAGCTTCGCGGACGACCGACTTAACTCCATCGGCACCAATTAGCGCAACGCCCCGATGGGCTCTCCCATTCTGATCGTAGGCGGTGACACCGTCCGGATTTTGCTCGATGCGTTCAAGCCGCGTGTTGGTCAAAAATTGGACCCGCCCTGTCTCTTGGGCCCCCTCTAATAAAGAAAGGTGGACATCTGCCCGATGAATCACCGCATAGGGATTGCCAAAACGTTGACGAAATGCCTCGCCAGTCTCAAGCCGGCCCACCAGAGATTCGTCGATGGCATCGTGCATGACCATGCACTCGGTATAGACCGCGCGGCCCCGGGCTTTATCGCCCACGCCTAAGGCATCAAAGGCATGAAATGCATTTGGCCCCAGCTGAATACCTGCACCGATTTCACCGATCGCAGGGGCCTGCTCAAGTACGAGGACCTCAAAGCCTCGTCGGACAAGGGCCAGCGCCGCTGCCAGACCGCCGATTCCGCCGCCGGCCACGATGACCGGGCCGCCTGTGGTGGATGTCATTGTCTGTCTCCGTTGTTTTGTGGATCACTAAACGTAAGTGTACTAACGATTAGTATAGGGATAAACTAGGGGCCGTCAAGACTTTTTTGGGGTGAGAGATGCCGGAAGCAAAAGAACGGGTGCCGACGGGCCTACACGATATGCCGGGACACTACATTCGACGGCTGCAGCAAATCGCGGTTGCCGTGTTTTTGCAGGAGGCGGAGTCCTTCGGCGTGACTCCGATTCAATATGCGGTGCTACAGGCGGTGCGGGAGGCACCGGGCTCGGATCAGCGTAGCCTTGCAGGCATGATTGGATTAGACACTTCCACGATGGCCGGTGTGGTGGAGCGCTTGGAGTCCCGAGGTCTGTTACATCGTGGTAGCACAAGGGTGGATCGGCGTGTTCGGATTCTTACCTTGACTGAGCAAGGACAGTCTGTTGTGGTCAAGATGCAGCCGCTTGTGGATCGCGCGCAGCAGAAAATCATGGCGCCACTTTCGAAAGCTGAGCGTAGGGAATTTATGCGGATGATGAAGATTCTGGTCTCGACTAATAATGATTTAAGCAGAGCGCCAAGCGAGGGGGTATAGACCATGTTGCGACTACATAGCTATTGGAGATCATCGGCGTCTTATCGTGTCCGCATTGCTTTGGGGCTGAAGGGCTTAAATTTTGAGCACCTAACGGTGAATCTGCTGAAAAACGAACAGGGCCAGCCGGAATTCACCGCACTGAACCCCGAAGGCCTGGTGCCGTTACTGGAACATGATGGTCTGCGACTCTCTCAGTCCACTGCAATCATTGAATACCTTGAGGAGGCCTTTCCCAGCCCCGCGCTGATACCCACCGATCTGCAGGGCAGGACCCGTGTGCGGGCGATCTGCCAGATGATTGCCTGCGACATTCATCCTTTAAATAATCTGAGGGTGCTGAAGTACCTCACTGGTGAGATGGGTGTGTCTTCGGAGCAGAAGGACACCTGGTATGCACATTGGGTCCGTGTTGGGCTGGGCGCGGTTGAAAAGCGGCTATCTGAAGCTGCGAGCGGCCAGTTTTGTCATGGTGACTTGCCGGGCATGGCTGATTGCTTCTTGGTGCCCCAGGTGGCCAATGCGAATCGGATGGGCGTTGACATTACGCACCTAAAGCGGGTGGTGGAGATCAACGCTCGCTGCATGGAGCTGCCCGCATTTCAGCAGGCCCAGCCCTCTGCCTGCCCGGATGCGGTTACGGGCTAAGCTGCTTAATTTTCGCGAGGCGGGCGGCGGCTTTAGACTAATTGAATACGAGGGAGGTGACCATGGGCAAACTAACAACTCATGTTCTGGATACTGCAAATGGCGTTCCGGGTGCCGGGATATCGGTTCGGCTTTTCCGAATTGATGGCGGCCGCAAGGAGTTAAAAGCAGTCAAGACCAATCATGATGGCCGTTGTGATCAGCCCTTGCTGGAAGGCGATGGATTGGTTGCAGGTATTTACGAGTTGGAGTTTGCCGCGGGTGAGTATTTTCGTGCTCGCGGCGCATCCCTTGCGCAGCCGCCGTTTGTTGGCGATGTGGTGCTGCGATTTGGAGTTAGCGACGGCAGTCAGCACTACCACGTGCCGCTTTTGGTCTCGCCGTGGAGTTATTCCACCTATCGCGGCAGCTAACCCCCCCCGATAGCGAGACTGCGGAGAACTTATGGACGCCTATTTGCTCGACTGGGTCAATCTTTTACTGCGGTGGGCACACCTGATTGTTGGCATCGCCTGGATTGGTGCCTCGTTTTATTTCGTGATGCTGGACAACTCGCTGACGCCGCCAAAAAAAGCCGAAGATGCGCAGCGCGGTGTTCACGGCGAACTCTGGGCGGTGCACGGCGGGGGCTTTTATTGCAGCCAGAAGTTTCTGACCGGACCCAAAGGCGAGCCGCTGAGCGACAACCTGCATTGGTCAAAGTGGGAGGCTTACTCCACCTGGATCACCGGCATGGCCTTATTGGCGCTGATTTACTGGGTTGGAGCCTCTACCCATTTGGTCGATGCCCGCGTGATGGCGCTCAGTCCAATGGCGGCCATTGCAGTCTCGATTGGCTTTTTAAGCGTGGGCTGGGTTGTTTACGATGTGCTGTGCAGAAACCTGGTGGGCCGAGATGGGCTGTTGGCTTTGCTGGTATTTGTTTTTGTCATGCTCTGTAATTACGGGCTGCATCAGATTTTCTCTGCCCGGGGCGCCTACATCCATGTAGGGGCCATGCTGGGCACCATGATGGCGGCCAACGTCTTTTTCCACATCATTCCGGGTCAAAAGCGAATGGTGGAACAGATTCGGGCGGGCCAGCCGGTGGACTCACAGCCCGGAATCATTGGCAAGCAGCGTTCGGTGCACAACACCTATTTCACGCTGCCAGTGCTGTTCATTATGATCAGCAATCACTACCCGATGACCTACGCCCATAAACACGGCTGGCTGGTGTTGGCCATTATCATGTTGGCGGGAGTTTTGATTCGACAATTCTTTGTGCTGCGGCATCGCGGCGAGGTGAAGTGGTGGCTACCGCTCTCGGGGATTGGGCTGCTGGCCGCGCTGGTGGTGGTGATGGCGCCTAAAGCTCCTGATGCGGCGGGTCGCAAAGTCTCTTTTACTGAGCTGAATACCGTGATTCAGAAACACTGCACAGTATGTCATGCAGAAAAACCCTCTTGGGCCGGCTTTGCCCAGGCCCCAAAAGGCGTGATGCTCCAGAGTCCCGAGCAGATTTCACAGCATGCTGCCAAGATTGCAGAGACCGTGGCAAGCGGCTATATGCCGCTTGGCAATGTGACCCAGATGAGCGATGAGGAACGCAGACTCATCGCAGTTTGGGCGGCACAGGGGTCGAATACAAAAAATTAAATCGCATTCACACCATGAGCGAACCCACGATTGATGTACAACAGAACGCCAAGGTTCTTGCGCTTTGTCAACGCGGCAAGCAGGCCTTTCAAGCGCAGCTCGATGGCATCTACGAGCATTCCCCCTGGATTGCTGAGCGGGCCTGGGGCCACCAGCCCTTTGAAAACCTCGATGCACTTCATGCCGCACTGGTGGTTGTAGTCAAGCAGGCAAGTCGGGATGAGCAGCTCGGTCTGATTCGGGCGCACCCAGAGCTTGCCGGGAAAGAGGCCGAGGCTGGTGCGTTGACCGCTGCATCGACCGCCGAGCAGCGGGGTGCTGGATTAAACGAATGTACCCGCGAGGAGCTAGAACGCCTGCGTGAGTTAAATGCCAGCTACCGGGCTAAGTTTGGTTTTCCATTCGTGATTGCAGTCAAGGGCTTAACGCGCACTCAAATCATGGACGCGATTCAGGCCAGGACTGCCAATCGCCTGGAAGACGAATTTCAGGCCTGCCTTGAGCAGATCTATAAAATAGCGCGATTCCGACTCGATGCATTATTCCAATGACTTCAAAGCGTAAGCCGAGCACCGCACAGGCCCTTTACCCGCGGGATTTGATCGGCTACGGCCGCAATCCGCCGCAGGCGAATTGGCCGGATAGGGCCCGAATCGCAGTTCAGTTTGTTCTGAATTATGAAGAAGGCGGAGAGAATTCTGTGTTGCACGGCGATCCGGGCAGCGAGCAGTTTTTATCCGAGCTGTTTTCCCCGGCCAGCTATCCCGATCGCCATCTTTCGATGGAAAGTATCTATGAATATGGATCGCGTGTCGGGGTCTGGCGCTTTTTGCGTGAGTTTGAGCGTCGCGGCCTGTCGATGACGATCTTCGGAGTCGCTATGGCGCTACAGCGACATCCTGAATTAACCCAGGCATTTTCTGAACTCGGACACGAAATCGCCTGCCACGGCTGGCGCTGGATTCATTATCAGAGTGTGGATGAGGCTACCGAGCGCGAGCACATGCTGCGGGGCACGGAGATCATTCGTCAGTTGACCGGAGAGATGCCCTTGGGCTGGTACACCGGCAGGGACTCGCCGAATACCCGAAGGCTCTTGGTCGAGCAGGGCGGCTATCTCTACGACTCGGATTACTACGGCGATGACCTTCCATTTTGGATGGAAGTTAAAAAATCCGATGGCGAGACAACTCCCCATCTGGTGGTGCCCTATACCCTGGATACCAATGACATGCGGTTTGCTTTGCCGCAGGGCTTTTCGCATGGCGATGAATTCTTCGAGTACCTGCGGGATGCGTTTGATGTGATGTATGCCGAGGGCCAGGACCATCCCGCGATGATGAGTATTGGTATGCATTGCCGCCTGCTGGGCCGCCCGGCGCGCTTTAAAGCCCTGCAGAAATTTTTAGATCACATAGAAAAACATGATCGGGTCTGGGTCTGTCGCCGAATCGATATCGCCAAGCACTGGATCAAAGAACATCCGTTTAAAAGTAGCGAAACTTAATCAGGAGAATCTATGGCAAGTCATGTAGCGGGCCCGCCCATCATCGCGCCGGCAGCAGAGCTTCCGGAGTGGGCAAAGCGCTCGGTCAATCTTGCGAATCCGCGCCTGGGCGCTAAAGCGCTTTTTGCGAGTGACGATTTTTTTGCCGAAGTTGGGCGGATGCTCAACCCAGAGCCTGCTCAATTTATTCCTGGAAAATTCGATACCAACGGTAAGTGGATGGATGGCTGGGAGTCACGCCGCAAACGGGTGGCTGGCCACGATTGGGCGCTGGTGCGGCTCGGGGTCAAGGGTTTGATTCGTGGGTTTGATGTCGATACCAGCCACTTCACGGGAAACTACCCGCCCGCAGTCTCGATTGAGGCGACGGTTTCCGCGACCGACGATGTTGAGAAATTAAAATCCGCCAGCTGGACCGAGATTCTTCCCGCGTCCCGGCTGGGGCCGAGCAGTCATCATCTGCTGCAAATCGACTCATCAGTCGCCTGGACCCATCTGCGCGTTAATATGTTTCCCGACGGCGGTATTGCCAGGCTGCGCGTCTATGGCCAGCCAACCGGTGCCTTGGAGAGGCTTTCTGCTACGGATGTCGTTGATCTTGTAGCGATGGAAAATGGCGGCCGGCCCGTTTCTTGGAATGACGCCAGCTTTGGGTCATCTGTGGCTAGTCTGCTGCTACCCGGCCGAGGACTGAATATGGGCGATGGCTGGGAGACTCGCCGCAGGCGCGAGCCGGGCAATGATTGGTGTGTACTAGAGCTTGGTGCGCCTGGCATCGTTGAAAAAGTGGAAATCGATACCGCTTTTTTTAAAGGAAATTATCCCGATGGCTGCTCAATTCAGGCGGCACTAGTTGAAGGCGGCACCGATCAGTCCATTACTACCCAATCGATGTTTTGGCAGGAGTTATTGCCGCGACAAAAATTGCAGATGGATGCAGTGCATACCTACGAAAAGGAGGTTGTGAAGCTTGGAAAAATTTCCCACGTGCGCTTTAACATCTATCCTGATGGTGGCGTATCTCGGCTTCGCCTATTTGGCCGGCTTGGGAAATAGGGGCCTTGAATGATTGAATTGAAATGCGAATTACTCACCCGCGAGGCCTTTGCGCCGTTTGGTGATGTGATTGAGGCTAGTGACTCTGTTGAGCACTATACGATTAATGCAGGTAATACTGAGCGGTATCACGATCTAGCCAATGTCCAGGTCGGACAGGATGGCAAGGCCATCGTTTCTATTTTTCGCGGCCAGCCCCGCGCGCTTCCTTTTACCGTCTCCATGATGGAGCGTCACCCAAAAGGAAGTCAGGCTTTTGTGCCGATGTCGGGCAGGCCCTATCTGGTCGTTGTGGCGGATCCTAAAAGCGCACCCGGCGCAAAAGATCTGCGGTGTTTTTTAGCCCGCGCAGATCAGGGTGTGAACTACGCACCCGGAGTCTGGCATCACCCCCTGCTTGCGCTGCACGAGACTTCGGATTTTCTGGTCGTGGATCGTAGCGGCCCGGGCGATAACTGCGATGAAGTCCCTCTCGCTCAGCCCGCAGTTATCCGAGCTATCGCTTAAGCCGACAGTTTGGGCGGGGAATCCGGGTTTCCCAAGGAGGCGTTCTCGGCCGGATTTCCCTATAATTAAGTTGTACGGCACAAAAAATCGCCGGGATGTTCGGCGCAACATTGGGAGACAAGCACTGTGAAAAGCAAATCATTAATTTCCGCCCTTGCACTGGCAGTTGGCCTAGCTAGCACCACCCTATCTGCACAAGCCCAGACTGCTCAGCAGCCCATCATTTTGAAGGTCCACCACTTCCTTGGCCCACAGACCATTCAGCACACCACGATGCTTGGTGACTGGTGTAAGGCGCTGGCAAGAGATTCGAAAGATCGCCTGCAGTGCCAGATCTTCCCGGCGATGCAACTTGGCGGCACCCCGCCTCAGCTCTACGATCAGG
This sequence comes from Betaproteobacteria bacterium, assembly GCA_009924525.1. Lineage (GTDB taxonomy): Bacteria > Pseudomonadota > Gammaproteobacteria > Burkholderiales > Burkholderiaceae_A > Lacustribacter. The sequence goes on from RFRK01000009.1 coordinate 11,145, forward strand.
CCAAAGACGGCGTAGCCGATGTGGTCTGGACAGTGGCTGGATACCAGGCCGGCCGATTTCCTCGAACCCAGGTATTCGAGCTGCCTTTTGTAATGACCAACGCCGAAGCAACCAGCCGTGCAGCGTGGGACTTCGTGCAAAAGCATGCGATGGATGAGCACAAAGACGTTAAGCTTTTGGCCGTGCATGTTCACGGTCCTGGCGTGTTGTTCTCAAAAAATAAGCCGATCACGAAGCTTGAAGATCTGAAAGGCATGAAATGGCGCGCACCGACTGCAAACGTGACGCGCATGATGGGTATTCTGGGCGCTACGCCGGTCGGTATGCCTGTGCCCCAGATCCCCGAGGCGCTGAGCAAGGGCGTGATTGATGGCGCAGTGATTCCCTATGAGGTCGCCCCCGGCCTGAAGGTGAATGAGCTCACCAAATTTGCCGCCGAGACTGATCCCAAGTTTCCGGCGCTCTACACCACGGTGTTCGTGGTGCCCATGAATAAGGCAAAGTACGATTCGCTGCCTGCAGATCTCAAGGCAGTGATCGACAAGAACTCCGGCCGTGAGTTTTCTGCTTTCCTGGGTAGAACCCAATGGGGTAACGATATTCCGAGCCGCAAAGTATTTACAGAAACAGCGGGCTATAGCATTAGTCAGATCCCGGCATCGGAGTTAGAGCGTTGGCGCAAGGCAACCAGTGAGATTGACGACGCCTGGATCGCCGATATGAATAAACGCGGCTTGAATGGCAAGGCCATGCTGCAAGATGCCCTTGGCCTAATTAAGCAGTACACAAAATAAGCTGAAGTGAAGCCGCGGTGCTCAGGCGCCGCGGTCGATCTAAAACCTGTCAAGATTTTTGGTGTTGCTGGCCAATCCCGCAGAGCTAGCCTATGAACCAAAACCACCCGCTGAAGCGACTCGCCCGGCTCTGTAGCGTTATCGGCGGTGTCATTATGGTCGCGCTCATGCTCATGACCTGTTATAGCGTGATTGGCCGTAATTTCTTTGAGCAGGCCTTAATCGGTGACTTCGAACTCACGGCAATTGCCTGTGGTATCGCAGTCGCTTTTTTCATGCCGATCTGCCAGATTGAGCGTGGCAATATCATCGTCGATTTTTTTACCGCTGGACGCAGTGCTCGTTTTAATCATCGATTGGACCGCATCGGTGATGCACTCATGGCAGTGATTTTTTTACTACTTGCGTGGCGCACTGGGGTGGCAGCGGTAAAAGCGGAAGAGAATATGGGCACCTCAATGCTGCTTGGCTTTCCGGATTGGATCGTGCTGGCGGGCATGACGATCCCGTTTGTCGTCACTGCGGTCATTGCTGGTTTTCAGGCAATTGAGCGGTTCCAGGCCGATGAGCCGGAGGCCCAATGACCCCTATTGAATTGGCCTTGCTGATCTTTGGCCTCATGCTCGCCTTCATGGTGGTGCGCGTACCAATCGCGGGGGCCATGTTTATCGCGGGCTCGATCGGCTTTCTGATTCAGTCGGGTTTCTCGCAGTACAGCAATTTTTTAAACAATATTGCGTACGCACGCCTGGTCAACTACGACCTCTCGGTGATCCCGCTGTTTATCCTGATGGGCCATTTCGCGACGCAGGGTGGAATTAGCAAGGCATTATTCAAGTTCGCAGCGGCCGTGATGGGCCGCTTTAAGGGCGGCTTGGCGATGAGTGCGGTCCTTGCCTGTGGGGCATTTGGCGCAATTTGTGGCTCTTCGGTCGCGACAGCAGCAACGATCACAGGCGTTGCTCTGCCGGAAATGAAGCGTCATGGCTATTCAGGTCGACTCGCCACCGGTACGCTTGCCGCGGGCGGTACCCTTGGCATTCTGATTCCGCCATCTGTGCCGCTCGTGATTTATGCAATTCTGACCGAGCAAAATATCGCGAAGATGTTTGCGGCGGCCATGCTGCCGGGTGTGATTGCGATGGTGGGCTACATGATCGCAATCGCGATATATGTGAGGGCAGTTCCCGGCCAGGCACCGAATAAAGAAGAGGTAGAAAAGCTGACCTTCGAGTCGTTGATGGGCGTGCTTCCGATCGCAATCATTTTCATTGTGGTCTTCGGCGGTATTTATGCAGGCTTTTTTACACCGACCGAGGGCGCTGCTGTGGGCGCTGCATCCACCTTCGTGGCTGCCCTAATGAAGGGTGAACTGAATCGCAAGAGCTTTCTTGAGTGTTTCTACGCCACCGCATTAAGCTCAGCGATGATTTTCATGATTTTTATGGGTGCTGATGTCATGAATGCTGCGTTAGCGCGGACCCAGGTACCCAATCAGCTCGCGCAGTTGGTGGTCTCGATGAATCTGGCGCCTCTGGTTGTGGTTGGCGCGATTTTGTTGCTCTACGTTGTCTTGGGCGCTGTCATGGACGAGCTGTCAATGCTGCTGCTCACTATCCCGATTTTCTTCCCGATCATCATGCAACTTAATTTTGGTATGACTCAGGAGCAAACCGCGATCTGGTTCGGAGTCATGGTGTTGATGACCGTGGGATTTGGCATGCTGGCGCCACCGGTGGGGTTAAATGTTTATGTAGTGAATGGGATGGCTAAAGATGTGCCTTTGAGTGAAAGCTATAGGGGTGTCATGCCCTTCTTAATCAGCGATACGCTTCGGACGCTACTTTTGCTGTTTTTCCCGGGTATCACGCTGTTTCTAATTCAATTTCTGACCTAGCGGCAGGCTAAATTGAAATTCGCAGATTTTCATGAGGGTATGGTGGGCGAGGCGGGCCCGGTTCGTGTCACCGAGCAGGAGATTTTAGAGTTCGCCAAGCGCTACGACCCCCAGTGGTTTCATACCGATCCGACCGCGTCAGTCGGTGGCCCCTACGGCGCCTTGATTGCCAGTGGTTGGCATACATGTGGCTTAGCAATGCGGTTGACAGTGGATCACTTCTTGCAAGGTTCAGAGTCTTTTGGCTCTCCTGGGCTCGCCTATCTTAAATGGCTTGCGCCGGTGAGGTCGAACGACGAACTTACGCTGAAGGCGACAGTGTTGGAGAAGCGCTTATCTTCCAAGAATCCGATGCTTGGTGTCTTGCGGTGGCGCTGGCAGGTGCGCAATCAAGAGTCCGTCGAGGTATTGGATCTCGAGGCGACCAGTCTTTTTGACCTGGGCTATAAATCTTAGACCGCGTGATCGCACTGGATTGGAACCGTCAGAAGGTTCACATTGAGGTTCAGTGGGTCGGCCGTCAAGAGCTGCAAAGCGATAATCGGCATCCACTGATCATTTTCCTGCACGAGGGTCTTGGTTCGGTATCGGCCTGGGGAGATTTTCCTGAGCGGCTTTGCCGTCAATTAAATATTGCTGGTCTGGCGTATTCACGCCCTGGCTACGGACAGTCGACGCCGCGCGCAGCAGATGAACATTGGCAGCCGGATTATTTGCATCGTCAGGCCAAGGAGGTTCTGCCGCTTGTACTTGAGGCCTCGGGTGTTGACTTGAAGTCCAGGTCCGTTTTTCTTTTGGGCCATAGTGACGGGGCCTCGATCGCGTTGATTCACGCGGCTATGAGTCCAACGCAACTCTCGGGGATTGTACTTATGGCGCCCCATATCTTCGTGGAGGACGTCACTATCGATGGGGTGGAGCGTGCGCGCGAAGCCTATCTGACAACCCGCCTGCGTGAGCGCCTCTCCCGGCATCATCGGGACCCGGACTCCGCTTTCTGGGGCTGGAATCGTATTTGGCTGGATCCTCGGTTTCGTTCTTGGTCGATAGCGCATGAGATCGGTGCCATCACTTGTCCGGTCTTTGCGATGCAGGGGTTGCAGGACGAGTACGCCACGATGGCACAGCTCCATGGCATTGCGCAGAGATTACCGCAGACTCGGCTACTGGAGATCGCCGAATGCGGCCATGCCCCTCATCGAGACCAGCCGGATATGGTGTGCGCAGCAATCCAAGACTTTATTCTCTCGATTGATCAATAAGAATCTATCTAATATTTTTGTTATTAAAAGATACATAGCAGTTATTTAACTTAGATCTTTTAAGAAGCTTTTCAAATTTATTTTGCCTGCTATGATCGCTCCCAAATTCCACTTAGGGCGTGGAATAGAAGTACCTCCCTTTAATTAAAATTCATATACTTAAAAAATTGCTAGAGCAATGAAAACCTGGATTTCCCTCCGCGCGCTTATCGAGTCTCTTCAATCTGAGTCAGATTACGGACAGTTAGACCTCATCAGCCAGCGCCTTTTAGAGTGGATCTGTGTTCGTAATCGAAAGTCGGATCCCTTGCATGTCCAAGAGATTGTTCTGAAGTCTGAGATTGCGTCTCCCGCAACCATTCATAAGTCGATCGCACTGCTGGAAGAGCGCGGTCTCATCACGGTCAATATTGACCCCCACGATTCCCGGCGTCGAATCGTTTTAGTCACCGCCCATACAGAGAAATTACTACTTAAGCTGTCCAAAAGTGTGGAGTCCTGGGCGAAGTCAGTTGCTCACGGGCTTGAGGGGCGCAACGGCGCTTCGGGAAAATAAGTTCGCGAGGCTTTCCTTGTCGGTTGCTTCGCTAGCGGGGTTTTTGCATCCGGTTGATATATTCTAATAGCGACAAAATCCTAGCGCGGACAATCGCCTCGTCGTTATAGGGATGATCCATGTAGTACTCTGCGGCGCTTGTGCGGTAGACCTGCCCCCAAATTGGCATTTCCCGCGAGCCGTGAGCAGGGGAGTCCTCGCCCGAGATGCTTTTGTAGACTCGATCAGCAGGAAAGATGCCGCTGTTATTTTTTGATAACTGGGTGAGATCAGGCGGGCTTTTTTTCAGCCATGGAGTCACAACCCCAGAGCCTCGACCGTCGACTCCGTGGCAGCTCGCGCAGCTTTTTTCAAATTCACGTTTTCCAAGATCCATCATTCGACCGTGTCCTTGGGCATGGACCGATCCTGCGATCAAGATTAGTCCGGCTGAGAGGGCTAATGGTAATAAGCGTGGCGATGTCATGTAGGTGCACCTTAATTAGAGTTTTAAGACCCTAATGATTAGAGCGTAACGCGGATCAGCGCAGTCCATGTGCTGCTTGGAATCCTTTGCGGTAGCAGACTCTCGGAATTGCCCACGGGAGTTTGACTGCGCGCCATTGGCAGGCCCCAGAGTGGAGCGCTGTACAGCACCGAAGGGGGGTCATATTGTGAAGCGGACCACTTCGCCGGCGGTGGGTTACAGCCGTTTACTGCCTGATCTATTGTGAGAGAGTGGGCGGTTGGCCTGACTCCGAATCGCGCTGAAGCCTACTGGGCTTTAGAGCAGCAGACCTTGCTCGCGCAGCTGCGCTCAGGACGAACGGGTCTTACCGAACGGGAAGCACGGCGTCGATTAGCGAGTCGATCCGAGCTTTCGGAGATTTTCGAAGGCCGGCATGCCTGGCTTTTGCTGATTGGTCGGCAGTTTAAAAATCCGCTAGTGGTAATACTGCTGTTGGTCTCGGTGTGCTCGATGCTGTTGTCCGATTGGGTTGAGGCGGCCGTGGTCTTGGGCATTGTGCTGATGAGCACATCGCTTGGATTTTCTCAGGAGTTTATCGCGAGTCGTGCATTTGAGCGCTTAGCAAGGCGCGCGATGATCACGGCGATGGTTCTGCGGGATCACCGGCCACGTCGAATCGCGGCCCACAGGGTAGTGCCTGGCGATGTTGTCTTGCTTGAGCCCGGCAGTCGGGTGCCCGCAGATGGGGTTGTGCTCTCTAATCAAGAGTTTTTTGTTAATCAATCCGCTTTAACCGGAGAGGCTTTTGCAGTGACGAAGCGCGCTGGTCCAGTCTCGGCCAGTACGGCGTTGGGTCAGCGTTCTAATGTCGTCTTCATGGGCTCGAGCGTGGAAAGCGGAACAGCCCAGGTCTTGGCAGTGAGCACAGGTCGGGAAACCGTGTTTGGGCGGATTGTCGAGCAGCTGGCCGAGCAGGCGGGTCCGAATGAATTCGAGCGCGGAATTTCTGCATTCGGCCGGCTTTTGATGCAGACCATGCTGATGATCACGCTGACGGTGCTAGCGATTCATGTGGTTCTTGACCGCCCTGCAGTGGAAGCCCTCATGTTTGCCCTAGCACTCGCGGTTGGCCTTACGCCGGAACTTTTGCCTGCGATTATCAGCGTGATGTTGGCCCGTGGCGCCCATCGGCTCGCTGATCAGGGGGTGATTGTGAGAAAGCTAAATGCGATTGAGAGTCTTGGTGGGATGACGGTGATGTGTACCGATAAGACCGGTACTTTGACCTCCGGCCAAGTGATCTTGGAAATAGCGATTGATACTCAAGGCCAGTCTTCGGCTGAGGTGCTCCGCTTCTCTGCGCTTAACGCGGCCTTACAAGGCGGTGTTAAAAATCCGATTGATGATGCGATCGTCACTAAGGCGAAAGCGCTTGATATTCCATTTCAGTCAATTATCGGCCATCAGACAGTGCCTTTTGATTACAGCCGAAAGTGCGTATCGGTTGGGCTACTAGATTCCACCTTAGGCCCAATCCTTATCACGAAAGGAGCATTTGGGCAGGTACTTGATCGATGTGTATTTTTAGACCACCCCGATAAGCAGTTAACAACGGCGGCTCGTGCTTCTTTGCTCGGTCTACATGATGCTTGGGCACAAAAGGGATATCGAATTCTGGCTGTAGCCACGCGTCGATTAACGACCTTAACTGAGAAGCTATCGACACAAGATGAGCAAGAACTATGTTTTGTAGGGCTATTGTGCTTCATCGATCCACCAAAGCATGACACCGCCGATATGGTCCGAGCTTTAGCTGAGCGAGGTGTGCAGTTAAAAATGATCACCGGTGACGATCGGCAGGCCGCGCTGCATACTGCAAGGTCAGTTGGACTGAGTGCAGAGACAGTCATTACTGGCGGCATGCTGATATCGATGAGCGATCAGGAGCTCACCCATGCGGCTGTAAGTACCTCAGTGTTCGCTGAGGTTGATCCCAGCCAGAAGGAGCGGATTGTTAGGGCGTTACAGCGAAGTGATGAGGTGGTTGGCTTTCTTGGTGATGGTGTCAACGATGCACTGGCGTTGCATACGGCCGATGTCGGTTTATCGGTGCATAACGCTGTGGATGTAGCGCGGGAAGCCTCTGATTTCGTGCTGTTAAGAAAAGAACTTAGGCTGATCTGTGATGGTATTGATGAAGGCCGCAGGACTTTTGCGAACACCATGAAATACATTTTGAGTACGACAAGCGCTAATTTTGGGAATATGGTGAGCATGGGACTCATCTCGCTGGTGCTGCCTTTCCTGCCGTTATTGCCTGCGCAAATCCTATTAAATAATTTCTTATCGGATATTCCCTCGGCAGCCCTTTCGGGAGACCTTGTCGAACGCGAGTCGGCCATAGTGCCGCAACGCTTCGAGCTGCCGATGATTCGCAATGCAATGATTTTTTTCGGACTCATTAGCGTGATATTTGATCTCGCCTTGTTCGGCCTGCTTTTCTGGGTGATTGAGCTTACGCCAGAGGTTTTTCGCACCGCTTGGTTCGTGGAGTCACTGCTGACCGAATTGGCGGTACTATTTGTGATCCGTTCTCGGGCAGCGCTCTGGAAGAGTCGACCGTCTGCCGGTTTAGTCATCGCTTCGATCGTCGTTGCGGCTATTGCCTTGCTACTTCCTGTAAGCCCGCTTGCAGGATTATTCGAGTTTCAGCATCTACCAGCATGGCTTACACTGATCATTATTGGGATTACTTTGCTTTATGCCGCTAGTGTAGAGGTCGCGAAGCGTTGGTTCTTCCGTAAGTCCGGCCATGCCCGCGGCTTTTCGGTTTCTTGTGTTGATTAGGTGGATTGGTGGGGTGTTGATCCGTGCTGAACAGGCAGGTACGCGCCCACTGGCGGTTCTAGAGTCCAACTCTTTAAATCAGTTGCTTCGGCCCCAAAGAGTCCCCTTAAGGCGGTACTCAGGGGCATGGCTCCGGCAGTCTCTTGTAGCGCTAAAGCGGTCTCGCGCTGCCAGCTTGCCATGGCTTCGCGGGAGACTGCTGTGACGCGCAGCTGGGCAGCAACTGACGCTTCGAATATTTTTTGAAGTTGATGTATCTGCAGTCGCGATACTAAGAGGGGTAAATTGATGACCGCCCAGCAAGCAGCGTTCCAGTCATTAGCCTGTAAAAGAGCCTTTGTCGCTAAATGAAATTCCGTATCGCAGGATTCCAGCTGTGCTTCCAGCTCATTGATCATTTGGGCAGATTGACTTCTGCCGAGTTCACAGAGCGTTAAGAGTAGACTGAGATTTGATTTGGAGAGCGTGAGTGCAGCCTGTTGATTTATATTCATCGGGCGGCTCCTAGTTTTCAAAGACATAAGAGCCGGGGGCGTCTGCGAGCCGGTCCGGGTCCTGGCCAGGAGGTCCCAGAGGGGGTGGGGGGATCTTTGAGCCGGAGTAGCGATTTAGCCAGTCAATCCAGGCTGGCCACCAGGACCCGGCATGCTGGGGAGCCTGCTGCAACCATTGTTGATATGGAATGTAGTGGCCCGCGGCAGGCCTGCAGAGAATCTGATAGCTACGGTCGGTACGCTCCGGTGTATTTACAATGCCTGCGTTATGCCCCCCTGTTGTGAGTACAAAGGTAATCTCAGCTGCGGTCAGGTAATGCAGCTTATAGACTGACCTCCAAGGGGCAACGTGATCAGCTGTGGTAGCCACACAGAAAATCGGAAGCTTGATATTAAACAACGTGACTGGCTCACCTTGGACCCGATAACGGCCTTCACTCAGCGCATTATTCAGAAATAGCTCCCGTAGGTAGCGTCCATGCATCCGAGCGGGCATGCGAGTGGTATCCGCGTTCCAGGCCATCAGGTCTGAAACGGGTGCGCGCTCACCCATCAGATATTCATGGATCATTCGCGACCATGTCAGATCATTAGAGCGTAGCATCTGAAAGGCACCCGCCATCTGTCCCGCTGAAAGATATCCGGTTTCCTCCATCTGGGCCTCTAAGAGGCTAACTTCGTTCTCGTCGATGAAAAGCGCAAGCTCACCAGACTCACGAAAGTCGGTTTGGGTTGTAAAAAGCGTGATACTTTTCAATCGATCATCGTGCTCCCGCGCCATCGCGGCAGCGGCAATCGCCAGCAGCGTGCCCCCTAGACAATACCCAGTTGCATGTACTTTCTGGTTGGGTATGACATTGCTGATTAAACTTAGAGCCTGAAAAATCCCCAGCTGTAGATAGTCATCAAGCTCAAGATCACGTTCTTGAGGGCCCGGATTTTTCCAAGATAGGCAAAAGACCGTGTAGCCCTGATCCACAAGATGCTTAATCAGTGAGTTATGCGGCGATAGGTCCAAAATGTAATACTTCATGATCCAGGCAGGAATAATTAGCACCGGCTCGGCCTTTACTTCTGCTGTTGTCGGCTGATACTGGATGAGCTCAGCAAGTCGGTTGCGCATGATGACCTTACCTGGAGTTTTTGCCAGGTTGAAACCGACTCGATAACTGTTTGCGTGGGCGGGAGGTTTGTTGGTGGTAATACGCTCGATGTCTTCAAGTAGATTGATTGCACCCAGCACGAGATTTCTGCCCCAGGTCTCTGAGGTGCGGCGCAAGACAACCGGATTGGTCAGCGGATAGTTTCCCGGAGAGAGCATATCGAGCCACTGGCGGGCGATAAAAGAAACAATATGCTCGTGATGTCTTGAGACTCCCCGCACCCCACTTGTTGCGGCGTGCCACCATTGGTCAGTAAGGAGAAATGCTTGATGGGTGATATTAAAGGGCCACCGATGCCATTCTTCTGCTTTAAATCGTTTATCAAAGCTGGGCGGATCGATACATTCTTGAATATTGATATTCGAAGGCTTAAGCGCCACGGACTGGCAGTAGCAGTTCAGTGAGAGCCAGTGATTAATGCCCAGAATCATTAGGTCAAGACGTTTCCCTGGGCTAAAGGCGAGTTGTGTGGCCCAGTCTATCCAGGCCAGACCAATTGAGGTTGGCGAGATAGACCAGGTGAGACGGGCTATCCCGGCATGGACTTTAGAGTCCAGCCGCGATCCAGAGGGCGGGCCGACGGGCGCCGTAATGGCTACTTGCATAAGGGAATGGATTCAGACCGTGCATGCTATAGGCTTCGGGGCAGAGAGACGCCACATTGGCCGTGTAGCCTACCGGTCGATCGATGTGATGGCTTTTTCTCGAGAGGTTTTAGAGCTCAGCCAGATCCCCAGTGCAATGAAGAAAAACGAGATCACGTGAAACGGTTTGGGGTATTCACCCAGAAGCAGTGAAGACAGCAGGGCGGTAATTAGCGGGGTGAGGTTAGCGAAAAATCCTGCAAGTGTTGGACCTACCCGCTGAACACCCTCCCCCCAGGTCTTGTACGCCAGAATAGCCGGCCCGATCGCAACAAAGATTAAAATTCCAAGCAGTGGCAGGCTCCATTGAATGCGTTGCTCAGATAAGCCCAACTCCCCGAGTGCAAATAGCCCTGAGGGAATCAGTCCATAGACAACCTGGGCCAGCAAAAGTGCAGCCCAGTCGTGGCGTATACGTTCAGGCTTAACAGTGAACTTTAGCTGCCAGCTATAAATCGCCCAGCCGATTGCGGCCAGCACAATGTAAATATCACCGGGCAAAAACCGAAGCCCAGATAGTCGACTCAGATCGCCCTGAGACAAAACGATCGCAACCCCAAAGAGCGAGCAGAATGCACCCAAAATATTTAGACTGCTGATGCGCGTCTGATAAAACAGACGGCCCACGAGCAGCATCCAGACCGGCATGCTCGCTGCAATCAGCGTGACATTGATTGCGGTGGATGTGTGTAGCGCCAGATATTGCAGCGAGTTATAGCAAAATACTGATAAAAAACCCAGTCCCGCGTAGCGACGCCAATGGGTGAGCAAGCCGCTTCCGGAGCGAAAAATCCAGTTGGCAAGCGGCAGCAGAAAAATCAGTACAACAAGCCAGCGTAAAAAGTTAAATAGCATCGGCGGAATCATGTCTGCTGCGATCCGACCGAGGATGGCATTGCAGGCCCACATACAAGGCGGAACAAGAAGAATGAGCGCAGGATGTACAAGACGGTGCCTCACATTAATCCCCAAGGCTTACGCCTTCTCTACGCCTGTCCGCTGCGCCGTACCAATGCTGTCCAATACGGGCAACAGCTTGAATGCCGCTGGTCAGTTCGGTCAGCTCAGCCGATTGGCCGTATGCGCTTAATTCGCGCAACAGTGTTTCAGACTGCGGGTATCCTGATTCAAGTTGTACCGTAGCTTGCGGTCCTGTAATTGAGAAGTTCGGCAAATCAATCGCAGCCTGAAGATCAAGCCCCCATTGCGTAAAGCCCAGAATCGTTTTCGCGGTGTAATGCAGTATCGACGCACCGCCCGGGCTACCGAGAGCCGCAATCAGCGGCCCCCGCGAGCCATCGGAATTTTTCTCAAAAATCATGGTGGGGCTCATCGAGGAGCGGGGCCGCTTATTCGGCTCAACCCGATTGGCGATGGACAGCCCCTCGGCTGATTGCGGCAAAAAACTAAAGTCGGTGAGCTGGTTATTCAACAAGAACCCACCTCGATTCGTGTAGCCCACCATGAGCCGCGCGCCGAAGGCACTTTCAATTGTGGTCGTCATGCTCACGACATTTCCGAAGCGATCCGCAATCGCAAGATGGCTGGTTCCGGCCTCTGGCTGCTCAGGCATAAGGGCCCGTGACGGCCCGGTGAGCATTGGGTTACCGGGGGCTGCAGTGTCCATGCGCCGTGGGCCGATCAGCCGGGCCCGCTCTTGAATGTAAGCTGGCATGAGCAGCCGACTCCAGTGGCCTGCGGGAGCAGCAATAAAATCGGGATCTGCAATAAAGAGTGCTCTATCAGCGAATGCTAAGCGCGCGGCCTCGATATAAAAGTGCATCCACTGCGCATGATTCGATAGGGACTGAGTGCTTAACTCATTTAAGCCTGGCGATCTGATGTTCAGTGCTGAAAGTATCTGCAGGATCTGGCCGATGGTAATTGCGCCCGAGCTTGGCGGCGGAAAGCCACAGACTTCCACACCGTTTTCGCGTCGAATGGTGGCCGGTAGAGAAAAACACAGTGCCTCACGCTCCACCGCCCGATAACGGCTGAGATCTTCCCGATCTAGGACTCCGGGAGCAGTCGGATGCTGCCGTACGACTGTAACGATCTGATCGGCGATTGCGCCCTGATAAAACGCACTCGCCCCATGCTGTGCGATCTGGCGATAAATTGTGGCTAGATCCGGATTGCGCAGTAAAGTGCCGACGGCAAGTGCACTGCCGTCCTCAGAATAAAACAGCGCCCGTGCCCGCGGATCCTTGCGCAGACCAGGATCTCGCTGCAGCAGGCTATTTAAGCGCGGGCTGATCTCAAATCCGCGCTCGGCGAGACGAATCGCCGGTTCAAAAAGTTCAGCCCAGGCGAGTCTGCCGTGCTGCTGATGGGCAAGCTCCAAAACACGTAGAACCCCGGGTGTGCCCACGGACCGCCCACTCATCACGGCCTCTTGAAAAGCAATGGGCTTGCCATCGCGAAGCCATAGGTTCTGATCTACGGCTCGAGGTGCGGTCTCTCGGCCATCGTAGGCCCGCAGGGAGCGGCCATCAAAATGCAGCATTAATGCACCGCCACCGATGCCGCTGGACTGCGGTTCAACCAGATTCAGTACAAGCTGAGCGGTAATTGCCGCATCGACCGCGCTTCCCCCGGCGCGCAGAATTTCAAGGCCAGCCCTGCTCGCATAAGGATTGGCGGCAGAGACAATGTGATGCCGAAAGACCTGCGGTGATTGGACGCCGTTTGCTGAGGTGCTGGCATGACTCGTCTCAGGCCGATCTTGGAGGAGTCGATCCGCCTGAGCCTGGCCGATCAGGAGATGAAGCGCTAGCGACAGTGCGAGAGCGGCCTGGGCCGCCCGCCGTCGGGGGAGATTCAGGATCACTCGGCCAGCGCTTCCCTGGCAATTCTGAAGCTGTCGATGGCTGCGGGCACTCCGCAGTAAATGGCGGTCTGAAGCAGGATTTCGCGAATTTCATCGCGGCTGACACCATTTCGGATGGCCCCCTTGATGTGTAACTTCAGTTCATGGGGCCGATTCAGGGCAGTTAGCATCGCAATGTTGATCATGCTGCGGGTCTTTCGCTCCAGGCCCGGCCGATTCCAGACCCGATCCCAGCAGTATTCCGTGACCAATTCCTGCATGGGAAGATTAAAGTCATCAGCCTTACTGATGGATTCATCAACATAGTGTTTGCCGAGCACCTCTCGGCGTGTGGCGAGCCCACGCTCAAACGATTCAGATTTCATGAGTGCTTCTCCCGCAGCCCGCAGGCCGTGTTTAAAGCGCGTAGTTTGGCACGCCTGGTTTGAGCACCCGCAGCACGCGACTGAGCAGGCCGAAGTGGCAGGCGATACGGTCGAATAGCTCATCGGCGGGTCGGGTCGCAATCGCGGCCCGCGCGTAGGCGATTTGGCCCATTTTTTCGTAGTACTGGCGGTCAACCAGCCGTGCGCGTTTGACATCCCAGGCGTCCACAAAAAGACAGCTGTCGCCGATGTCACGGTAGTCGTCTTTGGTTTTCGCTCGGGAAAACTCAAGGCAGACGATATCAGGAGGAAATTGGGTCTTGCGAAAGTTTCGCGCCATCATGTGGACCAGATAGGCCTCGAGTTCCTGGTCGAGAAAGACCTGACTCTTGCCCTCGGACTCCATGACAAGTTCCCAGCTCGCTTTCAGATACGGCTGCCAATTCATTGCGCTTCCTCCCTTTGCATCTTTTGAAAGCCCAACGTTGCTAAAAATAGTCGGAATTTCTGCATCGTGCAATAGGGCAAGATGATTTTGATCTTTGGGCGCAAGCGTCAGCTGGGGGCTTGGACTGCGCTAAGGCCTTGATGCGGATAGACTCTTTGATTTTCCGAGGCGTGGAGCCAGGAGTGCGTGTGCAGAGAAGGGCGTGGGGAATTGCTGCGGTTATTGGCTCCGCGATTGGCTTTGGTGCGATGTCGATTTTCGCTCGCCAGGCCTATGCCGATGGCGCCGATATCACTGCGGTGCTGTTTCTGCGGTTTCTGGCAGCCGGCCTGCTGATGGCTCTGCTGATGTTTGCATGGCGTCGACCCTGGCCGAGGCCGTTTGCGGTCGGAGTGTTGGCGTTGATGGGCGGCGGAATTTATGTGCTGCAGTCATATTCGTTTTTCAAGGCCCTGCAACACGCATCTGCGGGCTTGGTCGGGCTGCTTCTATATCTCTATCCTTTTATAGTCACAGTCTTGGGCGCTTTGTTATTTCGCGAGCCACTGGGTGTAAAGCGCGTTGCCGCCGTTGGCTTGGCACTTGCCGGCACGGGGCTAACCTTATGGGGCGGAATCACTGGATCGCCTGCGGGCATCGCCTTTGGCGTGATCGCGGCACTACTTTATTCGGCCTACATTCTGGTCGGTAGCCGAGTACTTAAAAACGAAGAGCCTTTTGGCGCAGCCGCAGTGGTGATGCTGTCCGCTGCGGCGGTATTTGGTTTGATGACCTGGATCGGTAAACCCTCTTTTCCGCAGTCTGCATCCGGATGGCTAGCGATTGCTGCGATTGCGGTTTTCTCCACAGTCATCGCGATCGTTGGGTTTTTCATCGGTGTCCGAATCCTGGGTGCAGCGGACGCCTCAACCCTTTCAACGCTGGAACCTGTGGTGACTATCCTGCTGGCTGCGATTTTTCTGGGAGAGCGCCTAGAGCCGGTGCAGCTCGTGGGTGCGGCTGTAGTCCTTGGGGCGGTGGTGTGGCTAACGCGAATTCGGCGTTAGCGTTTGCGGCTTAAACGCTGGATCAGCAACAGGGTCTCGTGTAACGGCAGGCCCATGATCCCGGAATAGCTTCCGGATATTCGGGGAATGAGGCTTCCGGCAGCACCCTGGATACCATATCCGCCCGCTTTATCCATCGGTTCTTTGGAGTCTACATAGGCCTTGATCCAAGCCTGCGATAAGGGCGCAAATGTGACTTCAGACCTTACGGTCACCTCACCCGAGTCACGGACATCAAAGCGGCTAATACTTACGCTGGTAATTACCTCGTGGGTTTTATCAGACAGACGTGCAAGCATTTTTCCCGCTTGGCTGCGATTGGCCGGCTTACCCAGGCTTTCGCCATCGAGTGCCACCACAGTATCGGCGGCGATAATTAGATCAGCCGGCCGGGGGCGGCGCTGTGGGCTTAAGCGATTCAGCTGCAAAAGTGCCTGCTGCAGTTTGGCGTTGGCAACGCGTTTTACATAGGCAAGCGGCACCTCGCCGGGAAGGGTGCGCTCTAGTTGCTCGGGATCTTGATCGGAATCGGGAGCAATCACAATTGGCGCAAGGCCTGCTGAGCGCAGCAGATCCCGACGGCGCGGACTCTGTGAAGCGAGGTAGATCGCTGGAATGCTCGAATTTTTTAATTTCAAGGCGGACTCTATAAACCTGTGACAATAGTGACTATGACATCAAATCCCTTGCTCTCGACTCGGGCAGAACAGACTCGGCCGTTTTATGTGATGGAGTTACTCGCCCGAGCGGCTGCGCGGGCCGCCGCGTCGGGCCCGGCCGTCAGTATGGTTGTGGGTGAGCCGGATTTTCCGCCACCACCGCCCGTGATCCGCGCGGCCCAGGCGGCATTATCAAAGGGCGATATTCACTACACGCATGCTCTTGGTATGCCCGAGCTGCGAGAGGCGATCGCTGCAGATTATGCGCGGCG
>RFRK01000081.1 GCA_009924525.1 Betaproteobacteria bacterium
AGACTGCACCAGCAGCAGTCGCGGGCGCCTCTGCCAGCAGGGCGTTGACACCTGTGAGAATTTCATCGAGTGCGCGCTCAATGTCATCTGACATCGTCGGGAGATTCCTAGCGCTTTTCGTTCATCGACTGCACCGATTCCGAGATCGATTGCAGCTGCTGCTGTAAATCCCTGAGTGACTCAGCGACCGGCTGCGAACGGGATTCAAGAAGCATATTGGTCACCGAAAATTGTACCTGTGATAAACCGACGCCGACCTCGCGTAACGCACTGAGTGAAGAAGGCTTAATTGCTGACTTATCACTGCGTAAACTCAAAAACAAAGCGACCACCACACAAACAATCGCGAGTGCATTTAAGACCGATCCCAGCGCGACGCCGTCTTGAATCAAGAGTAACGCACGGCCCTCGCTGATCCACGAAAGATCCTGCAAGAAGCCGACCCAGATGTGCCAGCCGTTAACAAAAAACTCCATCACCGTCTCAGCCGGTGTGAGAGAGGGGGCTGCATCCGCTGTCTTGGTCCACTCCAGCTGCGGCATCACCATCACCTGCCAGGCATCACCCAGCGGGCTCAGACCAATCAGCCAGCACAGAACCGCTGCCAAAAGCGCAATCCGGATGGGTTTCACAGGCCCGCCTCGAGCGCCGGCAGCGGCCGCAGACGGGCTGATTCAGCGGCCGATGTCTCTTGCCACTCCACCGTATCGGCAGCGGCCGCGATCCAATAATTTCCACTAACGCCAATCACCACCGCAAGCTTTGGCTCTGCGGAGACCGATTGCTGTGATGATTCAAACAAACACCATGGCTCAGCGATCAAGGCCGGCTGGCCATCGAGCAATCCGAAATAGACATCGCTGGAACCAGGCTTCATCAGCTTGGCGGTCGCAAGAATCCTCTGGACGCTCGACTTTGGCAGCTGCAGTGAGGCCTCGCCACGCACCATTCGAATCGATTGCTCAGACAAGGCTATGAGAGTTTCTCCTCGATGAGGCGACGTAGGCCTGCTGGCGAGCGCTGAAAATACTCACGCCGCGCGATTTCGTTACCACGCAAGTGAGACACGACCCAGGGCCAGTTCTCCTGTATCCAGAAAATTCCGCCAAGCCGGGACTGGCCCACCGAACCCGAGAAATCCTTCATTGCCTGCGCTGCACTGGCGGACCAGGCCTCTGGCGTGACCCATTCGATTCGAGGCACCACTACGATTTGGCTCTCGTTGTAGCGCACAAGCTTACGCAGCCGATTTAGATCACGATTCGCAATTGCCAGGCAGCCATCCGAGGCCTGCGGAGCCCGGACGTGCAGGCTATCGGGCACACCATGAATCCAAATGCCGCTGCCGGTTCTGCCCGAGTGGCTGTCAAACGCATTTGGATAATCCAGGGTCATGGCATATTTGCCCAGAAAACCATCTTTACGCGGATCACGAATCTCAAACTGAATTCGATACACGCCCAGCGGCGTTTTTTGATCCCCTTCTCGGAATTTATCGGCGCCCCAGAGGCCAATCGTGGTGTAAAACTCTTCTTTCAACACGGGCCGGCCCTGCTTGCTTACGAAAACATACAGCCGAGAGCGGCTTGCATCAGCAAGAAGAATCGGAACATTTTTATCCGCAGATCGGGGCATCACCACCAAATTTTTCGGCAGCATGCCCTCGGGAGTGATATCAAGACGTGCACGGGCCTCATCGAGCAGGTCACGATCGGCGCCGTTCAGCTGCACGGGCTTGCCCGATAACGCAATCATGGACTGGGCCTGGAGCCAGTGGGCAAGCCGAGATTTGGGCTCCGATTTCAGCGCATCACCAGCGAGCCCAGCGGTGGAATCCAGGCGCCCCGCTACCAGTGCTTCAGCAGCTTTGCGCAGCTCTGTGTCGGCAGCCAACGCCGGCGATGGGGACAGTGAGGGTAGGCTAAGTAGGGTGAAGAGAAGGCCGGCAGACAGGAGCCGCATTAGCGACCTTCCTCCCGAAGGATTTTCCACCCGCCCGCTTCACGGGTCAGAACCGCTGTCTTCACTGAATTCAATTTCAGATTCCCTGCCTCGTAGCGTTGCCGAAATTTAACTTCAGCATCCCCGCCTGGCAAGAGCTTGACCCGAATCTCGCTGACCTTGACCTCTTCGAGATCGGGCCTCGTCACCCGAGGCCGGCGGTGGGCCTCCCAGGCCGCCCGCGATGGAAACTGCTGCGGCTCGAATCGATCTGAGTATGCCGCGACGTAGCGCTTAAAATCTTTACTCGCCCAGGCTGCTGCCCACTGCTGGACCGCCAAAATAACGGCCGCCTCTTCGGACTTCGCATCACCGGCCCGGGCGGGCGCCTCTGCTTTCGCTGACGGACGCTGCTCTTTTGTCTCTTGTGGGCGTTCCTGGGTCGCAGCAGCCTTGGCCTCGGATTTCGCTTCGGCCTTCGCCTCTGCCTTCGATTCGCCAGCCGATGACTTTGCAATGGCCTTCGGCGGCGGCTCTAAAGAGGCGCCAGGTCGAGGCTCAGCCTGAGCCAACACAATCGGCGGCTCGGCCCCCGCGGGCATTGAACCACGCAATGTAAGTTGGGTATTGGGCGGCTTCTTGCCCATCGCTTTTGCATAAGAGATTGCGGCCTGCTGACTGAGAATTTCACGCAGGTTATTGAACGCCGCGCCGGTCTGTGGGTTTTTGTTGAGGGCCTCCTCTAGTACCTCACGGGCTTGGTCCAGCTTGCCCATCTGCGCAAGGGCTAGGGCATAGTCATTCGCGAGCTCAATGTCATCGGGCCGTTTTTTTATCCAAGGCTCAAGGACCTTGATCGCTCGCTGAGGATTTTTTTCTTTCAGTGCCGAAGCGGCACGCTGACGATCGCGAAGCAGCTCGGAAGTCTCGGAGGCATATGCCGGAAAAAGACTACACCACCCCAGGGTCACCATGAGGCCTGCAGCCCACATCTTCGTTTTCATGGCCACTAGTTTACTAGGCGTTCGGACCAGATTCGAATTCCCGCGGGCGTCCTGCGCCAGACCAGCTCCTTGAGGTCTTCGCTTTGATGGCTGTCAGACCGATAGCGCTGGCGAAAGCGCACCGTGATCTCGCCCGGCCCAGTCTCGCGGAGAGAGAGATCTGCCAGCTCGACCTGAATGAATTTCGCCTGGGCCATTCGCTGAGAACGGACCCGAAGATGGTCCTCGACCCCGACAAACTCACGCGAATACAGGCCCGAATACTCCTGCGCATTGCGGGCACTCCAGAGCCGGGCCCAATCCTGCATCGCACGCTCAACATCAGCCCGAAGCAGCTGCGAAGGGTCTGGGGCCTGCGGCGCTGATGAGACGCCAGACCCAGGACCGACAGCCTCGGTAACGGGGGCGGCTTCTTTGGTTGCGGACGATGTCGATCGAACTGACTTCACCACCGGCCGGTCGACATCAGGCTCATCCATGCGATGCAGTCCGATTCCGATGGCGCTTAGCAGCACCAGAATTCCCGCAATCGGCAGCCAACGGCGACTCGGCTCGCCGTCAGGTTTTGCTGCAGGCAGCATCGTGTTCGAGGGCTCGCTCAGCCCAGCCAGACGGGAGGGCACCGAGACCGCCTGCCAGTCCTCGTCACGCCAGAGGCTCTCCACCTGCTGCTGAATATTCAGGGCCTCGGCCACCGTCATGACCGCTCTTTTGCAATAAACCACCGTATGAAAGGATGAGCCCTTGCCGGCTTCGATATCCAGAAGGTGGTTTTTGGCAACCCCAGTCTTGCGGCAAAGTCCATCGATATCCAGCTGCTGGGCAAGTCGGGCTTCGCGGATCAGTTGCGGTATCGACATAACATGAAGACACTGAAGGAAGCACTGCAGTAGCGTTTAAACAAAAACGCCTGGTTGGCCGGCATTATGCCTGATGCGGCCAGAGTCGCTTACCGCCACTCACGCGGTCAATCTCTTGCATGATGGCCTCGTGTGCCTGAAGCTCTTCGTCAGTGGCGCGCCGCACGATCAGTCCGGTCGTATCCAATGCAATTCCCGCCTCCCGGGCATCTGCATCATCTTCGGCAGAGATCAGCAGGGCCTCTTGGCCACGGGTCATCGCGAGATATACCTCCGCAAGCAGACGTGCATCAAGCAGTGCGCCGTGCAGCACGCGGTGTTCGTTTGAAATTCCATAACGCTGGCAGAGCGCATCCAGAGAATTACGCTGGCCTGGATGAAGTTCCCGGGCATGTCCCAACGAATCGGTAAGGCGGGCACAGTAGCTTGAGAACGGCTGAAAACCAGCCCGCTTCAGCTCCGCATCCAGAAAGCCGCGATCAAACTCAGCGTTATGGATCACAACCTCAGCGTCCTGCACAAACTCGACTAATCTCTGGGCGACATCCACAAATACAGGCTTATCTTTTAGCTGATCCCAGGTCATTCCGTGGACTTGGGTTGCACCCTCATCGATCTCGCGCTCTGGGTTGATGTAGACATGAAACGACCGATCAGTAATTCGGCGATCAACGCACTCGATGCAACCAATCTCGATTAGCCGATGGCCCTCTTCGACGCGCAGACCCGTTGTCTCGGTATCAAGCATGACCCAACGCATGGGACCTCCGGCTGCGAAGACGATCAAAAAATAAAACTACAGAAGGCAAAACAAATAGTGTGAGTAGCGTGCCCAGCGTCATTCCGCCCACAATCACCCAGCCGATTTGTGAGCGACTCTCCGCACCGGCGCCTCGCGCGAGGGCCAGCGGTACAGCCCCGAGCACCATGGCGCCCGTGGTCATCAGAATCGGCCGCAATCGCAACACCGCTGCCTCTACAACCGCATCCCGCATCTCACGGCCCTGCTCTCGAAGTTGATTCGTAAACTCGACAATCAAAATACCGTGCTTGGTAATCAGGCCCACCAAAGTAATCAGGCCAATCTGGCTGTATACATTCAGCGTGCCGCCTGTGGCCTGCAAGGCCGCCAGCGCACCCAACATCGACAATGGCACAGTCAGCATAATCATCACTGGGTCTTTAAAGGACTCAAACTGGGCCGCTAAAACGAGATAGATAAACAGCAAGGCCAGCACAAAAGTAATACCAAGGCTTCCCGAGGCCCGAACAAACTCGCGCATCGAGCCGGAGAGGTCGGTGGCGTAGCCCGCGGTAAGGTGCTTTGCAGCCGACTCTTCCAGAAGCTTTAAGGCCTCGCCTTGGGTGTAGCCCGGCGCCAAGTTAGCGCTGATGGTGATCGACCGCCGCTGGCCAAAGTGATTGAGCTGCCGGGGGCCAATCGTCTCCTGCACTCGGACTAAGGACGACAGCGGCACCATTTGATTCGCCTGATTACGCACAAAAATCTTATTGATGTCATCGGGTGTGTTGCGGGCATCCGCCTCGACCTGAACAATCACATCGTATTGATCCCCGGCACGCTTAAACCGGGTGACCTGGCGGCCGCCCATCATGGTTTCAATGGCTCGACCAATCGCCTCAACCGAGACCCCCATATCCGCGGCCCGCTCACGATTCACCGTAATGCTGAGCTCCGGCTTGTTCAATCGCAGATCGGTATCGACCCCCAGGAAATTCGGATTCTTCATCACATCGGCCACAATCAAGCCAACCGTCCTGCCCATGGCATCGTATGAATCAGAAGAAGTCACCACGAAACTCACCGGCCGATCGCGAATCGATTGGCCCAATGAGGGCGGCGCATTTGGAAAGGCCAATACGCCCGGGATCGACGCCATCTGCGGCTGAATCTGTCGAATCATCTCCACCGTCTTGCGGTCGCGCTCCGACCAATCCACAGTGCGCAAAAACGCGACCGCCTGATCGACAGTAGGATTACCCGCCACCACGAAAACCCGATCGACCTCGGGAAGTGTCTTACCAATCGACTCAATTCTTCTGGCGTAGTTTTCGGTGTACTCCAGCGAGGCGCCATCAGGCCCACTGATCACAGTAAAGATCACGCCACGATCTTCAATCGGTGAGAGCTCCTGCTTCATGTTCACGAACAACACCCCCGAGAGCACAGCGACGGCGGTAAACACCCCGCCAATCAAAAGGCCACGGCGTAGGGTCCATTCCAAAAGCCTGCGATAGTTTTCGGAGAGCCGATCCAGAAAACGTTCAATCGCGGATGTGATCGGACCGCGGCGCTCCTCGTGCCGCAGCAAGCGTGAGCACATCATGGGCGATAAGGTCAGCGCCACAAAGCCCGAAACAATCACGGCGCCTGCGAGCGTGAGCGCGAACTCAACAAAAAGCCTGCCGACCCGTCCTGTAGTAAATGAGACCGGCGCGTAGACAGCCGCAAGGGTCAGAGTCATCGCGATCACCGCAAAACCAATCTCACGAATACCCTGGACGGCTGCCTCAACAGGCTTCATGCCCTCTTCGATATGGCGGAAGATGTTTTCAAGCACCACAATGGCGTCATCCACCACCAGCCCAATAGCCAGGACCAGCGCCAGTAAGGTAAGTGTATTGATTGAAAAACCTGCAATCAGCATGAGCGTAAACGTGCCAATCAGGGACACTGGAATGGTGACCAAGGGAATCACCGAGGCGCGGGCAGAGTGCAGGAAAAAGAAAATTACCACTGCCACCAGGATGATCGCCTCCATGATGGTTTTAAAGACCGCTTCAATTGAGCGATCAATGAAGACCGTTGAGTCATAGCTGACATTAACCTGCACGCCTTCGGACGCCAGCTCCGCATTGAGCACGGGAACCGATTCGCGGACCGCTTCAGCAAGTGTTAGAGGGTTTGCTGTGGCCTGCCGGATCACACCGATCGCTACTGCACTCTCGCCGTTAAAACGAACGCTGCTACGAACGCTTGCCGCATCCACCTCGACCCGGCCAACATCACGCAGCCGCACCGGATAGCCGCGGACCTGCTTGACGATGATGGCGCCAAACTCCTCGGGCCGATTCAGATCCGTCCGGGCAGTCACGGTGAATTCACGCTGCTGGCTCTCGACTCGGCCAGCCGGCAGCTCCACATTCTGCTGGCCAATCGCAGACTCGACATCGGCGGGTGTGAGCCCATAGGCAGCCAGTCGATCGCGATCAATCCAGACCCGCATGGCGTATTTACGCTCACCATTGATACGCACATCGGCTGCCCCCGGCAGAACCTGCAGCCGCGGCTTCACAACGCGATTCGCGATATCACTGACCTCGAGTGCCGAGCGGGTCGGGCTTGAAAACGACAGCCAAATAATCGGATTGGCATCCGCCTCGACTTTCGCGATGACCGGCTCATCTACCGATTTCGGCAGCTTGGCCCGCACACGAGAGACCCGATCCCGAACATCTGCAGCGGCAGAGTCTGCGTCTTTTTCAAGGCGAAATGTCACCGTGATCTGGGACTGCTCAGCGCGCGAGATTGACGTGATCACGTCAA
>RFRK01000082.1 GCA_009924525.1 Betaproteobacteria bacterium
AATGAGCGAATCCGCTCGTTGCTTCGAATTGAAAGCTTGTTTAAGCGTTGCCAGGAATTTAACCAGTACACCACAGCGTTCGGCCACCAGGCGGCCCTCTGGTCGGTCTTCGAACTCTTTGACCTTGTAGGCGGACGCGGCGATATCAAATCCGAATTACTGCAGGAGCTTGATCGACAGCGGGCCCGCCTGAACCAATTCGCGGGCAAACCAGGCGTCTCGCAAGAAGCTCTTGATGATTTGCTCAGCCGAATTCAGACCATCTTCAATGCGCTGTCCGCATCGAACACTCGGCTTGGCCAGCACATCCCGGAGCATGAGTGGCTGCAGCTGCTGAAAGGCCGCTTTGGAATTCCGGGTGGCATCTGCGAATTCGATATCCCCTCACTCCATGTCTGGCTGCATCGGCCGATTGAGATCCGGCAGTCCATGCTGAATGCATGGGTCAACTCGCTATTGCCTGTTTATGAAGGCGTCGAGATCGTCTTAAAACTGCTGAGGGAAGGCACGCGCCCAGAATCTTATTTGGCGACCCGTGGCTATTTTGAGCTCTCGATGGATGGTCGACAGATTCAAATTATTCGTGTCGCAGTGCCCAAACAGCCTGAGGTTGTGGCTGAGATCAGCGCAAATAAATATGTAGTCTCCGTGAGATTCAGGCAGCTTGAATCCACCATGCACTTAAAAGGCATCGAGCAAGAAATTCCATTCGAGCTCACGCTTTGTAATTTCTGATTCGCTTTAAAAGCGGCACTGTCGCCGGCAGAATCGGGTACGGCCAGGCCTGATCGGCCGCCACCCAGAGCAGCTGCTGGCCTTCAATGGGCCGTGGCACTCCACTCCAACGCGTCACCCAGTAAAAATGCAGCATCACTTGGGCATGGGGATACGCATGGCCAATCGTCCAAGCAAATGCAAGGTCTACAACCTGAATGCCGATTTCTTCATGGCACTCTCGGATCAGCGCCTGCTCAGGTGTCTCGTGGGTTTCAATTTTTCCGCCCGGAAATTCCCACCAGCCCTCAAACGCTTTGCCCGGAGGGCGAGTCGAAAGCAGCACTGCCCCTTCTGGCGCGCGCAACATCGCAACCACGACCTGTAAGGCGCCCGCGACAGATGCGGCGTTACTGCCTGATGATATCCGTGCCAAACGAAACGAATTGCAGCAGATTAATGTCGGCCCGCCCAATCTCGGGCGAAATGCAATGCGACTCGCCCGGATCGCGAGCCGCGCTCAAGCGCCCATTGCAGAGCGGGCTGACGGGCCTCTTGAATCAGTGCGGCCGTGCAGCCGTAATGCCTGAGCCAATGGGCCACGATATCGAGATAATCTTGCTGACTAAAACTGTAAAACGACACCCAGAGACCAAACCGCTCCGATAAGGAGATCTTCTCCTCAACGGTTTCACCGGGATGAATCTCACCAGTGGCCTCATAGCGGGTCTCGAGGTTTTCGCTCATGTGCTCCGGCATGAGATGCCGACGGTTCGAGGTTGCATAAATCAGCAGATTGTCAGACTGGGCTGAGATGGATCCGTCAAGCAACGACTTCAAGGCCTTATAGCCTGAATCGCCTGACTCAAACGAGAGATCATCACAGAAAATAATAAATCGATAGGGCGCATGGGCAATCGCCTCAACCAGCCTTGGCAAATCCATAAGATCTTGTTTTTCGACCTCAATCACACGCAGGCCTTGGCCATGAAATTCAGTCAGACAGGCCCGCACTAACGAAGATTTTCCTGTGCCGCGGGCTCCGGTCATCAGCACATTATTTGCGGGCTTTCGGGATAAGAACTGCCGCGTATTCTGTTCGACCAGCTGACGCTGACGATCAATATGCTGTAAATCAGCAAAACGAATCTCGGCGAATTGAGTCACCGCCTCGAGATACGATACATGGCCCAGCAGAGTAGGCCGACGACTCCAACGCATCGCTTTTACTGAAGAAAAATCTGGCTTGGCCGAGACACCCGGAAGCAGCTGATTGAGTTTGTCAATTAATTGGTTGGTTGGTGTTGTCACGGGAAAACCTAAGATCGATAGTCTGCATTAATCGATACATACTCGTGCGAGAGATCACAGGTGTAGACCGATGCCTCATGATGGCCTCGATTCAGATTCACCGAAACAGTGATCTCTGACTGCTGCATCACTCGCTGGCCATCGGACTCGGTATACGCCGCTGCCCGCCCACCGTGCTCGGCAACCAAGATCTCATTCAGAAATACTTGAATTCGAGTCACGTCCAGCTGCGGCACACCGCTATAGCCGATTGCCGCCAGGATTCGGCCAAGATTGGGATCGCTTGCGAAAAATGCAGTCTTCACGAGTGGAGAGTGGGCAATCGCATAGCCGACCTGGCGCGCCTCTTCGCGTGATGCAGCCTGCCGCACCTGGATCGTAATGAACTTCGTTGCACCCTCACCATCTCGCACAATCGCCTGAGCGAGTGCGCGACAGACGCCGATAAAGGCCTGGCGAAATTCGCTCCAGCCCGCATCTTGCTCAGAGCGCAGCCTTAGACCACCTGCCCCGGTCGCCGCGACAACAAACGAATCATTGGTCGAGGTATCGCCATCGATCGTAATCGCATTAAACGATTCATCGGCGGCCTGCTGCACAAGCCGCTGTAAAAGCGGGCGCTCGATAGCAGCATCAGTAGCAACATAACCTAACATCGTTGCCATGTTAGGCCGAATCATGCCCGCACCTTTTGAAATGCCGGTGATCGTGACTTGCTGTCCATTGATGATCTGCCGAGTCGAGAATGCCTTGGGCTGTGTGTCAGTGGTCATAATCGCCTGAGCAGCCTCCAGCCAATTGGCTTGGCCGAGACCCGTGCATGCGACTTGGATTCCAGGCAGCAGACGATCCATCGGCAGGTGCTCCAAAATCACACCAGTTGAAAACGGCAACACCTGTGTTGGCTGAAGGTTTAATTCAGCCGCAAGAAATTCAACGGTCTTTCTCGCATTCGTCAGGCCCTGCTCGCCCGTGCCTGCGTTGGCACATCCGGTATTGACCACCCAGGCGCGGATGCCACCTTCGGGCTTTGCTGCCAAATGGGCCTGACAAATCTGGACAGGCGCAGCACAAAATGCATTTTGGGTAAATACACCCGCCACCTCGGAGCCGCGGTCCAAGGCAACGACCAGCACATCGCGCCGGCCGCCCTTGCGTATTCCAGCACTAGCAACACCCAGCCGCACACCTGCCACTGGGTGCAGCTCTGCGGGATCGGGAAGTGAGAGGTTAACCGGCATGGGACTGAGTAAGGGCCCTAGGGGTTTCAGCGTGATGCCGTTATTCTAAGGCCATCGACGGGCCGCAAGACGGCCGGAATTCCAACATACCGAAAGGTCCTTCTATGTCAGGCCGAATAGTTTTGTTAGTGCTCTCTTTTTTTGCATTCACTCTACCTCTATCTGCCCAGCAGCCGACACGTATCATCGTTCCCTATGCGGCAGGCGGACCAATTGACTTAACAGTCCGAGCCTTGGCGGAGCGAGCCCGCGAAGGACTTGGGCCAATCATTATTGAGAACAGGCCAGGCGCGGGGGGAAATCTCGGCGTAAGTATGGTTGCGAAAGCAGCGCCCGATGGACGAACACTGGGCATCGCTGCCACTGCGACCCATGCCATCAACCCTTGGCTATTTGACAAAATGCCTTTCGATGCGAGCAAAGACTTCGCACCTATCACCCAGATGGTGCGAGTGCCAAATGTTGTCGTCATGAATACCGAGGTCGCCGATCGTCTGGGCATCAAATCGATTGGTGATTTCATTCGCTACGCAAAAGCCAATCCGGGCAAGCTCAATTACGGCTCCGGGGGTAATGGCAGCGCAGGCCACCTGGCCGGAGAGATGCTGAAACAATCGGCCGGGATCTTCGCGGTACACATCCCATATAACGGTGGCGCACCCGCTCAGCTCGGGCTGCTGTCAGGGCAGGTTGATTTCAATATCGATAATTTAGCGACCGCCGCTGGAAACATTAAGTCAGGCCGGCTTCGGGCACTTGCAGTCACGAGCGCGCAACGCAGCCCGGTGCTGCCCGATGTGCCCCCAATGGCGGAGACTCTGCCAGGCTTTGCGATCGATACATGGTGGGGCATCATTGCCCCGGCGGGAACTCCGGCCGACACCGTGAATCGGCTTAACCAAATATTTACTTCTGCGTTGAATTCGCCGGAACTTCGCCAACGCTTTGCGTCGCTGCTGGCGGAACCAACGCCAACCTCAGCAGAAACATTTGGCCGTTTTATGGCACAAGAGCGACAGCGCTACGAACCTGTTGTTAAGGCAAGCGGTGCCCGGGTTGACTGAGCAACTCAGGCAAGAGGGTTGTCGGTCTAGCTGAGTTTTCCGTGGCACTGTTTGTATTTCTTACCTGAACCACAGGGGCAAGGATCGTTTCGGCCGACCTTAGGCTCTGCCCGACGGACTGGGCTGCCCGGCGAATCCGCCCCAGCCTCTTCGGCCTGCGCAACACCCCCGCTAGGTGACTGGGCCGCAAGGGCCACGGCCTCGGGATCCTGAATCGCCATCGCCGACTGGGCATCGAAATCAGCGTGCTGATACTGCACATCAGCGAGTCTCGGCGCCTGCGGCACCGACTCCGCAACCTGCTCGGCACTCTGAATTTCAACATTCATCAAGACTCGGGTTACTTCGGTTCGAATCCGATCCAACGTCTGCTCAAATAAAATAAACGCTTCTCGCTTGTATTCCTGCTTTGGATTTTTCTGAGCATAGCCGCGCAAATGAATCCCTTGTCGGAGATGATCCAGCGCCGCTAAGTGTTCCCGCCAAGTGTTATCAATTGCCTGCAGCAAAATCGAGCGCTCGAATTGATTGAAGGCCTCACGGCCAACGGGGATAACTTTTTGTTCATAGGCCTGATCTGCAGCCTGAATTACTTTCTGCAGAATCTCCTCGTCCGTCAACTGATCATTGCTGGCAGTCCAAGACTGTAAATCGAGCTGCAGTCGCCACTCAGACTGCAGGGTCTGCTGTAATCCGGCGAGATCCCACTGCTCCTCAACGCTTTCCTCGGGTACATGGGCGCGCACAATCTCAGTCATCATGCCCTGCCGGAGGCTACCCACCAATTCCGCTAAGTCTTCGCCTTCGAGAATTTCATTGCGCTGTCGATAGATGATTTTTCGCTGCTCATTAGCGACATCGTCATACTCGAGAAGCTGTTTGCGCATATCAAAGTTTCGATTCTCGACTTTACGCTGCGCTGATTCAATGGAGCGAGAGACCATGCCGGCCTCAATCGGCTCGCCATGTGGCACCCCCAGGCGATTCATGATCGCCTTCATTCGATCGCCGGCAAAAATCCGAAGCAGTGGATCATCCATCGAGAGATAAAACCGCGACGAGCCTGGATCACCCTGGCGGCCGGAACGACCGCGTAGCTGATTATCGATACGGCGCGACTCATGACGCTCAGTGCCGACGATATGCAGGCCGCCGGCCTGAATCACTTGGTCATGCAAGCCCTGCCACTGTTCGCGCAAGACGGTCTCCTGACGCGCCTGTTCGGACTCCGAGGGGCGAGGCTCAGCGCGCAGCGCATCGATCTGCTTCTCGACATTGCCGCCGAGCACGATGTCAGTTCCGCGGCCAGCCATATTCGTCGCGATCGTAATCATGCCAGGACGCCCCGCCTGAGCCACAATCTCAGCCTCGCGCTCGTGCTGTTTCGCATTCAACACCTGATGCGACAGCTGGGCCTTAGTCAGCATTGCTGAAAGCAGCTCAGAATTTTCAATCGATGTCGTACCGACGAGCACCGGCTGGCCCTTAGCATGCCGCGCCTGAATATCAGCAAGAATGGCGTCGTACTTCTCCTCTGCTGACTTAAAGACCTGATCCTGAAGATCGAGGCGGACCATGGGACGATGAGTAGGAATGACTACGGTCTCTAAGTTGTAAATCGACTGAAACTCAAAGGCTTCGGTATCCGCGGTGCCCGTCATGCCGGAGAGCTTGTCGTACATACGGAAATAATTCTGAAAGGTGATCGATGCCAGCGTCTGATTCTCGGCCTCGATCTCAACGCCCTCTTTTGCCTCGATCGCCTGATGCAGGCCCTCGGACCAGCGCCGACCCGGCATCAGCCGGCCAGTGAACTCATCCACAATAATGATCTTGCCTGCCTGAACAACGTAATGCTGATCTTTAAAAAATAAGGTGTGGGCGCGAAGGGCGGAGGTGAGGTGGTGCAACAGCGAAATGCTCGCAGGATCGTAGAGGCTTGCGCCCTCAGCCAGTAGGCCCATGGAGGCCAGCAGCTGCTCCGATTTTTCGAATCCGGACTCGGATAGATAGACCTGCCGGGATTTTTCGTCGACCCAATAGTCTCCGGGGCCTTCCTCGGAGGCCTGGGGCTTGAGCTGGCCCGGCACGACATTGAGCACACGATACAAATCAGTCTGATCATCGGCATGGCCAGAAATAATCAGCGGCGTGCGGGCCTCGTCGATCAGAATCGAATCCACCTCATCGACAATCGCGAAACTCAGACTGCGCTGAACCCGATTGGCGCGATCCACCACCATGTTGTCGCGCAGATAATCAAATCCGAACTCGTTATTGGTACCGTAGGTGATATCGGCCGCATACGCGGCCTGCTTCTCGGAATGCTCCAGCGACGTCAGGTTGACACCGACGGTCAGGCCCAGGAATCGATACAGCTTTCCCATCCAGTTAGCGTCGCGCTCGGCCAGATAATCGTTGACCGTAACGACATGCACGCCTTTGCCAGCCAGCGCATTGAGGTAAGCCGCCAAAGTCGCAACCAATGTCTTGCCCTCGCCAGTGCGCATTTCGGCAATCTTGCCATCATGCAAAACCATTCCGCCAATCAGCTGAACATCAAAATGCCGCATGCCAAGGGCGCGGCGGCCGGCCTCGCGGCAGACAGCAAAGGCCTCGACCAGCAGCTGCTCAAGCGTTTCGCCGTTGGCCAGTCGATTACGGAATTCAGCGGTTTTTTCCCGCAGGGCTTCATCCGATAAGGCGCTGATCGTGGGCTCTAAGGCGTTGATCGCAGCGGCTCGCTGGCCGTAGCTTTTAACGAGTCGCTCGTTGCGACTTCCAAAAATTTTTTTGAGAAAATTGTCAATCATGGACGTTCGATCTTAGCATGCGGGTATG
>RFRK01000083.1 GCA_009924525.1 Betaproteobacteria bacterium
CGGTCTATTTCCTGCATCAGCAGGGCATCACGCGGTTAGATGTCGTGAATTTTATTGCTCACGGCATCACGAAGGCGCCGCAGGCTTCGCCTGCACAGGAAGAGGCTGCCGCTGCCGAGCAGGCCGAGGCCTCCGGCGGACAGTCGGCGCAGCCGCAGCAGCCCACCGCACTGGATCAGTACACCAGCAACATCAATGAGCTTGCGAAAAAAGGAAAAATCGATCCGCTGATTGGCCGCGAGCAAGAGGTGGAGCGGGTCATCCAGGTCCTGTGTCGGCGTCGGAAAAATAATCCTCTGCTGGTGGGCGAGGCCGGCGTGGGTAAGACCGCGATTGCAGAGGGCCTCGCTCGGCGAATTATTGAAAAAGATATTCCCGAGGTGCTGGAGCACGCCACTGTCTATGCCTTGGATATGGGCGCGTTGCTGGCAGGAACCAAATATCGCGGTGATTTTGAGCAGCGGCTGAAGGCAGTCTTAAAGCAACTCAAAAGCGACCCGCATGCCGTGCTGTTCATCGACGAGATCCACACCCTCATCGGCGCCGGGTCGGCCTCGGGCGGCACGCTAGATGCCTCGAATTTGCTCAAGCCGGCCCTGTCCTCGGGGGCGCTACGGTGTATCGGTGCGACCACTTACAACGAATACCGCGGCATTTTTGAAAAAGACCATGCGCTGTCGCGTCGATTCCAGAAAATTGATGTGACCGAGCCAAGTGTGGAGCAGACTGTTCAAATTCTTCGCGGCCTGAAGTCGCGCTTTGAAGAGCATCATGGTGTGAAGTATTCCGCTGCCGCACTATCGACAGCAGCTGAGCTTTCTGCGAAATACATCAACGACCGTCATCTTCCCGATAAGGCGATTGATGTCATTGACGAGGCCGGTGCCGCGCAGCGCATCCTGCCCAAGAGCAAACAAAAGCGCACGATCGGAAAGACCGAGATTGAGGAAATCGTATCCAAGATTGCGCGCATTCCGCCAGCAACAGTCAATACCGATGATCGCCAAGTGCTCGCGCGGCTGGATAAGAATCTCAAAAGCGTTGTCTTCGGCCAGGATCCTGCGATCGAGGCCTTATCGGCTGCTATCAAGATGTCGCGCTCTGGGCTTGGCAAGGTGGATAAACCCATCGGCTCATTTTTGTTTTCGGGCCCGACCGGGGTCGGCAAGACCGAGGTCGCCAAGCAGTTGGCTTATGTGCTGGGCATTGAGCTGATTCGTTTTGATATGTCGGAATACATGGAGCGGCATGCCGTATCGCGCTTAATCGGCGCCCCCCCGGGCTATGTCGGCTTTGATCAGGGCGGCCTGCTGACCGAGGCAATCACCAAAAAGCCGCACAGCGTGTTGCTGCTGGATGAGATTGAAAAAGCCCATCCGGATATTTTCAATGTGCTGCTCCAGGTGATGGACCATGGCACATAACAACGGCCGCAAGGCGGACTTTCGCAACGTGATCATCATCATGACCACCAACGCCGGTGCTGAGACCTTAAACCGCCGTGCGATCGGATTCTCAAATGCCCGCGAGGCGGGCGATGAAATGGCCGATATCAAGCGCATGTTCACGCCCGAGTTTCGCAATCGGCTGGATGCAATCGTTTCCTTTAAGTCGCTGGACACTGATGTGATCATGCGTGTCGTGGATAAATTCTTGATTGCACTAGAGCAGCAGCTGGCCGAAAAGAAAGTCGAGATTTCGTATTCGGAGTCGCTGCGAAGCTACCTTGCCAAAAAGGGCTTTGATCCCCAGATGGGCGCCCGCCCAATGCAGCGATTGATCCAAGACACGATTCGCAAGGCCCTGGCTGATGAGTTGCTCTTTGGCCGGCTGGTCAATGGTGGCCGTGTCCATGTTGCGATCGATGCCGAGCAGGGGGATAAGGTGGTGTTGGAGTTCCCCAAGGACGAGGAGGCCAAACCGCCTGCCGTGAATCGTCGCAAAGACAACCCCGAGCTGATCGCCTAGGCCGGCAACAACCCCAAATTGTTGTTGCGTTTGGCTTGGGTTTTCCCTGAGCAGGCCTGGCCACAGGCATGCTTTCTGACACAATTTCATGGCTTTTCAGAATAACCACACCGGAGGAAAACTATGCGCCTGAAACTCAGTCTAGTGACTGCGATTGGGGTGGCGTTGATCGCTGCCCAGGCTCCCGCCATGGCTCAGGATCTGAGCAAGATTCGTTACTTGGCGGCGAACTGTGCGAACTGCCATGGCACCGATGGCAACAGTGTGGGCGGCATGGTGTCGCTTGCGGGCTATGACCGTGCGACTTTCATCAAGAATATGAATGCGTTTCGCAGCGGTGAGCGCCCTGCCACATTGATGCATCAGATCGCGAAGGGCTACTCGGATCAACAGATCGCGGATCTAGCAGCTTATTTTTCTGCACAGAAAAAGAAATAAACGGCATCAGGGAAAAGGAGAACACCATGTCACAGGATTTTGAAAATCGCCGCGGACTGCTGAAGGCAGGCGCAGCGGGCGCGGCCCTTGCCGCCACTGGCCTGGCCGGCTGTGCAGCCGTGGATGAGGCACCAGCCCCGGTAAAGAAAATTGGCCGAGTCATTGTGATCGGTGGCGGCTATGGGGGCGCCACGGCAGCCAAGTACATCAACCACTGGTCGCGCGGCGCCATCGAGGTCTATTTGATCGAACGCGAACGTAATTTTGTCTCGTGCCCGATCTCGAATCTGGTGCTGGGCGGAAGCCAGAAGATGGAGACCATTACCCACAGCTACATGGGCCTTCGCGAGCGTGGCGTGATCGTGCTCAACGATGAAGTCCTCTCAATTGACCCCGGCAAGAAGACCATCTCGCTGCGCAAGATCGCAGATCTGTCTTACGACCGTCTCGTGGTCTCCCCCGGCATCGACTTTAATTTCAACGCGATTCAGGGCCTAAACGACGAGGCCCAGAAAACGATTTTGCATTCATGGCGTGCCGGCCCACAGACTGTGGCCCTCAAGGCCCAGCTGGATGCCGTGCCCAATGGCGGGGTTTATGTGCTGTCGATTCCCAAGGCGCCGTATCGCTGCCCGCCGGGGCCGTATGAGCGTGCCTGCCAGGTGGCCCATCTCTTTAAATCCAAAGGCAACACCCGCAGCAAAGTCATCATCATGGATGGCAATCCGGATATCGTGTCAAAAAAGGCACTCTTTATGAAGGCTTGGGCAGATCTCTACTATCCGGGCATGATCGAATATCGGCCCAACATGGTGGTGACCGAAGTCGATGTCAAGAGCCGCCGCCTCACCACAGAAACTGGTGATCGGGTTACTGGGGATGTGCTCAATGTGGTGCCGCCGCATCGCGCCGGAGAGATCGCCATGAAGTCTGGCCTGGTGAATGTGAATAATCTCTGGTGTGGCGTGGACTGGATCACAATGGAGTCATTGGTTCACAAGAATATTCACGTGCTCGGTGATGCCACCTTCTCGGCTCCGGCAATGCCGAAATCAGGCCACATGGCGAACCAACATGGCAAGACTGCAGCGGCTGCGATCGTCGAGCTCATGAATGGCCGGGCGCCGATAGCCAGCATGATGGCTAACACCTGCTACAGCTTTGTGGATGACAAAAATGTCGTGCATGTCGCAAGCGTTCATGCCTACGATGAAAAGGACAAGACCATGAAGACGGTGCCGGGCTCGGGGGGCTTAAGCACCGCCCCGACCGAGTTGGAGGGCAACTATGCGATGGGCTGGGCCCGGAACATCTGGTCGGATATGTTGACCTAGCCAGCTCTGGTGGGCGCTGGGGCCTCCCTTTGGCCCCAGCGACTTGCAAAATTCGGGCATGATTCGGATTCTCCGGGCCATGCCCGATTTTTTTATGCGTTTGTGATGCGACCCCCTGAAGTCGAAACCCCTCCGAATGCCTTGGAGGCCCTAAAACGCTTCACCACTGTGGTGGCTGATACCGGTAGTTTTGAGTCAATGCGGGCCTATCAGCCGCAGGACGCAACCACCAATCCCACGTTGATCGTGCGTGCTCTGGAGCAGCCACAGTACGCCAGCATCTTGCAGCAGGTGAAGGAGCAGACCCGAAGCACCAAGGTTGCTGATCGTTGCCGCGAGGTGCTGGTGGCCTTTGGATGCGAAATTCTGAAGATCGTGCCAGGCCGTGTTTCGACCGAGGTGGATGCGCGGCTATCGTTTGATACGGCGGCTATGGTGGCGGAGGCAGAAAAAATTATTGCCGCCTACGCAGATCGTGGCATTGATCGCTCACGTATTCTGATCAAAATTGCGGCAACCTGGGAGGGCCTTCGGGCGGTGCGTGAGCTCGAACAAAAATCGATTGCCTGCAATGTCACGCTGATTTTTAGTCTGGTGCAGGCCGCAGCGGCTGCCGACTGCGGCGCACGACTGATCTCTCCTTTTGTGGGCCGAATCAGCGATTGGTATAAAAAAAATGGACAGCAATGGAGTTCGCCGGATCAAGATCCGGGTGTCTTATCCGTCAAGCGTATCTACAACTACTTAAAGCAGCACCGTTTTCATACCGAGGTCATGGGGGCGAGCTTTCGTTCGGTCGATCAGGTCCTGGCGCTTGCGGGATGCGATCTTCTGACCGTGAGCCCGGAGCTTTTGCAGCAGCTGCAGTCCATGGATCAGGATGCAACGCTGAATCGCGTGCTGGATCCCGAGGAGGCTCGGCAGACGCAGGCGGGTGCGACACTGAACACGAGTGAGCCACTATTCCGTTTTGTGCTTAATGAAGATGCCATGGCGAGCGAGAAGCTTGCCGAGGGCATTCGAAGCTTCGTTGCCGATGGCCGGCGACTGGATGCAAGGCTGATCTGATGCTGCTGTTTGCACTAACAGTGCTGGTATCCAGCATTCTGCTCTTCATGGTCCAGCCGATCATTGCTAAGCAGATCGTGCCCTGGTTTGGGGGATCTGCAGGAGTCTGGACCACCTGCCTGACTTTTTTTCAATTGGTGCTACTTGCGGGCTACGCCTATTCGGATCTCGTCCAGCGGCTCTCTGCCCAACGACAATCGATACTGCACGCAGTGTTATTGATCGCAAGCCTGGCGGCCCTGCCGATCGTGGCCGGTGTGCACTGGAAGCCGACCGGCGACGAGGAGCCCTTATGGCGAATCCTGGGGCTGCTTACCGTCACGATTGGTCTGCCGTATTTCATGCTGTCCACCACCGGGCCTTTGATTCAGTCCTGGTTTGCGCGCGAACAGCTCAGTCCCGCAGTGGCCCAGCGGGCCTATCGACTGTTTGCGTTATCGAATTTCGGCTCTCTGCTGGGGCTGCTGGCTTATCCATTTGCAATTGAGACCTGGGTGGCAACCCAGCATCAGGCAATCGCATGGAGCGCACTTTACGGTGTCTTCGTGGTACTTGGATTAACGGTCGCGTTTCGTTCAGCGCGCCAGGCGCAGCGGCCAACGATCGAAAAAGAAAGCCCGTCGCAGGCCCACCGCGTTGCGAAGGCCGATGATGCATCGGATGTCGCAACAATATCACCGCCGGGGGCAGCAGAAGTGCTGCAGTGGTTTGGCCTTGCTGCTCTGGCCACCATGTTATTGCTCTCGGTCTCCAGCCACATTACCCAAAATATTGCCTCAATACCGTTTCTCTGGGTGCTGCCACTCTCGCTTTATCTGCTGACCTTTGTGATTGCGTTTGAGGGCCGCAGGGGCAGGGGCTGGTATCTGCGTAACAACATGATGCTGCCCGCGATGGTGTTGGCGGCATTCATGGCCTGGGGCCTGACCACCGATCAGGGCATTCTGGACATTGACTATGCGATCCCGCTGTATCTGCTGGGCCTGTTTTTGATCTGCCTGTTCTGCCACGGCGAGCTTGCGCAATCAAAGCCCGCAGCACGATACCTAACTCGTTTTTATTTCATGATCGCGTTGGGCGGTGCTGTTGGCGGCCTGCTGGTGTCGACGGTTGCGCCCGCCAAGAATTTTCTCCTACTACTGGGAGTTGCCGATCGCGCTGATGCTGGTGGGCGCGGCCGGCGCTTGGATTGGCCTGCGAAACGGTCAGGGGCCACTGCGAATCGTCTTTATCGGCGGCAGTTTGATAAGCCTGGCGGTCTGCAGCTACTACACGCGGCTGCATTTTGAAGAGCGGACCTATGACAGCATTTATGGTGCGCGAAATTTTTACGGCACACTGCGTATTACCGAACGGGCCGCAGCCGGGGCCGAGGCCCCGATTCGCAGGCTGGTGCATGGCGTGATCCTGCATGGCCTGCAGGACACGAGCACCCGCCATCGTCAGGAGCCCACCACTTACTACGGGCCAAATTCCGGCGTTGGAATCACTATCAAAGAAATGGGCCAGCAGTCTCCGCAAGGCATCCGAGTGGGCGTAATTGGTTTGGGTGTGGGCACCCTGGCAGCCTATGGCCGCAAGGGCGATCACTATCGGATGTATGAAATCAATCCGCAGGTGATCGATATTGCCAAGCGAGAATTTACCTATATCCAGGATTCCCCCGCAGAAGTGAGCTTTGCGCTTGGTGATGCACGACTGGTGCTCGAGCGTGAACCAGCCAACGGCTTTGATGTTTTAGTGATCGATGCGTTTTCAAGTGATTCAATCCCGATTCATCTAATGACCCGCGAGGCCCTCGCGGTCTACCTGCGACACTTGAAGCCCGAGGGGGTCATCGCCTTTCATGTCACGAATCGCTACCTCAACCTTGCGCCCGTGGTGCGTCGGATCGCCGAAGAGGCGGGCTACCATGCCGTGTTGCTTGAAGATGAGCCGGCTGACGATACCCGCGGCGTTCTGGCCCTTTCGGACTGGGTCTTGGTGACCAAGAACCCGAGGCTTTTAGCGTCGCGTACGGTGCGCGATAAGTCTGTAGAGATCGAGCCGATTGCGGGGCTACGCCTCTGGACAGACGACTTCAATAATTTATTTCAGGTCTTAAAGTAGGCCGGAGGCCTCCGAGCCAGACCGATGATGTCCGGCCGAGATCGCGCGCCTCAGGGGAGAAACTAGCCGCGCCCCGTGCTGCCAAAACCACCCTGGCCGCGCTCTGTCGATGTGAATTCATCGACAACATTAAATGAGACCTGCTTTACCGGCACGATGAC
>RFRK01000084.1 GCA_009924525.1 Betaproteobacteria bacterium
TGGCCGCCTTTGACTAAAACGTTTTTCGCGCCCATCGCATGAAGCGCTTTAGCACTCTCCTCAAACTGGGTCCAGGAATCAACGGTAGTGCCGATCAGCCAAGAGAGCTCGTCAAGATTTGGCGTGACAATCGTGGCCAAAGGAAAAAGCTCGCCAACAATGTGTTCTTGGGTCTGAGGTGTAATCAACCGATCGCCGCTGGTGGCCACCATCACCGGATCGAGCACCACAAAGGAGGGCTCATATTTTTTTAGTGCATCAGCCACCACAGCCACGATCTCGGGCGAATGCAGCATGCCGATCTTTACCGCATCCGCACCGATGTCAGACGGCATCGAGTTGCGCTTTTAAAAATTCTGGCTCAGGCGCATGGATCGCGGCCACGCCTTGGGTATTCTGGGCGGTTAATGCAGTAATCGCGGTCAGCCCATAGCAGCCCAGCGCACTAATGGTTTTCAGGTCTGCCTGAATGCCTGCGCCGCCCCCGCTGTCGGAGCCGGCAATTGAGAGAACTTTTTTGGGGGAGGCCATATGTGCTTTCCTACGCCGGTATCAGCCGGATCAGGTTCAAGGGTATTTCTCAGACCAGCCCATGCCGGTCACCCCTAGCGATGGCAAATGGTAGCGAAAAAAAAGCCCGCCGGGGAAGGCGGGCTTCGTTGTTCCGACCCCGGGGGAAGGGGATCCCCCGGGTGGGTCGGGATTACTTCGCCATCTTCAGATCGGGATACCGGACCGACTCCACGAGCTCCTGAACCTGACGGTTCGGAGCGGGGGTGATCAGGCTCACGATGATGATGACTGCAAAGCCCAGCGGCACACCGAAAATACCGGCCGAGATCGCGGAGATCTCAAACCACTCGGTGGGCGCTGTCGGCACGGAGCGCGGAATGTCAAAGAACACTTCACGCAGCCAGGGCTGGTTGTTGATCATGTACCAGAAGGTCACACCCACACCGGCCAGCATACCCAGGCAGGCAGCGATACCTGTTGCGCGCTTCCAGAAGATACCCAAGACGAGTGCAGGGAAGAAGCCCGCTGCGGCAAACGAGAACGCTGCAGACACCAGGAACAGAATGTCAGCGGGTTTCTGTTGCGCTACCAAGGCTGCCAACACGGCAACAATCAAGAGCATCGACTTGGACAGCGTTACACGGCGAGATACCGGTGCTGAGGGGTCGATCATCTTGTAGTACACGTCGTGCGACAGTGCATTGGCCATAGTCAGAAGCAGACCGTCCGCAGTGGAGAGCGCTGCAGCCAAGCCACCTGCTGCCACCATGCCTGAGACCACATAGGGCAGGCCGGCAATCTCAGGTGTTGCCAGAACCACGATGTCCGCACCGATGGAGATCTCCGCTAGCTGCACAATGCCATCTTTGTTGATGTCAACCACTGACAGCAAGGCTGGATCCACCTTGGTCCAGTTCGCTACCCATGCTGGCAGTGAGGCAAACGATGATCCAACCACATCGTTATACATCACGAACTTCACCAGCACCGCAAGCGCAGGCGCCGAGAAGTACAGCAAGAAGATAAAGAAAGAACAGCGACCAGGTCACTGAAGAGCGCGCCTCTTTTACTGATGGCGTGGTGTAAAAGCGCATCAGGATGTGTGGCAGTGCTGCAGTACCCACCATTAAGCAGAAGACCAGGGCAAGGAAGTTTTTCCGTGCTCTGTTTTGTGCGGCCTCATCCTTTCCTGGGAAGGAAGTTGCATGCGGAGTGGGGGGGTTTGCCCTGGCCGCACCTGCTTTAGCCCGATCAAGACCGGCCTTATAAGTGGCTTCGTCTTTCGCGAACTTATCGATGGTGCCATCCTTCTCAGCGGCCGCTTTGTCGGCGGCATAGGAAGCGGAGACATCTTTCAGCTTCTCATTAGCTGCCGCCGCACGCTCTTTGAAGATATTCCTTACCTCAATCTCTTTAGGATCTGCTGTAAGTTTCTTCTCAAGCTCGGTCACTTTTTGCAGTTGCTGACCATAGATCAACTGGGGAATCGGGAAGCCGGTCTGTTTCACCGACAGCCAGACCACAGGGATCATGTAAGCAATGATCAAGATGATGTACTGGGCAACCTGGGTCCAGGTCACGGCCTTCATACCACCCAAGAATGAGCAGACCAGGATTCCAGCGAGACCCAAGAACACACCGACTTCAAACGAAACGCCGGTCAGGCGAGTCGTAATGAGTCCAACGCCGAAGATCTGCGCCACCACATAAACGAAGGAGCACAGGATTGCGATCAACACGCCGATAAAGCGCGCGGAGTTGCCACCATAACGGGCGCCCAAAAAGTCTGGAATCGTGAACTGGCCAAACTTGCGCAGGAACGGTGCCAAAAAGAGCGCCACCAGGCAGTAGCCACCCGTCCAGCCCATGATGAAGGCAAGACCACTGTAGCCCTGAAGGTACAGGCCACCCGCCATACCGATAAACGATGCGGCTGACATCCAGTCGGCGCCCGTCGCCATCCCGTTAAATACTGCGGGAACGCGGCGGCCGGCGACGTAATATTCGTCAGCATCGTTGGTGCGGCTCATGATACCGATGCCTGCATAGAGCAGCACGGTGGCGCCAAGGAATATGTAGCCCATGGCAGCTCGTGTCAGACCCATCTGCTCTGCGATGCCCAGCAGAATACAGAAGGCAATAAAGCCACCCGTGTAAAAGCCATAGACCTTTTTCAGCTGGGCTGTAAAGGCCTTCTGGGATGCGGCGCTCGGGGCGCCGCCTTTAGATTCCATCATTCCAGCCATGATCAGTCCTCCTCGGCTTCAGCCACGCCGAACTCTTGATCAAGCTTATTCATCGATCTGGCGTAATACCAGATGATCAGAATGTAGATGATCAGAGAGCCTTGTGCGCCCATGTAAAAGGCGAACGGCCAGCCAAAAAAGTTAAACGACAAGTCACGGGCAAAATAGCCCACGACGAAGGTGACGATGAACCAAAGCGCCAACAATACTGCTGTCAGCCTTAGGGTTCTCGACCAGTACTCCTGGTGCTTTTCTGTTAACTGCATCAAAGTCCTCCTAAAGGAAGTGTTTTACGACTATTCCGGCTTATCCCGCCGTTTCTTAGAATCAATTCGGTTCCCCCTGGGTTTTTTTCCCTGCCCCCATTTATTTTCTGTACTGGGCAAACGGGTCTTCCACGCCCGCTTGCACCCCGGTTTCTCGTTGAAGCTGTGCTGCGAGTTGCGGCTCGAATTTATGCAGCCGGCGTACCAATTTGATACAGGCTTTTTCGTCACCCAGTTTGTGGTGCAGTGATGCCAGCTGATAGTACCCATAAGGGCTCATCGGCTGCAGATCGATGGTGCGCTCGAGCGCCGCCTTGGCCTCTTCAGGCCGATTTAAAGCGATCAAGGAGAGTGCCCGGCCGTAGTGGGCCCGATCCATTTTCTCGTGGAATCGGATCGCCTTATCAAAACACTCTAAGGCCTCGTCGTGGCCCGACCGCTTCTGAATTAAAAAACCCAGGTTAAACCAGGCGGCTGCGTAGTCAGGCTGGATCTCTAGGCTCTTCTTTAACAGGGCCTCGGCCTCGAGATTGCGTCCCAATTCCGACATGCAGGTGGCGGCCACCGTGAGCGGCATGACTCGCTTCTCACCGGTGCGCTCCTCTGCTGTGCGCATCCAGTAGTCTGCCGCGATCTCGTACTTCTTAAAGATCATGGCCCAGTTGGCGATCTGGGTATAGAACCAGGCGTTCAAAACACTCATCTTAGGCAGCCTGCTCCAGCATCATGGAAAACTTGGTGTAGGACAGAAAGAGCCATATCCAAAAAAGCAGCATCAGGGCCACAAAGGGCACGTGACGATCAGCGACCCGACTCGGGGTGATGACCCGGGCCGCTCTAACAATCGGGGACGTTAGCAGTCGGAAAAACCGGTAGACCGAGTTGACCTCATGCTTGCCAAAACTCAGCGCATAGACTAGTCCCTGTCCGACGAGCAACAGGCCCGCGAATTCGGCGAGCCCCTTCAGGACGACCACGGTTCCCAACAAATTTGTCCCCTTTTTGATTTCCCTCAGCAGCCGGGCTTTTCCCCAAAGCCCGGGGTGCTGTACTGCTTGTTGGGATCGCAAGATACTTTGAGTCACGCTACATGTCTACTTAGGGAAATACACCGTGTCTGATGCACTGCAGCAAGATTTGACCGAGCTAGCCCTTGATATACGTGTGGGTCAGTTAATTCGAAAAGGCCCGCTTTCTTGCCTGCCTTCTACTTCGCTGAAGCAGGCCTTCGAGGCCATGGATGCCGCCAAGGCTGGCTCGATGTTGGTCTGCGATGAGTCTGGGGCGTTGCAGGGCATCCTGACCCGATATGACCTGATCAGCCGGGTCATTCTTCCCCAGCGCTCTCTGGCTACGCCTATTGAAGAAGTCATGAGCACGGGAATCCAAACGATTGAAGCAGATCGTGGCGCGCTAGAGGCCATGCTCATGATGGCCCGCCATCGGGTGAGGCATCTCCCGGTGTTGCAGCATGGATTTCTAGTTGGGCTGATCTCCGAAAGTGATCTAGTGAGCTTTCAGCGTTCCAGCTTGCGGATTCTGTCGGCGAGCATCGAGCAAGCCGAAAGCCTTGCGGCCCTGAAAGTCTGCTCTCAAGAAGTCCTGCGCTTAGCCCGCAGGCTTCTGGCACAAGGGGTTGCCGCAACATCCCTTGCGCGGCTGGTCAGCCACTTAAACGGACAGCCTCACCCGCAGGGTGATCAGGCTCACCGAGTCTCGGATGAAAGATCAGCTGGGGCCGCTGCCGCCGTGGGCCTGGCTGGCGCTGGGCTCCGAGGGCCGAGAAGAGCAGACTGTGGCGACTGATCAAGACAACGCAATTATTTTCGAGGCGGATGGCTCAGCCTATCGGCAGCAGTTCATGGGACTTGCTGCGGCAATTAATCAGGGATTGGCCGATGTCGGCTTTCCGCTGTGTAAAGGCGGTGTCATGGCCATGAATGAGAAGTGGTGCAAAAGTGATCAGGAGTGGCGTGACAGCCTGAGCACATGGATGCGCTCGCCGCAGCCCGAGGCCCTGCTGGATGCAAACATCTTTCTTGATTTCCGCGGACTGTACGGCGAAGTCCGGCTCGCAGACGCGTTGCGCAAGTGGCTATCGGACCAAGTCGGCAGCCACCAACTTTTTCTGCGAGCGCTTGCGCAAGATGCGATGCGCGATGAGGTTGAAGGCCTGACACGTAATGGCGTGCGGGTGAGCCTGGCCCGTGCGCTGCGGCGGCGCGGCTATCAGGTGAATTGGCTTGCGCCTGCGCAGCTGGAGATGAAGCGGGGCGGCACTGCGCCGGTGGTGGTTTTTGCCCGCGTGCTGGCTTTGGCAAAAGGCATTTCGCAGACCTCAACCGATGAGCGGCTGCAGGCCTTGGTTGAGCGGCAGTCGATGAGTGCAGCCGAATCACAGCAGATGCGAGATGCATTTAATGTGCTGCAGCGTTATCGGCTGCGCGCGCAGCTGGAGTCCGCCAGCCGGGCCGAGCGCGGCGCGCAGGCCGACGTCTCGCCCAATCTTTTGCAACTAGACAGCTTGAATTCGCACGAGATTGAGCGGCTCTCCGAGGCCCTCTCGCATTTAGGCGGCCTACGCGCGCGGCTTGAAATGGATTTTTTGCGTGGCTAAAGCAGCTGAAAACAAAGGATGGTCACGACTGTGGGTGCTGATGCCGCAGCAAAGAGCCCGAGAGGGCTGATGTTTTCATCCTCGAACTGCCGCCGCAGTATGGCCGCACCCGCTGGATTGGGCGCATTGGCAATGATGGTTAGCCCGCCGCCGGTGACCGCGCCCGCAACCAAAGCATATTTAAATTCCTCGCTAAGTCCTTCGACTAGCGATCCGAGATAGGTCAGCGCCGCGTTATCGGTGATCGCAGTCAATGCAGTCGCACCGTAGTAGACCGCAGTGGGGCTCATATTCGATAGCAGCGGCTGCAGCCACCAGGCCTGCATACCACCTAACACCACTAAGCCGGCAAGGAAAAAGGCCACCATCAGGCCCTCGCGCAGAATCAGGCGCTCCTGAAATTGCGGATAGGCAGTCGCAATTCCCATGAACAGCAAAAAGATACCCAGGAAAATCGGCGGATGATGCGCAAAGAGCACCACGCCGGCGATCATTAGCAGGTGCAGGCCGAGCATTGCAGCCGGAATCGATTCTTTTCCTGACTCTGCGGCTGCGAGCGCCTCGCGAATTTCGGTATCTGCTTTTTTCAAATAGTCGCGGTAAAGCCAAGTTACCACCGCACCATTTATAAAAACTGCGATCGCTGACTTCCAGCCGAAGTGCGTGAGCATGTAGACCGTATCCCACTGCCATTTTGCTGCCACCATCAGTACGGGGGGCGCCGCAAAGTGGGTCAGCGTGCCGCCGATTGAGACATTGACAAAGAGTGCGCCAATCGTGGCGTATTTAAAACTCGTGGGAGTGTGACTGCGAAAGTAGGGCAGCAGCATTAACGCAGCCAGTGTCATCGCGGCGGGCTCAGTAATGAACGAGCCCAGTAGCGGCACCAGGGTCAGCAGCAGAAAATACCGGGCAGTGCTCGCAGCAAGCGGCAGCACACGAGCCACGGAACTCACCAGCCCGCGGGCGCTCTCCATCACGGGCCGGCTGGCGGCAATCACCATGATGGCAAAAACAAACAAGGGCTCGGTGTAGTTTCGCGTATCGGCGTATTCAACGGCGGGCTGAAAGCCTTCTGCAAACATCATCCACCCAAACAAAATAATGGACCAAAAACCAAAGACGGCCTCGACCTCACCGAGCAGGTGAAAGACGCCATGGTGGTTTGGATAACGGTGGGCGAGCCGCTCAAAGAGCTTGGCTGAGAAGGTATGGAGTACGGCGATCGCAAAAATCGCTGCGGCGACATATTGTGTCGTTTCGGACATCTGGCTCCCCCTTGAGAATTTTGCGTTCGATCAGGATTTCAACGGATTCCTGTCTCACCAAGCTTTGGCCGATTGTAAACTGGCTACCGTATGCGAATTCAATTTGCCTCAGACCTGCATCTGGAATACCTCAATCGCCGG
>RFRK01000085.1 GCA_009924525.1 Betaproteobacteria bacterium
GCAGCATCATGATTGCCGCTTTTGGCCCAGCCCTCGATGG
Organism: Betaproteobacteria bacterium; assembly: GCA_009924525.1. Lineage (GTDB taxonomy): Bacteria > Pseudomonadota > Gammaproteobacteria > Burkholderiales > Burkholderiaceae_A > Lacustribacter. The sequence continues at coordinate 41 of RFRK01000085.1, forward strand.
ATTTACGAATATTGTGGGCCGCCTCGATATGGCGAAAATAATCGCTTTCATCACTGATGCAGCTGCTGCTGCGAATACAGGCAGCACCCCTGGCGGCCTTGCCGCGTTCGACTAAATATTGACGATGCCACACGGTGAAGTCAGCAAAGCCTGGGGCAGCTGGCGCAGCAGGTTTTGCGGCTTGCGCAGCCGGCGTTGCGGCCTGCTGTGCTGCCGGGTTGGCTGTGGCAGTCGATGTCTTCGGGGTTGGCTGAGCTGCTGGAGCTAAAGCATTTATCGCCATGAACAACACGGCGCCGCCCGTGTGAACGAGCCAAGCAGGCTTGAATCGGATGCGCTTCATCTTAGATCTGCTCTACTTTTTCGGTGGTGCGCCCGATGCGCCTGGGCCCAGCTGTGGCCGAGGTGGCAAGACCAATACGGGAGTGCGGCCGCCCTGATCCTGCTGAGCCGCGGCGCTGCCACTCTGAGCGGGCGCTGAAGCTGGTGACGATGGCTGGCTAGTCGCGGGCCTTGGCGCGACAGGAGATGCGGCGGGCGCGGCCTTTGATGCGCCTTGGCCTTTTTCAAGTGCGGCAGGTGCTGGCGACGGTGCCGCTGGCTTTGCCGATGGCAGTCCGCCTGCCGTTTTGTTTTGAACAGTGATCGATATCCGGCGATTTAACGGATCATTCGGATTGCTGGGATTTAAGCGAATCGTGTCTGCAAAACCCACGACCTGCGAAACATTGCCCTCTTGCAGGCCGCCACGTACCAATTCACGCCGGGCCGCATTCGCGCGCTCTGTTGAAAGCTCCCAGTTGGTGTAGCCGGCAGGTCCATTGCCGTATTTCAGGCCATCGGTATGGCCCTCAATGCGCACAAGATTTGGCATATCTTTTAAGACACTGCCAATTAACCGCAGCAGACTTACTGCATAGGGTGCCATCTCCGTTCCGCCGACTACGAACATAGCGCGATTTTTCTCATCCACAATCTGGATTCGCATGCCCTCGGCCGAAATATCCATAAAGACCTGATTTCGGGTCTTCGCAAGCTCCGGATCCGATTGCATTTTTTCCTGGATCTGGCCTTTGGCCTCCTGCATCGCGACCGTATTTAGCCGCAGCCGCTCGTCTTCCTCAATTCTGGAATCACTGATGCGGCGCTGGGCGGTGTCGGCATCCGCATTGGACTCCACACCGATGGTGCGAAAAATCTGCGGACCGCCGCCTTTGATGATGGAGTTTTGATCTCCTGAGCCCTGGCCACCCTCAAGCGTTAGCCGAAGGGGATTCTGAAAGTAGGCCGAGATACCCGCAAGGTCGCCCGACGTGGTGGAGCCGAGCACCCACATCAGCAAGAAAAACGCCATCATCGCAGTCACAAAGTCTGCGTAAGCAATTTTCCAGACCCCACCGCCATGCCCGCCAACAACTTTCTTGACGCGCTTGACGATTATTGGTTCTTGTTCTTTCTTCTCGGCCACTTCTGCTCTTTCGGCTTATGGGTTCCAATGAATTTGCGATGGGATCGGGGTTTACTTGCCCTTCACCGCCTTGGTTTCCTCGTCCAGCTCTTTAAATGTCGGGCGCATATCGGAGAAAAGCACCTTACGGCCGAACTCCACGGCAGCCTGCGGCGGAAAACCGTTCAAGCTGGCCAGCAGCACAGCCTTCACCGCCGCGAAAGTCTTCGCTTCAACCTCTTCGTTTTGCTCTAGGGCACTCGAGATTGGTCCAGTAACCGAATAGGACATCAAAATACCAAGGAAGGTCCCGACCAGTGCAGCACCAATCAGTTTTCCGAGCTCAGCAGGCGGCAGGCCAATGGATCCCATCACCATCACCACCCCCATCACGGCAGCCACAATTCCGAAGGCAGGAAATGCGTCGGCCATTTTTCCGATAATCGTGACCGGAACATGGGCCTCCGCATGATGGGTCTCGAGTTCCTGCTCCATCAGGGCTTCCACCTGCTGAATATTCAGGGATCCGCCGAGCATCATGCGCAGGTAGTCACAAATGAACTCTGTAAGGTGATGATCCTTTGAAATACTCGGATATTTCTCAAAGAGCGGGCTCGAATCCGGCTCTTCAATATCCGCCTCAAGTGACATCAGGCCATCGCGACGAATCTTCTGCAAAATCTCAAAAAGCAAACAAAGCAGATCCAAGCACTTGCGCTTGGTTGCCGAGGGCGACTTAAACGCCTTTGGAATCGCTGCCATCGTGGCCTTGAGATTTCGACCGGTGTTGCTGGCAATCAGATAACCCACCGCCAAGCCCACAATACTGAGTACCTCAGTCGGCTGCCAGAGCACGAGAATATTTCCCCCGTGCAACGAATAGCCGAGAAGCGCGCAGCCCAGACCTACGATAACCCCTATTCCCCAAAGCATGATCGTGTCCTTTTCTTCATCCTGACGGGAAGCCCCATTCTCACATTAACCGCTGAAACAAGTTCGATGACTCCAGGCGAGCAAAGATCGAGCGCGCCGCCTCCAATAATGTCTGTGTTCGCACCAGGCCCGCAGAGGCCTCGGCGATGTCGGTATCCAAAAGCCTGGACCGATGGGCCTCAAGCTCAGTCGCCTTAATCTCAAGCGCAGCTTTGGCAGCATCCACCTGGGCGCCAATAACACCCGCACGAATCTGGTATTTCAAGACCTGATCCGTTGCAGTATCCAGATTCGCGATTTTGCCCGTAAAGTCTGACTCAAGACTGCCGGAAACTGCAGCGCGCTCTAGGGACTCTACAAACGCCCTGGCATCGGCCAGAACATCTCGAGAGTTCGGGGCTGTGTTGCCTAAGGCCTCGCGAAAGCTAATGCCTTCGGGTACCCAGATGCCCGGCTCGATTTCAATCTGCTTGACCTTGGGATCAACACGAAAGTTGATGGTGTTCGTCGTCCGCAGGTTAGCTGGATCACCGACCAAATCCAGCGAAAGATCATAGAAATTGCTAGGATCATCAGCAGAATCTGTGAAGTTAATTCTGGTGGTCTTCGTCGCTGAGTCATAAGTTAAGCCGCCGTTGTCTACGGTAGCGGTTTTGACCGGCTGGCCATCAAAGGTCAATGTAGCAGCGGTAAGTGTTTTAGCGCCGGAAATCACCTGAACGTCATCGATATACACCGATGTATCCGCCGAATTGATTCCAGCGATCCCGCCGGGTCCATCCGCATCAGCAGGTGTTGCATCTAACGTTACTGATTCCACCTTGAATTGATAACGGCCGTTTTTCGTAATGGTGTGATTGACTATCGCCCAGGAAGGATCCGAAGTCCGAGCATTCGAAGTCTGATTCAGCAGCACCGTTTCTTCGGAGGTATCCAGATTAAGTAGTTTTACCGTCACACGAGAAAGCTGGGTGCTGGTGGCGGCCCACCGGAAACTGACCTGATCCGCCACTCGGCCAGACTCGGGGTCGGCCGCATACAGCTGAACAGACTCATTGGATTCCAAGACCGGGCCCGCAACCGTGGCGGTTGCGCCACCCGTTGCGGTCGCCGATACGCCAGCGGATTTCAGGACAACGGAGTTGCCCTCGCTAAAACGGGTCTGATCGGAAAACGCAACGGTATGCGAACCCGCGGTGATTGTTGTTGAGGCGCCCGCCGAAGGTGTCAATGCCGCCGACCAGCCAGGCAGCTCGGCCGTTGTGCCCTGGAAGTTGACGGTCGTCTGCTCAAATGCACCGTTGATGAACTGATCACCCTTACTTAATTCGACAGCATAGGCACCATCGGCGTGGAGCTTGGCCCCTGGGTTGAGACGCACAGTTACCGGATTCGCTTCAAATCGCAGCTCAGTGAATCGATCAGGATCGCCCGTGATGGCAATCTCCAAGTTCATGAAGCTATCAGGCTGCTGCGGAAACTTCAGGATTCCATCGCGGTATACGCCAACAAAATAGCTGCTTGAGCTGCCATCTGGGCCCTTACCCTCGATTTGCATCCGGGCCTCGGTGATCGTTTCGCCACTTCCTATTGAGCGCGTGCTGAAATTATCAATAAGATATTCGCCCGCCTTGTAGAAAACTGTATCGGCTGAAATCCGAGCAGAGGAGATCTCGGTGACATTGGCACGAACTTCCGCCTGTGTGATCCCGCCAGCAGAGGAATTTTCAGCAACAGCCACCGTAAATGGAACGCCCGCATTCTTTGCTTCAAGGGAAACGACGCTCCCCAATGAAGAAGCCTTGACTGCCGAGTTGGCGGCATTTGAGCCCAATGCGAACTGGGCCTCGATTCCCTGAGCGACTTGGGTAGGCGTCTGTCCTGCTGATACGACATACTGAAGCCGAACACCATTCACGGTGAGCTCAATAATGTCATTGTCCGCAAATGGGCCTGTCAGCGTTACTTCCGCTTTCTGCTTTACTGAATCACTCCCCTGCGCTGTAATCTTCGGCTGATCAAGTCGAGCGACATTTGTGGTGTCGAGCAAGTAGCGCTCATCATTGGTATCCATGGCCACCGCTTGCTGCGCGAGCAGTTCATAGGCGGCTCGCGCACGCTGCGCAAGCGACTGCAGGCCTATTTTGCCAATTGCGGCATCCCGAGCCTGCACACCAATCTGCTGCATCTCTGAGAGCGCATCATGCATACTGCCCAACTGGGAATCCGCCAGCGCCATCCGAGTTGCCACAAAATCCTGGTTCGCCTTTAGCATGGCGTACTTTGACTTATCAAACTGAATCTCAACACCACGGGCTATCGCAACCGTTCCCTCAGAGGCCTTCGAATATTTCTTGCCAGAGGAGATCTGCTGCTGCCAATCCATCGCCTCAACCGAATGCTTCTGGATTGATCGAATCGCGGCGTCAAGGAGCTGATGGCTGCTGACTCTCATCTCAGGTCACCGTTAAGACATCATTGAGAGCAGCGTCTCAAACATTTGATTGCCGCTCTGAATCATTTTCGAAGAAGCTGCATAAAGCTGCTGAAACTTCACCATATTTGCAGCCTCTTCATCCAGGTTTACCCCCGATACGGCTTCACGCCGGTCGTTCAGCACCTGCATGACTGATTTGTTGGCTTTATTGTCGTTGGCCCAGGTGGCAATCGTGTTGCCCACTGTGCCCACAATATCGGCCACAGGATCGCTAAAAATAGAGCGCAGGCCCTCGATCTGATAGACATGATCAGACTCAATCGTGTAGTCATCGGCATTCTGGGGGGCTACAGAGACAAAGTTTCTAGCGGTGAGCTGGCCCATCGCGGAGTTGAAATTAGATCCGTTCGGATTGAGCTGATCCCGAATCTCGTAGATATCGGAATTAGCGCGCACTGTTGGAATGGCGCGCGTAAATGTATCTGACCCTGGATTCGATACTATTTCTCCGGTATCTACTCGAAATCCAAAAATAGGATTCGGGCTGATGCCGTTAACTGTCTTGAGTAAGCCGATCGCGACCGCATCGATACGACGCGACACATCAGGAACAAAATCTCGAATAATCTTTATAAATGCGCCAGCGTCACCACCCGAGATGAATTCGGTAGCAATCGATCGGGTTGTAACATTTAAATTTCGCTTCTCGACCGCAGGCTCAGTTAATGTCTTATAAGTTGTATATTGAATTCTCAGGTTATCGATATCGCCCTCATAAGATGTCATGAGAAAACGATTCGCGATATCACCCTCGACAATTGGAATTCCATTCAGATAATGAGAGGCCGTTGAGTCGGAATTGATCTGACTCTGGCCACCGACCAGGCGCTGTAACTCCATTAAGACACGGTCCCGTTCATCGAGATAGTCGGCCGAGGGCTCGATATTTCCAATATTCGAACCCTCTTTTAGCTTGCCGTTAATGAGCGCGAGCTTTTCGGTCAGCGTATTCACACGCTCAAGCGTCCCTTTCAGCCCGGTTCGTGCGTCTTGATCGACCCGATTCACGGTCTCAGCCAGGCCCACAACGCGCTGCGCTACTAAATCCGCTTTATGACTCAGATTCGATCGATAGGCAACACTCTCGGGGGCGCCCACCATCTGCCCCGCAGCATCGAAGAATTCGGACATCGCCACGGATAGCGAGTTGCTGTCATCCGCTATCACTTTATCGAGCAGCTCTGTGGCATTTACTAAAGTCTCGTAATAAGAGGTCTTTCCTTGTTGATCAAGGCGCTGGTTTTCCAAAAGCCGAGAATAATCTCGAGTAAAACCCTCAACGGAAAATCCAGTTCCAAATACGCCGACTGAATTCGGTGCAAGTCGATTGATGACCGTGGATGCATCCCGGCGGCTGTAACCCTCGACCGATGAGCCGGCGATATTTTGCGAGGTAACCAGCAGCCCTGCCTGCGCAGCCTGCAGACCCGCCTGTGCCGTATTCATAATCGAAGATGTCATCTCGTATCTCTTCGATGAGGACTACTTTGGGGTACCACGCGATGACTTCTCATCGCCTGGGGCTGATTCGCGGTTTTGAATCTGCGACATCATTTGCTCGACCATTGCACTGGCAATCCCAAAGCCGCCTTGTCGGCTGACTAGGGAAGCCAGCTGATCGTCGGCCATCGACTGATATGCCGCAAGCGACCCTTTCTTGGGCTCCATACTGGATTTGCGGGCGGTCTCAATCCACTTGCGGATCATGATGTCCTCGAATCCGCGGGCTGCCTCGGTGAGCTGCTCTCGCGTTGTGCCATTGGCTTTTAAACGCTGCGCTTGGGCCTGCTGTGCCGAGAGATCCCAGGGTGAAATGGAGAGCAAAGATTCCACTTTTAAATCACCTCGAGGTCAGCCTGCAGGGCGCCGGAAG
>RFRK01000086.1 GCA_009924525.1 Betaproteobacteria bacterium
GAGTGCTGCTCATCACGGGTAACCCGAAAACTTGGGCACATCGTGCCGGCATCAAACTTTCTGCAATGGCCGTTGTTGTTACACATCTCAACCGCCTTGGCAAAGCCGCGGGCGGGATCCCCGCCGCTTCCTGGCTCCGATACCGCAATACCAAAACTGCCGGGATCACCGCGGCGCGCGGGATCGTTTTGCACATCCCAGGCGCTCCAATCCAGGCCGGTGGCAACCGGCTGCACCTGATACCCATCGGAGAATCGAAATAATTGACTGTCATCCATCCGCGAGCAATGTACGATCTTGCCGGGATTCAGACGCTGCTCGGGATCAAAGGCTTCTTTCACCTGCTCAAAGGCACGGGTGATGCGATCACCAAACTGCCACTGGACCCATTCGCTGCGCACTAGGCCATCGCCATGCTCCCCAGAAAATGCGCCCTTATAACGCCGCACCAAGGCCGAAGCCTCTTCGGCAATCGCCCGCATCTTCTTGGCGCCATCACGGCGCATATCCAGAATCGGCCGCACGTGCAATGTGCCCACTGATGCATGGGCATACCAAGTGCCTTGTGTGCCGTGCCGAGCAAATACTTCCGTTAAAGCTGCGGTGTAATCCGCCAGATGCTCAAGTGGCACAGCACAGTCCTCGATAAACGAGACAGGCTTTCCATCACCCTTTAGCGACATCATGATGTTGAGCCCCGCTTTGCGAACCTCCCAGAGTGCGGACTGCGCGCGGGAATCGGTCAGGCAGACCACCGCGCCGGGCAGGCCCAGATCGGCCATCAGCGTCTGTAAGTCGGATAGGCCGCGGTCGGCGCGCGCAGCGTCTTCATCTGCAAACTCCACGAGTAAGAGCGCATCTGTTTCTTTTCCTTGCACGCGGGTTAATGCGGTTTCAATGACTGGTGCAAATACCGGATTGGCGCGCGAGAGCTCAATCATGGTCCGATCCACCAACTCCACCGCTACCGGGCCGAGCTTCACGATGTGCTGGGTCAGTGCCATAGCCTGATGAAAGCTGGGAAAGTTCACCACCCCTAAGCGTTTGTTTTTTGGCAGCGGCGAGAGCTTTAATTTGATGGATTCAAAATACGCTAGCGTGCCCTCAGAGCCAACCAACAATTGCGCGAAATTCACCAGATGCTTCTGGCCCGCTGAAAGATAGGGCCGCTCACTCTGCGGATAAAACACATCCAGGTTGTAGCCGCCCACGCGGCGCATGACCTTTGGCCAGACAGCAGCAATGTCTTCTTTAACCGAGTCAGCGATTTGAAAGAGTTTCGGAATCAAGCCATTTAATCGGGCATTGGTCAGCGTCATATCACCGCCATCGCCAAATCGTCCGAAATAGGCCTGCGTGCCATCGGCCAACACCGCGTTGATGCCTTCCACGTTGTGCACCATGTTGCCGTAGTAAAGCGAACGCGAGCCACAGGAATTATTGCCCGCCATACCACCGAGAGTGCACTGCGCAGCGGTCGAAACATCTACCGGAAACCAAACGCCGTGCGGCTTTAACTGCGCATTAAGATGATCCAACACCATGCCGGGCTGAACGGTCGCGGTCATCGACTCAAGATCAAGCGCCAACAGACGATGAAGATATTTGCTGTTATCGATGACCAGGGCCTCACCCACAGTCTGGCCGCACTGCGAACTTCCTGCGCCGCGGGCGAGCACGGGCACCTTGAGATCTCGGGCGATATCCAAAGCAATGCGTGCGTCGAGATCTGTCTTGGGCACCGCCACACCCAGTGGCATCACCTGATAAATCGATGCATCGGTGGCGTATCGGCCGCGCGTGGCCCGATCAAAGAGCACCTCGCCCTGTATCTCCCGCGATAGCCGGGCCGCAAGACGGCTGCGGGCACTGGCGGCCTGCAGATTACCGGACAGAAAGGCGCGTCGGCCTGTAATTGGGGTGGACATCACTCGCTTTAAAAGAGCCTATTGATCTGCCATCATAGATCGGCCGGCCAACCCCACCCATTCGGACTTTCAGCCATGAAACGCGATCCCTCTCACGCTACACATACCGCCATCAATCCTCGGGCCGCACTCAACCGGATCGGCCAAGGCCGGCATTTCCTTCAGATCCCGGGCCCATCCAATGTTCCGGATCGGGTCCTTCGGGCCATCGACTTCCCGACAATTGATCATCGGGGCCCCGAGTTTCAGCAGCTCGGCCTTCGCGTGCTAGAGGCGATTAAACCTATTTTTGGCACCACGAATCCGGTCATCATTTATCCCGCATCGGGCACAGGCGCCTGGGAGGCAGCCCTCGTCAATACCCTCAGTGCAGGCGACCATGTGCTGATGGTCGAGACTGGCCACTTCGCAACACTCTGGAAAAAGCTTGCTGAAAAACTCGGTCTAAAGCCCGAGTTTATTGCTGGTAACTGGCGTCATGGAGTCAATAGCAGCCTGCTTCAGGCGCGACTGCAAGAGGATCGCAGCCACAACATCAAGGCGGTATGCGTCGTGCACAACGAGACCTCCACTGGGGTCCTCTCAGATATTGCCGGCGTGCGGCGCGCGATGGATGCAGCAGGCCATCCCGCGCTTTTGATGGTCGACACCATCTCCTCGCTCGGAAGCACTGAGTTCAAACACGATGCATGGGGCGTCGATGTCACGGTCAGCGGCTCGCAAAAAGGCATGATGTTGCCGCCAGGAATCTCATTTAACGCGGTCAGTGATAAGGCGATTGCTGCCAGCAAAACCGCTGGCCTGCCCAAGGCCTACTGGGGCTGGGAAGAAATCATCGCCGCGAACCGAACCGGCTTTTGGCCCACCACTCCCGCCACGAATCTTCTGTATGGCCTTGCCGAAGCGCTCGATATGTTGTTTGAAGAGGGCCTAGCCAATGTCTTTGCAAGACATCAGCGCCACGCTGAGGCGACACGGCGTGCGGTCCGGGCCTGGGGCCTGGAGATCCTTTGCGAAAATCCAGCCGAATACAGCCCGATTCTGACGGCAGTTGTCATGCCGAAAAAATCAGATGGATCCTTCCATAACGCGGATGACTTTCGTCGCCTAGTGCTTGAGCAATTCAATATGTCGCTGGGCACGGGCCTGGCCAAACTTCAAGGCTGGGTATTCCGAATTGGCCACCTGGGCGACTTCAATGATCTGAGCCTAATCGGCACCCTTGGCGGTGTCGAAATGGGCCTTCAGGCTGCCGGCATCCCTCACCAAAAAGGTGGCGTGCAGGCGGCGATGGACTATCTTGCCGAGCAGGCAAGCGCCTAAAAAGTCCGAAACGTTAAGGGCCCGACTAGGCCAAGACACGGCCCAGAGCTGCGGCCTGGATACGCTCGCGAGTCTGCATGACACGGGTGGGATATTCTGTTGGCTGTTCAATTGCGCCCACATAGGCCCGAAGAGCGGCAACCTCGGAGCCAAAGCGATCCAGGTACTCCCGCAGAATCTGGGCGCCCACTTGCATGTTGACCCAAGGGTCCAGGGCCAGCTTTTCGCCACCGAAATGCCTTCAATTTATCCGCATGGGCCTTTGGCATGATCTGCATCAGCCCCACTGCCCCCATATTGCTCTCGGCTAAAGGATTAAAGCCCGACTCAATGGAGATCACCGCCAGCAGCAAATGGGGATCCAGCCGATAGGTCGTGGCGGTCTCATAGCTTGCCGCAACGAGCTGCTCAACTGCCTTCATTGCCACCCGATGCCGATTGGCAATCCACCGGGCAACCCGTCGCTGCTCCACGGTCAGGTTGGTCGGCAGGATCGTATAGACCGAACTCATCTCTGCTTGGGCTGGAGTGCCTCTAAGGCTAGGGCGCTCCATGCCGCCAAGCGAGCCCGGCCCGCGTCAGTCAGCAGAGTCGAGAGGGCTAAAAGCGCCAAAACGATGAAGGTTGTGGTCCGCTGCTTAAGCGACTCCCACCCCTGCATCATGGTCGGGCTCGTGGTGTTTGGATCCGTCATGGACCGATTGGAACACAGCCCATCGGCCCCTGCAATCGATTAAAAAACTATAAAAATCAATAACTTAAGTATTTTCAGTGATAAGTGTAGGCCCACTTTACGAGGGAGTCGATCGCCTGCTTGGCCTTGGCCGCCTGCGGGTCGTTAACCACCGCCACAAAGACCACCCACCGGCCCTCAGCAGACCGGATGTAGCCGGCCAGCGCCCGAACGTCATCCAGAGTCCCGGTCTTCAGCCAGGCCCTGCCCTCCAAGACGCTGTTGCGCATCCGGTTGCGAACCGTGCCCTCGATGCCCACCGCAGGCAGGGTCTCCACCCAAGCCTGGGCGTCCGGTCCAATGAGTCCGTCAGCCAATAGACGGGCAAGGCTCTTGGCGGAGATCCGTTCCTCGCGACTCAGGCCGGATCCGTTATCAATCACAAGTTCAGGAAAAACCAGGCCACGAGATGCCAAGTAAGCCTTCACTGCCAATCGAGATTCCTGACGTGTTGCAGGCCGGCCCTCGCCTGCGGAGAGGGTCAGAAAAAGCTGTCGAGTCATTGGGTTGTTGCTCAGCTTATTGATATCGGCCACCAGCTCAATCAGTGGCCTGGGTGACTCCCACTGAACAAGGGTACGCGCATTATCCGGGGTCACACCGGTCTGCAGCTTGACCTTCATCACACCACCGGCGGCCTCCCAGGCCGCACGAAAGGCGGTCATTGCAAATCGAGCGTGATCCATCACGCTGACATAAAAATCAACGCCATTGCATTGTTTGCCTATGACGCCACTGACCAAAAGCTTCGGCTCTGCGCCCTTTGCGGCCGGCTCCATCCGAGCGGAAACGCGGTTTTTATTACAGCCACCATCAATGAGCTGAATTTTTTGTAAAAGCTCTTGATCGCGAAACCGGGGCTCAGTCATCACGCGGACCCGCTTGCCAGCCTCGGGCCATACCGAGACCTTCACCGATTTGAAATTCACCATCGCGGCATGCGGCCCCACGTTGTAGGTTGAAAACGGCCGGCCATCAAATTGGCCCGGATCGATCTCTGGCTCATCGAATCGGGTGCCATCCACGACCAGATTGCCCTCGATACGCTCAATCCCCATCGCCTTAAGTCGCTTCGCAATCTCATCCAGATCCTCAACCACCAGCTTTGGATCGCCGCCGCCCTGAAAAAACAGGTCGCCGCGCAAAACGCCAGATTCCAGTCGTCCGGTAGTGGCAATACGTGTCTGATGCCGAAACTGCGGGCCCAGCAGCCCAAGGGCTGCACGCGTGGTGACCAGCTTCATTACTGAGGCAGGGTTGACCGGCGAGTCCGGGTTTAAACCGAGGCCATTGAGAACAGGGCCCATCACCACCACCGGCGGCAGGGGAATAATGGCCACCGACCAGGCGCTCTCCGGGATTCCACTTGCCGAGATCTCTTTTTTTACTTCAGCAGGCAGCGGCGCAAACCGGATGATCGGCGTAAACTGCGCGGTCGCCACGCAGGGTCCGATCATCGCGAGGAAAAAAACAATTGAGCGCGCGTTTGAGATCACTTCGTGCGATATTCTGACAAATAAACGGGGGACGACCGTTATGGGACTTGAAAAAAACGAAAATTACTTTGAACTGACCGATGACAGCGATCGCGCCTCAGCGATTGAGGCCCAGTTCAATGAAGACGCACTCGAAGAGGCCCGTCGCAAGATCGTGCCTGAGACCAGCCCAGACTTCGATGGCAAGCACTGCATTGAATGCGGCGAAAAGATCCCTGCAGCCCGACTAAAACTTGGAAAAATCCGCTGTATCGACTGCCAGACCGTTCGGGAACAGAAGACCCGCTTTTTCGGCGGCTAACCGCCCTCCTCGCAATCAACCCGCGCCCCCAAACCAAGTCCACCGGCCGATCGGCCTCGGTCTGAGTCCAGGGTAAACCCTTAAATTTCTCAGACCGTCCCTTGAAAAGGGCGGTACTCGCCCCTATTATTAGCACTCAAGAGCGGTGAGTGCTAACAGCCTCCCCCGGCCCCTTCCGGGTCGCCTGAATCGCTGGTCCCCCTCACGGACTGGCCAGGCAGTGCCGCTCGAGCTTTTTGATCAACCACTGTCTTATTTGGAATGGAGTTCGAAATATGAAATTGCGTCCCCTGCACGATCGCCTCGTGATCAAACGCCTTGATAACGAGCGTAAAACCGCCTCAGGCATCGTGATTCCTGACAACGCCGCCGAGAAGCCCGATCAAGGCGAAGTGCTCGCGGTGGGCAACGGAAAGATCCTGGAAGACGGCAAAGTGCGCGCCCTGGATGTGAAAGTCGGCGACAAAGTGCTGTTCGGCAAGTACTCCGGCCAGACTGTCAAGGTCGACGGCGATGAGCTACTGGTCTTGCGCGAAGACGATGTGATGGCTGTGATTGCTTAAGCGTGAATGCGTCTCGCTTTAAGCAACCTGTTCATTTAGTGCGTTAAGAATTTTTATTGGAGATTAATAATGGCAGCAAAACAAGTAATGTTTAGCGATGATGCCCGCCACAAAATGGTGGCTGGGGTCAATATCCTTGCAAATGCAGTAAAGGTCACCCTCGGCCCCAAAGGCCGCAATGTCGTGCTGGAGCGCTCCTTTGGCTCGCCCACCGTCACCAAGGACGGTGTCTCGGTTGCTAAAGAAATCGAGTTGAAAGACAAATTCGAAAATATGGGCGCACAGATGGTGAAAGAAGTGGCCTCCAAGACCTCGGACTCCGCAGGTGATGGCACCACCACCGCCACCGTGTTAGCCCAAGCCATCGTTCGTGAAGGCATGAAGTATGTTGCCGCCGGCATGAACCCGATGGATCTCAAGCGCGGC
>RFRK01000087.1 GCA_009924525.1 Betaproteobacteria bacterium
TCCAAGAGCTGCCCCAGTTCATCGACCGCATTGCAGACATCCGCCCTGAGCATGTTTTCGCCGAAAAACTGGTGAAACATTTGTCCCACGGGTGACTTCAGAAATGCCACACCGCCCGAGTGGCCCGGGCAGTGCCAGGAATAAGATCCATCCTGGGCGTACTCCAACAAGGCTCGAAAAAATGGTGGCGCTAGCGAGTCCATGTAAGACTTCACCTCGCGCAGAATATGCCGGGCTACAAACTCCGGCGTATCCTCAAACATATGAATGAATCCATGAAGTTCGCGCAGCACATCATTGGGTATGTGCCGTGAGGTCCGGGTCTCTCCATAGATATAAATTGGGATTTCAGCATTTCGGAAGCGGATCTCGCTTACAAATGCCCGGATGTTTTTTAGAGCTACATCGGTCTCCTCAGGGGAGCCTGCACCAAACTCCTCATCATCGATCGACAAAATAAAGGCGGAGGCCCGGCTCTGCTGTTGCGCGAACTGGGAGAGATCACCATAGCTGGTCACCCCTAGCACCTCGACCCCCTCTTTTTCTAGGGCATCAGCAAGCGCACGAATCCCCAGGCCAGAGGCATTTTCCGAGCGGAAGTCTTCATCAATGATTACGACCGGAAAGCGAAACTTCATGGCCCAGACCTCCGTGCCCGAAAATTGAAGAGACGGGATAGTAGGACAAAACCTGGCCGGCAGGAGGACTTTGTCTGAAGGCGGTTTTGAAGCGTCGCGGGAATGCAACTTGGGGGTTTAGCACTCGGGAACCTCGAGTGCTAAAATTCTGTCCCATGGTAAGTCAACACTGTTGGAGGCCTTCCCTATGAGCGCCCAGGCTCTCTCGGCTGATCAAGCCCTGACCGCCTTTTCTTTGTCCCCGGCGGGCAATTTGGATGCCTATATTCGGGCAGTGCAGCAGTTCCCGCTGCTTTCTGCGGAGCGGGAAGAAGAGCTCGCCTTACGGTTTCGAGTCTCCAACGATCTTGATGCTGCGAGAGAGTTAGTACTAACTCATTTAAGGCTAGTCGTATCGGTTTCCCGTCAGTTCAAGGGCTATGGCCTGCCGCAGGCGGACCTCATCCAAGAAGGCAATATCGGCCTGATGAAGGCCGTAAAGCGCTTCGATCCCACCCGCGGCGTACGGCTGGTCTCTTTTGCGCTGCTATGGGTCAAGGCCGAAATCCACGAGTACATCCTGCGCAACTGGCAGCTGGTGAAGATCGCCACCACCAAGGCACAACGGAAACTGTTTTTTAATCTTCGATCGATCAAGCAGACCCTGGGGGTTCAAGAGGGTGTGTCTGTTGATCAGGCCAGGCAGATTGCCCGCGAACTGAATGTCGCCCCCGGCGACGTTTTGGAAATGGATCAGCGTCTTTCGGGTGGAGATATCGCGATCGAGGCCAGCGTCGATTCAGCCGAAGACAAATTCGCCCCGATTGCCTACCTGGCGGCCCCCAATGCGGATCCAGCGCAGGTGGTTGAAGCAGAGCAGTCCGCAGCACTGCAATCGCAAAGTCTGCTGCGAGCGCTGCATCAGCTCGATGAGCGCAGCCGCGAAGTTGTAATTGCGCGATGGCTCAAAGATGATGAGGACGGCGGTAGCGCAACCCTTCACGAGCTCGCCGCACGCTTCGGAATCTCTGCGGAACGGGTCCGACAGATCGAGGCTGCAGCACTTAAGAAGCTTCGGCTTGCGCTCTCCTAATTTCTGAGTCTCTCATCCCGGACTGGCTATTGCAATGTCGGTACGGCGCACAAAACGGTTGCTGCTGATTCTTGGCATACTGCCCATCTTTTTTTTCACTGGCATTTTTGCGACTGCGTCGGTTCATGCACAGGCTGCGGTAGGCACGACCACTATCGTGCATGGACTGCAGTGGGATATTCATGAAATGACCATCAGCCAAGTCAGGCAGATGGCAAAGGCAACAGGGTTTGTCAGTCAGGCCGAGCGCGAGGGCGGCGGCTATGTGTATGAGGCTGGCTGGACAAAAAAATCGGGCTGGAATTGGCGCACACCGTTCGGTGTGGCCGGATTAGATCAGGAACCCGCTGTTCATCTCACTTTTGATGAGGCCCAATCGATCTGCAAATTTTTTGGCAAGCGACTTCCAAATGATCGTGAGTGGACTCAGGCCGCCTATCTCGAGCAGCGCGATAGTCCGCCTGCCGGCTTCACCAAAGGCAAGCGCTACACCTTCCCGAGCGGCGAGTCCGCGATTACAAGCCACTGTTTAAGTGGCTGCGGAAACTATAAAGGCACAGCGCCCGCAGGCAGTCTAAATCGTGGCGTGGGCCCGGTGCCAGTCATGACCACGCCCATGGGGGTCAATGGCCTTTATGAGATGGGCGGTAACGTTTGGGAATGGGTCGATACGGGCCCAGGCAACGAACGAATAACGCGCAGCAGCTCCTGGTGGTATGGTCCGGAGCGTCAGCACGAATCGGATGTAGCGACTAAGCCAAGGGATACGCGGGTGGTCTATATCGGCTTTCGCTGCGTACGATCACCCACATCGAAATAGTCGCAACACAAACGTGAATCGCTACAACAAGTAGTGGTCCAGCAACAAGGCGGCAAACAACAGCGCTAGATAATTAATAGAATATTTAAAGGTCTTGCGGGCAAGCGGCTCGGAGTAATTTTTATAAAGTCTCCAGGTCAGCCATAGAAAATAAGCGCCCAGCAGCATGGCTGAAACCAAATACAGCGCGCCGCTCATTCCGATTAGGGTCGGAAGCGCCGTGGTGGCAACCAGCAGCAGTGTGTACAGCAAGATGTGAAGCTGTGTGAATTGGGCACCGTGAGTCACCGGCAGCATGGGAAGGCCTGAGCGGGCGTAGTCATCGGTGCGATACAGCGCAAGCGCCCAGAAATGCGGCGGTGTCCAGACAAAGATAATTAAAAATAAAACCCAGGCCTCAATGGGCGCCTGCCCCGTGACTGCGGCCCAGCCGAGCACCGGTGGCATCGCGCCCGATGCGCCTCCGATCACAATGTTTTGTGGCGTAAGCGGCTTGAGAATCACTGTATAAACAATCGCATAGCCTACAAAAGTGGCGAGTGTCAGCCAGGTCGTGAGTGGATTAACAAAGGCGTAGAGCAAGAAAGTGCCGATACCACCAAGGATTCCAGAGAACACAAGAGTCTGAAAGGGTGTCAGCGTGCCCGAGGGCAATGGTCGCCAGGCGGTGCGGGCCATCTTGGCATCGATATGTTGCTCAACCAAACAGTTAATCGCGGCAGCCGCACCGGCTACCAGTGTGATGCCGACTGTGGCATTAATAAGAATTCCAAGCGGCACCCAGCCCGATGTTGATAGCGCCATACCAATAACCGCGCAGAAGGTAATCAACATCACTACCCGGGGCTTAGTCAGCGCCAGGTATTGCTTCACCAGAGAAGATTGGGGCAGGGTGAAATCAGTCATAAAACAATTTAGCCGGATCTAGCCGATGCGAGAGGCCTTAAGTAAACGATTCAGATCTTTTTTCATATTGCTGGGATCTGGATTATCAGGAAAGCGCATCATCAGATTTCCCAAGGGATCAATCATCCAGATATTACTCGCGCCAGCGTTTCGAGCAACCGACTGAGCAGCCACCGATAACCAGTTATTGATCAAGACATCTTGGCCTGCTGTTGTGCCGAGTCGAATCACCCAAAGGCCCTCATGCTCAGCCATTACTGAAGCCTCCGGAGTGCCATCATCGGTCAGGATCCACAGCCGCTCAACACGATCACGCTCACGGCCAGTGGTAAGCCGCAGCTGACGCATCAGCCACAGCTCCTGCTGACAGGCCTGGGCGCACTCGGATGGCCCAATCCTGACCATTAGCCAGCGGCCTGACCAGTCGCCGAGTGTTGTAAGCGGCCGGCGAGTCCGGGGCTCAGCCTGAACCGCAATAAAAGCACTCTCTGATTTCGGACTAATCACCGGGCGCACGGGCAGTGAAATCACAGTCACCTGGGGCTCAACAAAATCGCCATAATTGGTTCGACCCTCGGGTTTAATGCCGTAGTAAGTGATGTAGGAGGCAATCACAGGCGCCAGCGTTACGGCCAGCACACCCCAAAGCGGCCAGAGGTTTCGACGGCGTTGTGACACACCTGGCTCTGACTGCTGCATCGACGAGTCTGGATTTAGCTGTGAATTCTGTTGCTGCGGATTCATTGAATCACTTCTTTAGTTCAAGGTTCCGGCAGACTTGGTCCTGCGGGGCCGAAGTCGAAACGCAAAAAACAAGCAGGCCAGACAAATCAAAAACCACTGTACTGCATAACCCAGGTGCTTAGAGACATCATCCTCTACCTCCGGCAGCCGGCGTAAAAGCCCGTCGGGGGTCTCGGTGATCTGCCAAACAATCACTGGCCAGACCCGATCACCGCCGATGCGCCGCTGCGAGGCCTGCCAGTCAAAGTTCTGCCAGACATTGTCTGCAGACAGGCCTGGCCCCTGCTTTCCGAGTTCCATTCGCTTCATCACGGAGGCCAGTGCCAGGCCCTCGAGGCGGATCGCATCATTTGCGGCAGGAATCGCCACCTGATTCACACCTGGCAGCTTCGGCATCCAGCCACGATTGACCCAGACCCGACTGGCGTCGGGCAGCACCAGGGGAGAGAGCACATGAACCCCTGCACGGCCCTCCCAGGCGCGATTATCTAGGGCAATCGACTCCGAATGCATCCACTTTCCGGTCAGCACTACCCGCTGCTGATCAAGATCCTGCGCAGACATTCCATTTTTCCAAGGCTGCTCGGGGCTGCCCAATGCGGCTGGTGTCTTGCGGCCTGCGCGAAGATCGATCATGGCCTGTTTCTCATCGGCCCGGCCCAGCTGCCAGAAGCCGAGCTGGACTGCAATAGCTGCGAACCCAAGAAATACGATGACTGCCGCCCAGGCTCGGATGGGCCTGCCGCTCGTCATCACCGTGGACTGCTGCACAATACTGGATCCATGCGAATTTTTATTGCTATTGTTTTTGCTCTCATTGTGATGAGCCTTGGATCCGCACTGTTTTATCTGATGCGCGATAAAGGCACGAGCAATAAGACCGTGCGGGCCCTCGCGCTTCGCGTGGGCTTTTCGGTGGCGCTGTTTCTTTTTCTAATCGCTGCCCATCAACTCGGCTGGATCGAGTCGACGGGCCTGCGCTACTGAATTACAGCCAATACACCAAGATATAAAGCCCCAGCCAGACCACGTCAACGAAGTGCCAATACCAGGCGGCAGCCTCAAAGGCGAAGTGGTGATTCGGCTTGAAGTGGCCGCGAACACATCGTGCAAGCACCACGGTCAGCATGATTGCTCCCACACAGACATGAAAGCCATGAAAGCCCGTGAGCATGAAGAAGGTAGAGCCAAAAATACCTGATGTCAGCTTCAGATTCAGATCGCGGTATGCATGGATGTACTCATAGGCCTGAAAGCCCACGAAAATAAATCCCAGCAAAATGGTAGCCGTCAGCCAGAAGTTCAGCTTGCCACGATGGTTCTCACGCAGTGCGTGATGCGCAATGGTGAGGGTCACACCCGAGGTCAGCAATAACGCCGTGTTGATGGTGGGGATCCAAAACGGCCCCATGGTTTTGTATTCTTCAATCAGGCCGGCGGGGCCGCTGCCCTTGCCCCACTGGGCAAGAAAGTCCGGCCACAGGAATGACTTGTGGTCCAGATCGCCAAGCCAGGGCATTGAGATCACCCGGGCATAAAACAGGGCCCCAAAAAATGCTGCGAAGAACATGACTTCGGAGAAGATGAACCAGCTCATGCTCCAGCGGAAGCTCGCATCCACCCGGCTGTTGTACTGGCCCGACTCGGACTCCGCAATGACGGTGCCAAACCAGCCAAAGAACATGTAGATCAAGACCACAAAGCCGGCCAGCAGTGTCCAGGAGCCGTGGGCTTGGCCATTGATCGTGCCGACAGCGCCGAACAGGGTCAGAATCATGGCGATCGACCCGACGGCCGGCCACTTACTGGGCGCGGGCACAAAATAGTAAGGTGCGTGGCTTGTTGAACTCATCGATCTCCCTTTCAATATCTTTCTTTAAACGAATCTGTCACTGAACAAACGCATTCTAATTTTTAAACATCCTGCGGTACGGACCGGTTAGCCCAAAATAAACTGGACTAGCACGACCAACGACAACACAAACAAGGCCCCTGCCAACACGCCGGTGATGATGACATGCACCGGATTTAGACTGGCCATATCGCGCTCGTGATCGCGGCCTTTTCGGACCCCAAAAAACGACCACAGCACTGCGGCAAGCGTCTGTAGAAAACTACTGCGAGCAGACGCCTGCTTTGAATCACCCAACCGCTCAGCCCCCGGTCTTATCGGGCTGCACCACGATCGGGCCAGGTCCTGTGGCGGACTTCAAACCTGCGACTTCAAAAAACGTATAACTCAGGGTAATCGTGCCAATATCAGACGGCAGCTTCGGATCAATCACGAAGACCACCGGGAATTCACGTTTCTGGCTGCCTTTAAGGGCCTGCTGCTCGAAACAGAAACACTCAAGTTTTTTAAAGTGGCTGGCCGAATGCCGGGGCGCATAACTGGGAATCGCCTGGCCCACGAGGTCATGGCTGGTCACGTTGATGATCTCGTA
>RFRK01000088.1 GCA_009924525.1 Betaproteobacteria bacterium
AGGCCCTGCGACTTACCGAAATCACTATGGCCTACCTTTAGCCTGAGGGCGCCGAGGGCATCATTCACAATCTTGGCCTTATCCGCACCGAAGAAAATTAGATCGCCATCCTGTGCGCCTGAGCGCTTCAGAATTGCAGACAGCGCCTCATCGTGGAGATTCTTCACAATCGGGGACTGCAGGCCATCGCGGCCCTGCGCCACTTGATTGACCTTGATCCAGGCCAGGCCCTTGGCACCATAGATCTTGACGAATTCCGTATAAGTATCGATCTCGCCGCGCGAGATCGCCGCGCCCCCGGGAACACGCAGGGCCGCCACACGGCCTGCGGAATGATTCGCGGGCTCAGAAAAGACCTTGAAGTCGACAGACTTCATGACATCAGTAAGCTCGGTGAACTCAAGCTTGACCCGAAGATCGGGCTTATCCGAACCGAAGCGCTGCATGGCTTCGGAATAAGTCATGACAGGGAAAGGCTCGGATAGCTGCACATCGATAGCTGACTTAAAGACGCGCCGAACCATGCGTTCAAACAGTTCCCGAATCTCCGACTCGTTCAGAAACGATGTCTCGCAATCAATCTGAGTAAACTCAGGCTGTCGATCGGCCCGCAGATCTTCATCACGAAAGCACTTTGTAATTTGATAGTAACGATCAAATCCAGAAACCATTAGCAGCTGCTTAAAGAGCTGCGGTGACTGCGGCAGAGCAAAAAACTCCCCGGCATTCACACGCGAAGGCACCAGATAATCCCGAGCGCCTTCAGGCGTTGATTTCGTTAGCATCGGCGTCTCAACATCGATAAAGCCTTCGGCATCAAGATAGCGCCGCACCTCCATCGCAACCCGATAGCGCAGCATCAGATTTTTCTGCATCGCTGGCCGACGCAGATCAAGCACCCGATGCGTCAGCCGAGTCGTCTCCGACAGATGGTCATCATCAAGCTGAAACGGTGGTGTCACGGACGGGTTGAGCACCGAAATCTCATGGCAAAGAATTTCAATCTCACCGCTTTTCAGATTTGGATTCGCGGTACCCGCCGGACGCGGACGGACCAGGCCAGCAATTTGAATACAAAACTCATTGCGAAGCGTCTCAGCAATTCTGAACATCTCCGGGCGGTCAGGATCGCAGACGACTTGGGCTAGGCCCTCGCGATCACGCAGGTCGATGAAAATAACGCCACCATGATCTCGGCGTCGGTGAACCCAGCCGCATAAGGTCACCTGTTGTCCAAGCTGCTCCTTACAAACAGAGCCGGCGTATTGAGATCGCATAACGTTTCCTAAACGAGAGGGCGCCCGATTACAGCGGCCCTAAACCTTCGGCCGCGCCGCAGGAAGTGGTGGCACCGTGCCCATGCTCACCACATACTTTAGGGCTGCATCGACACCAATCGAAAGCTCGACCACCTCAGCACGGGGCATCATCAGAAAAAATCCTGATGTTGGATTCGGCGTGGTCGGCACATAAATAGAGACACAATCAGCAGGCAGGTGCGCAGCGACCTCTGCCGAAGGCGTGCCGGTTAGAAAGCCAATGGTCCAGCTGCCTTGCCGCGGATACTGAACCAAGACCGCCTGACGAAAGGCCTGGCCGTTGGGCGACAGGATTGTGTCGCTAACCTGCTTGACCGAGGAATAAATCGATCGCACCAGCGGTATGCGACGCATCACCCCTTCCCAGACTTCAACTAGCTTCTGTCCAATCAAATTCGCGGCAAGAAATCCCGTGATCAGGATGAACAGCACCACGACCAAGACGCCGAAACCTGGCACGTGAACTCCGAAAAGCACCTCAGAACGCAAGGCCACCGGCAGAACATTATCGAGAGCATCAAAGACCCACGTAATCACCCAAATCGTGATGGCAATCGGTGTCCAGAGCAGCAGGCCTGCAAGCAGGTAACGCTTAAAGTGCGACCGAACGATTTGCATAGGCACTTGCGTTAAGCTCCGGCACCCGATGCTGGCGGGGCGGCCGACGGTGATGATGCGCCTGCGGGCGAGGCCGTGGCGGATGTCGATGATGCCGCTGAGGACGGCGCTGCTGTCTCAGTCGTTGCAGCAGACGATGCGGGGGCGGCGCCCGCAGCGCCGCCGCTGGACTCTGTTGCAGTGGCAGCCGATTTTGAGGCATCCGCTGGGGCCGCCTTTTTTCCTGAGTCACGGAAGTCCGTGACATACCAGCCAGTGCCTTTAAGGGCAAAGCCGGCAGCGGTCAGCTGCTTTACAAGACGGGGCTGACCACAATCCGGGCAGTCCCGTAGCGGGGGATCCGAGAGCTTTTGCAGGGCATCCTTCTGAAAGCCGCAGTTTTCGCAACGGTAGGGATAAATGGGCATGGCGTTTCGCTGTGCTCAAAAAACGCGCGCCGCAAAGGCGGCGCGATCGGAAATGCATTCTCATTTTACCCGACAGCATCGGCCTGCGGGCACAACAGCAGGCCAGCCTGCCCCCAAATCGGGGGAGGATTTTGCTTAAAAAGGAATATCGTCGTCCAGGTCATCAAAACCTGGCGCCTTGGCTGCTGATTTCGCGGGGCGGGTCGGGGCTGCGGCCGGCGCGTCGGATGACTCGCCAGCAGGCTCCTCACGTCGGCCGCCTACAAATTCCAGCTCGGTAACACGCGCCCGCAGCGAGAATCCCTGGCCACTACCGTCTTTTTTTTCATAAGTCTCGATATGTGGCTCAGACAGTGTCACAAACACCTGGGAGCCTTTCGATA
The DNA here is from genome assembly GCA_009924525.1 of Betaproteobacteria bacterium. GTDB lineage: Bacteria > Pseudomonadota > Gammaproteobacteria > Burkholderiales > Burkholderiaceae_A > Lacustribacter. Next base: position 2,728 of record RFRK01000088.1, read on the forward strand.
AATAAGGCTGCAGCCGCTCAACGCGCTCGCCCCACATGGTGGCGTTTACCCACTGGGTAGGCCGGCGCCCATCGTTGCCCTTGCGGCCGTAATCAAAGGCCAATGAAATATCCATCACCGGCTTGCCATCGGGGGTATAACGTGCAACCGGATCATTTCCAACTCTTGCAACTCCAACCATCAACATAAATTTATCTCCTGATAAAACGCCCGGTAGTGGGACCGCCACAGCATGTACGAGAAGCCCAATTCTGACGATATGCCATTTGGCTAAGCTGCCCGGGGCCGGCGGGGGCCCAATTCTTTTAGTCCAAGAGAGATGATGCCCCAAACCAGGATCGCCGCCGCACAGGCCCAGTAGACCGCGGTCGCGCCGAAGGCCTTGGCCATCAGGCCGCCCAGCAGGCCGCCAGAAAAAAGCCCGAGGGATTGCGTGGTGTTGTAAACCCCAAGGGCCAGCCCCCGATGTGAAGACGGCGCAACCCGAGAGACCCAGGAAGGCAGAAACGCTTCGAGGGCATTAAACGCGGTGAAGAATCCCAGCAGTAGCAAGGCCCAGGGCCACAACGAAGGAGCTGCAAGGCCAAGGCCCGCGATCGATGCGCCCATCAATGCGATTGCAAAAAGAAACGCCGGCCGGCTGCGGCCCGTGCGCTCGGACCAAAAAATCGGCATCAACATCAGAACAAAAGAGGCGATCACCACGGGCAGATACAGCATCCAGTGATCGTGCAGATCCAGACCCATCTGAATCAGGGCCAGCGGGACCACGACAAAGATCGCGGTCTGGGTCATGTGAATCATAAAAATGCCAAGGTTGAGCCGCATCAGCTGGCCATCGCGCAGCACGATGCGTCGTATCTCCGGAAACGATATCTCCGGGGTCTGCCGTCGAGCAGGCTCTGCCATTCGCATCACGGGCAGCATCGCCATCACAACAAGCGCTGCGGTCAGCCAAAACAGGCCAGACATTCCAAACATCGCTGAAAGCACCGGCGCCATCACCAAGGACAGCGCAAACGCAAGGCCGATAGTCGCACCGATCAGCGCCATTGCTCGGGTCCGAACCTCATCACGTGTTGAATCCGCCAAAAATGCGGTAACTGCTGCTGAGATCGCGCCTGCGCCCTGCAGAGCCCGGCCGATGGCCAGGCCAACAATACTTGTGGCCAGCGCTGCGACAACGCTTCCAAATGCAAAAATCATGAGGCCGATCAGAATCACTCGGCGTCGACCATAACGATCCGAGGCTGCGCCAAAAGGAATCTGCAGAATTGCCTGGGTGAGACCATAAACACCAGCAGCGATACCGACCCACATCGGATCATTCCCGCCCTGAAGTGCCTGAGACTCAGCAGCGAGTACGGGGAAGACAAGAAACAGGCCGAGCATACGCAGGCCGTACAGCATGGAGAGGGCCAGACAGGCCCGCCATTCTTGGCCGGTAAAACGAATCGGTGAGGCTGCTTGGATCATAACCACGGGGTATAGTAGTCGATTGGCCTTTTGGACCCGTCTCAGCCTGGCTCATGCACTCGCAACCTCAGCAATCGCTTTTTCAGCAATCGCTACTTCGAGTACGCGGCGCCCGAACCCATAACCTCAAAAATATTGATGCTGATTTGCCGCGGCATCAGCTGATTGTGATTACCGGACTGTCTGGATCCGGAAAATCCTCTCTCGCCTTTGACACGCTGTATGCCGAGGGTCAGCGACGCTATGTCGAATCTTTATCGGCCTACGCCCGACAGTTTCTACAGCTGATGGAAAAGCCCGATGTCGATCTTATCGAAGGCTTATCGCCAGCAATCGCCATTGAGCAGAAGGCAGCCAGTCACAACCCGCGCTCTACCGTCGGCACGGTGACGGAAATTCATGACTACCTGCGACTGCTATTTGCGCGCGCAGGCGTTCCCCACTGCCCTCAGCACCCGCATCACCGGCTGGAATCTCAGACGGTCTCTCAGATGGTGGATCAGATCTTGACCTGGCCACAGCAGTCTCGGCTCACTATTCTTGCGCCGGTACTTTCGCAGCGCAAAGGAGAGCACGCCGAGCTCATCAACAGCCTTCGGGCGCAGGGCTTTGTACGGGTTCGAGTGCAAACCGAGCATCAGCCGCCGCTGTTGCGCGATATCGATCAGCTCATCGGTTTGAATAAAAATCAAAAACACTCAATCGATGTCGTGATTGACCGGCTTAAAGTAAAACCCGAAATCACACAGCGTCTAGCCGAGTCTTTAGAGACTGCGCTGCGGCTCGGCGGCGGGCGGGCCCTGGTCAGCTGCGAGACGGATGACCGCAGTGAGCTATCGGCCCAATCCGATGCCCATGTCTTTTCAACAACACTGTCCTGCCCTGAATGCGGATTTAGCTTAAAGGATCTCGAACCCGGACTTTTTTCGTTTAATAGTCCGGCGGGCGCCTGCGTCTCTTGCGACGGCATCGGCACAGTTGAATTTTTTGACCCCAAGCGAGTTGTTCAATTTCCCAACTTGAGTCTTGCATCAGGTGCGATCAAGGGCTGGGATCGACGCAATGCGTTTTACTTTCAGCTGCTGCAGAGCCTGTCGGATCACTATCACTTTGATCTTGAGACGCCGTTTGAGCAGCTACCTGAGAATATACAGTCAGTGATTCTTCACGGCTCTGGCGATGAAGTGCTACCGCTGCGCTACCCGGGTGATCGTGGTGCGCTCATCACCCGGCAGCATCCCTTCGAGGGCATCTTGCCTAACTTAGAGCGCCGATGGCGTGAGACCGAGGCCGCAGCGGTGAAAGAAGAACTGGGCCGCTACCGCAGCATCCAGGCTTGCCCCGCCTGCGCAGGTTCTCGGCTTCGGCCCGAGGCCCGATTCGTCAGAGTCGGAGCACCGGGCCGTGACATTGATCTGCCAAGCCTGGCTGCGATGCCACTGAAGTCGGCGCTGCAGCGACTCGAGCAACTCCATCTCTCGGGCATGCGGGCAGCGATCGGCGAAAAAATACTTTCAGAAATTTCTCAACGCCTCGGATTTCTCATTAATGTCGGTCTGGACTATCTAACGCTGGATCGCTCGGCCGCCACGCTATCGGGCGGCGAGGGCCAGCGCATCCGGCTGGCCAGCCAGATCGGGGCAGGCCTTTCGGGTGTCATGTATGTGTTAGACGAACCTTCGATCGGGCTACATCAGCGTGATAACGATCGTCTACTCGCCACCTTGCGCAAATTGCGTGACTTAGGCAACACAGTGATTGTTGTTGAACATGATGAAGATGCCATTCGCACCGCCGACTTCATCATCGACATGGGGCCAGGCGCAGGCCAGCATGGCGGAGAGATCGTTGCCATTGGCGGTCTGCAGGATATTCTCAACGTGCCACGTTCACTCACGGGCCAGTATCTGAGCGGCCAGCGCTGCATACCGATTCCAACAAAACGTCAGCCGCCAGGCGAGCGCTGGCTGCGGGTCGTGGGCGCCCACGGCAATAACCTCAAACAGGTCACAGCCGAGATCCCCTGCGGTCTGATGGTCTGTATCACCGGGGTATCGGGCTCCGGAAAATCAACCCTTATCAACGATACGCTCGTTGCTGCTGCTGCTAAAAAAATCAATGGTGCACATCTCGAGCCCGCAGGTATGGAGGCCATCGAAGGGCTAGAGTTTTTCGACAAGGTCATCAGCGTTGATCAGAGCCCGATTGGAAGAACGCCGAGAAGCAATCCTGCCACCTACACGGGGCTCTTTACGCCGATCCGAGAGTTATTTGCTCAGACACCCACCGCACGCGAGCGCGGCTATGACACGGGCCGGTTCTCTTTTAACGTCAAGGGCGGCCGGTGTGAAGCCTGCCAGGGCGATGGCCTAGTGCGCGTTGAGATGCAT
>RFRK01000089.1 GCA_009924525.1 Betaproteobacteria bacterium
TTTGAGGATCTGGTGGATATCGATGACCGCTCGCTGCAGACGCTGCTACTTGAAGTTCCGCAGGATATGCTAGTTGTGGCTCTCAAAGGCGCAAGCCCGCGGCTTAAAGAGAAGCTCTTTAAGAATATGGCCCGTCGCGCTGCTGAGGGCGTGAGAGAAGATCTCGAAACGCGTGGTCCGATGAAGATTCAAGATGTCGAGGATCAACAGAAGGCCGTTCTGGTAATTGCCCGTGCACTCTCCGATGAGGGCCGCATCAACATGGAACGCGGTAAGGCGGCCGATCAGTTTGTCTGATCATTAGCTTATGGCGTACTCACTTGACTCAGTCTATAAGGCGGCAGAGGAAACCCGGGCGCGTCGGGCAGCCGAAGAGGCCGAACTCGAAAAGCAGTTAACGGCCTCACTTAGGACCTGGAAGCCGCCATCGTTTGATCCTCGGCCGCCGACCGAGATTCCCCGCGCACCGCTGCCGACGGTTGAGGAAGTTGAGGCCATTCGTGCCGAAGCGGCCCGGTTGGGCATGGAGTCAGGCCATGCAACCGGTTATGCAGAAGGCAAACAAGAGGGCTATAGCGCAGGCCACATTGAGGGCATGCAAAAGGGCCATGAAGAGGGCTATCAGGCCGGTTACGAGCAGGGTAAGGCAGAGATCGAACGCTTAACCGCCGCACTAAACACTTTGCTTGAGGCAATTAATGAACTGCCCGCTGCGATGGGTGAGCCCATTGCTGAGCTTGCTTATCAGATTGGTGAGCGACTCTCTGGCAAAGACGGTATGGACCGGGCTCCTTTCGTGGCGGCAGTGCAAGAGGCCTTGATGCGACTGCCCAAACCCGGAGAAAAGCTCTTCTTTAGGGTCCGCGCACAAGAAGCCGAGACCTGGAAGCGTGCGCTGGAAGATCCGGGGCTGCCATTTAAATGCACCCTCGTGGTGGACGAAAATATTCCCGAAGGCCATGCCTATGTCGAGGCCCAAGGGATGCGGCTAAATCTCGGGGAGCAGGCCCGCCGTGCCTTGGTGCGGACGGCTCTGGGGCTTGATGCATCCGCAGAATAGTCAATCGCTGGACCGTCTCGCCGCAGTTAAAGCGAACCTCGAGGTTACGCCGATGTCGGTGCGCGAGGGCAGGCTCACGCGTGTCTCAGGCTTGCTCTATGAGGTGCATGGCCTTCCGATGACGATTGGCGACCGCGCCACGATCAATTTGGGCGGCGATAAAGCGCTTGAGGCAGAGTGCATTGGATTTAATGGCGGCACGACATTTTTGATGCCGGTCGATCCGATCGAGGGCATCTCCCCGGGTGCACCGGTGTACCCCTTGGGCACACCGTATTTCGAGGGCAGTGGATTTAAGGTGCAAAGCACTGCCGCCGCATTGCCCCTGGGCGAAGGACTGCTGGGCCGAATCGTTGATGGCTTTGGCCGGCCTATTGATGGCAAGGGCGTTGATGCCCAGGGTATTTCAGGGGTTCCCACGCGACGCGTGAACCCGCTGCATCGCGCACCGATTCATGAGCCACTGGACTCGGGTATTCGCGCCATTAATGGCGCGCTGACGGTCGGCCGTGGCCAGCGAGTAGGCATTTTTGCTGGATCCGGCGTGGGAAAAAGTGTGATGCTAGGAATGCTGGCCCGCAATTGTGTCGCCGATGTCATGGTGATCGGTCTGGTGGGAGAGCGGGGCCGCGAGGTTCGTGAGTTTTGTGTCGATACGCTTGGGGATCAGGCCATGCATCGATCGATTGTGGTGGCAGCCCCTGCGGATGCATCGCCGCTTGCGCGTGTGCGCGGCGCCTACTACGCGACCGATGTCGCAACCTGGTTTCGGGATCAAGGCAAGCATGTTGTTTTGATTTTGGATTCGCTGACACGTTTTGCGATGGCGCAGCGCGAAATTGGATTAAGTCTTGGCGAGGCGCCAGTATCGCGGGGCTACACGCCGAGTGTATTTGCCAAGATGCCCGAGCTTGTTGAGCGCGTGGGAAATGGCGCCCGCGAGGATGCGTCGATTACGGCCTTCTACACCATCTTATTGGAAGGCGATGATGTGCATGATCCAGTGGCCGATACAGCCCGCGGCATTTTAGATGGCCATGTATTTCTGTCGAGGGAGCTTGCCGACAGTGGCCACTATCCCGCGATTGATATCGAGAAATCCATATCGCGGGTCATGCCCAAGGTCACCAGCAAGGACCATCAGGCGGCTGCTAGAAAATTCAAGATGCTGTACTCGCGGTACATGCGGGGTCGAGAGCTGCTCTCGATGGGAGCCTATGTGCCGGGGGGCGATCCTGAATTGGATATGGCAGTGCGGATGTGGCCGCAGATTCAGCGCTATCTTCAGCAAGATGCCGAAGACTCCCACTCCATGGAGAGTTCGCTTGGCGAACTTATGAAAATCGCCGCAGCAGTTGGCGGACCGACCCAGCCAGCTGCCCCAGCCGCTGCCAAACCGGCAGGCCGATAAGGGGGCCATATCGTGAGTCGAGCAATCAAGGCCATGGCCCGGCTAGCGAAGGTTCGACAGGACATGGCAATGGCCAAGGCAAAGCGGATTGCCAGCGAATATGCGAAAAATAAAGAACTCAATGAGCAGGTCGTCCAGTACGCCCGGGAATATGGCGATGCGGCGATGCAGGCCGGCAAGCAGGGAATCTCTGTGGCGATGCTCAATGACACCCTCGCCTTTCGGGGCAGGCTTTTGGCAAGTGCGAAAGAGCAAGAGTTAGCAACTGCTCACATGCATAGGCAGGTCCAAGAGGCTAATCGGGCTGCCCTGGCCGCAAAAATGAAGAGCCAAGGACTGGACCGGGCGCTCGCACGCAGGAAAAAAGAGGCCGAGCAGGCCGAACAGCAGGCCGAATGGCAGGAGATAGAGGATTCTTTCTCCCATCGGCGGTCTGTATTCAGTAAGGATCCGAAAGAGCAAAGAGCAGGGAGCCTCTGGCACGAAAGATGCTTGAGTGGGTTCAACTTTCTCTAAAAGAGGTTGAACTGTCATGGCTTCAATGCAGATTGTTGGTGGAGCAGCTGCCGCTACCCCGGGAAAATCGGGCAGCGGTGGTGGTATCGATCCCGTAATGATGGGAATTTCGCCTGAGGCGGCCGCTGCGGCGGGCATGTCAGGCGATGGGTCGCTCCAGGAGCATCCTTTTGCATCGGAATTGGCGGCAGCGCTGGCCACCCTCGATGCGCAACAGGCGCAGGCCCTAGCGGAAAATCTCCTTGATGGCGCTCTTCAGGATGGTCAAATTCTTGATCCCGCTGCGATGGCTCAGGCGATTGGGCAGAATTTACCAGTTGATCCCGCATTTCAGAATGCCATATTGGCAAGTTTTGCCGCTTTAAGCGGAGCCGTACAGGCAGATATGAGTGTCAAGTCCGGTGGCGATGGTCACCAGGGAGCAGCTGCTCAAGCCCAGGCGATTGAAACTGGCCTTCTGCTCTCGGCTGCAGAGACTGGAATTACCGATGGCCTTGCCACTGCGGTCGCTGATGTAGCGGTAACTGCGCCTGCGAATGAGACAGGTGCAATCGGTCCCACGGCCACCGCCACCTCGGGGCCGTCTTCGATGAAACTTAAAACTGATCAGTCAGGTGTGTCGAGCACAGCCACCTTAGGGCTAGCTGCAGATGTTATTGATTCGACAACTTCCATGAACAGTTCAGCCACAACGACTCCGACAGCGGCTGCAGCGGTTTCCGATGAGTCGATTTCTTCGGGAGCTACAAGCCAAAACTTGTTGCAAGGCAAGTCACTGAACACTGGTTCTGCTGAGTCGCCAAATCACGGAAGCCTGGCCGCTGCAGGAGCGCGCGAGGTTAATTCCTCTGCAGCAGCGGGGCAGGGTGCAACATCACAAGGTCAGTCGCAGTCAGGTGCCTCGCCTCAGGATCAGGCCGCGATTGCCGCCTCGATTGCTGAGGCAGCCCGCGGACGAATGGAAAAAGAAGCGAGTGAATATGCAGCCAAGCAGACCTCACTGGCCGGAACTGCCGTCAATGATGTGGGCAATATCGTTGTGACTGCCAAGCCGAATGCCGAAGGAGTAGCCGCAGCCTCGGATGCAGCCCGCCAGTCCGCTCAGCGTACTGAGGTAGCCTCTGCCGCAAGCACGCAGGCATCTGCACAATCTGCCGAGGCAGCTCGTGCAGAGAGCCGTCTGGAGGCCGCGCGCGCTTCATTGGGCTCTGGGCCTTTAAATGTTGAGGTCTTGAAACTGACGCGCCAGGGGGGCGGTCGCGCAGTGCTTGAGGTCACTCCCCCTAATCAGGGCCCGATTCGAATTGATTTGCAGCTTGACGGCGCCGGCCGGGCGAGCCTTGTTGTGGAAGGGCTTACCGATAGCATGAAGGCCAGGCTTGAGAGCAGCGCCCATTTTTTACGCCAGGATATGGCCCAGATGGGGCTTGCATTGAATCTCGAGATGCGTGAACGTAATGATTCTGGAGGCGCAGCTCAGGCCTTTGCGCAGAGCCAGTTTGGACAGTCCGGCCAAGGAGGCGGTCGTGATCAAGGATCAATGCGTGCCAATGCCCAGGCGACCTCGTCGGTTGCAGGGAACAACTCTGTCGCCCAGCGGTCAGCTGCGGTTGATGACGGAATTCATTTAGTTGCTTAACCATTCGCCAACCATAGTGAGAGAACATCATGGCTGAAGAAAACGTACTCCCCGCAGATGCCGCCCCGGCAGCATCTGCTCCTGCCTCAATGCCTGAGGGTGAAGAGGCCCCAAAAAAGAGTAAGAAAAAGCTCATCTTCATCATTCTCGGCGCGGTTGTGGCGATTGGTGGTGGTGTGGGCTATTACATGTGGTCGCAGGCCCAGGCCGAGGCAAAGCGTAAGCAGGCCGAGCTTGAGGCGACCCCGGAATACCAGCTCAAAAAGCAGATGGAATTCCGCAAAGAGAATAAGCCGCCGCGATTTATCAAAATGGATGAGTTCACGGTCAATCTTCCTGGCCGGGGCGGCGAGCACTATCTGCAGACGACGATTGTTTTGCGTACCGGTGATGCCGGCACCGAGGGCAAGATCAAGCAATTCCTGCCGGTGATACGAGACAAAATCATTCTGGTGCTGTCTTCGCGCACCATGCAGGAGCTGGCGACTGTTGATGGCAAAAATGCGATGGCCAAGGAAATCGCGCTGGTCATCAATTCAATCATTGAACCTCAGCTCACAGCGATTTATATCCTGCAACAACGCATGGAGTCGGCCGAGCTTGCGAACCTGGAGCGTATTGGTGCAGTCCCCAAGCAGACAACAGCAGGTGAGCGTTTAAGCCAGACTGCGATTGAGGCAGCCGCACAGTATTGGAAGGTGACCGAGATGGATCTTCCAGTGCAGGGTGTGTTGTTCGATCGACTGGTGATGCAGTAAGCATCGACCCGCATTAGATTAATCTCAGGATGCGATAAAGGCACTTACGTATGGCCGAAACCGAAAACCCCTCTGCCACCGATTCGGCTGTAGCCGATCAGGACAACGGCTTAGCTGAGCCATCCAGCCAGGTTGAGGGCATGGACGCCGCCTATCGAGCCAAGGTTGAGCACCAAAAGGGCATGTTCAATAAGCTTGAGCAGCTCTCGCGCAGGCGCATGCCCACGCTGGAATTAATCCACGAGAAATTCGCCCGTACCGTCAGGCTTACTTTATTCAATATGATCCGCTCCCCCGTGGAGGTGCGGGTGCAGCTGCCGATGGTGAAGACCTATGCGCAGTTTGTGAAAAGCTTTCCCGAGCGTACCAATATCAATATTGTCAACATCCGGTCACTGAAGGGCACTGGCTGCTGGTGTATTGACCCGGGAGTTATCTATATCGCCATCGATAACATGTTTGGTGGCGAAGGCAGGCTTGCGCCGCGCTCCAATGTCAAGGAGTACACCGCCACTGAGTTAAGGATCGTGCGCCGGATCATGGATGGGTTACTCAATGAGTATGAAAAAGCCTGGAAGTCTGTCCATGAAATGAAGTTTGACTTCATGCGCCAGGAAACGAACTTCGCGTTTGCAAAAATCACCAGCCCCCAGGAGATGGTGATGCATGCCAAGTTCACCATCGATATTAACGGCCGAGAAGGCGATGTGGATCTGTGCATCCCGTTTTGGGTCTTAGAGCCCCTAAAAGGCGTGCTCTACGAAAATATGCAGCTGGTTACCGAGCCTGATGAGGTCTGGGTCAACAAACTAAACAATGAGGTGCAATCTGCACCGGTGACCGCGGTAGCCGTCTTGGCCAGAAAAGAAATGCATCTGGGTGATGTGCTCTCCATGGCAGTCGGAGAAATCATCCCCATTGAGATTGTCGATCCGGTCACGGTTTATGTAGATGGGTTACCCGTGATTCGAGGCAAATACGGCGTGAAAAACGGCCGTTATGCCGTTAAGGTCAATAGCATTCAACACCCGGCCGAGTACTTAAAGGCACCCTTAGAGCGCGGCAGGCTCGGGCCCAGCATGATGCGGGCCGAGGAGCGGGGGGAGTTTTATGAGCGTGGCTCTGCAAAGGCTGCAGAGCAGGCGGATTCGGCATGATTTGTGCTTCG
>RFRK01000090.1 GCA_009924525.1 Betaproteobacteria bacterium
CGGTGATATGGGTAGTTCCGGCAAGTTCCTGATTTATCTGGTCATCGGGCTTGCGGGCCTGATGCTTTTAAGCCAGCTGGCGCAGGCCCAGAGGGCCCTTGAGCCCTCCCGATACGAGCAAGGCAGTGGTCCCCCCTCGATTGCCGAGGAGGACCTGCCCCCCGAGATCCTGGCCCGAATTACCAAGATGGTCCGAAGCCACCCCAGCCTGGACGGCCTCAAAGTCGAGGTCCGGGTCGGGCGGACGCGCCAGCGCTTAGGCGAATGCCCGAATCCGCCAGAGGTTGCGCTGGCATCCCCAAAGGCCCGTCCCTGGGGCAGTTTTAGTGTCGTGGTCCGATGCCAGAAGCCCTTCTGGGGGGTCACGGTCGCAGTGCAGACCCGGGTCTTTGGCCCTCAGGTGGTGGCCAAGCGCTATCTAGCCCAGGGCACCCGGCTAAAGGCTGACGATCTCGAGGTCGTATCTACCGATATCACCCGCACGCCCGCGGACCTGGCCCGATCGATCGAAGAGGTCCAGGGCAAGATGCTGGGTCAGCCCCTGGCGCAGGGGGCAGCCCTCGCCCTAAACATTTTGCGTGAGCCTTCCGTAATCAAGGTAGGAGAAGGGGTCCGAGTCCAGATTCAGGGCAAAGGATTCCAAGCCAGTGGCGAGGGTGTGGCGATGTCGGCCGGCGCGATTGGCGATAGTATTCGGGTGCGTATGCCCGATGGCCAGCAGGCGTCTGGCCGGGTGGTTCGCGCCGGAGTTGTTGAGGTAGTGATCGACTAGTCCCCGCTGGGGGTGGGTCGGAAGCAGAAAAGGGAAATAGGAAGCTGGCCATGAAGATTGATCCGTCAAAGATCGTCGATACCAGGGTAGATCAGAATCGCCGGACTCAGGCTGAGTCCGCGCAGTCGATGTCGACCCCTGCGGCCAGCGCGAACCCGGCAGCAGCAGGCGCGAAAGCCGCCTCTCCCGCCGCTTCTCTAGATATCAATGTGGCAGCGGCAATTGCCAACGCCAAAAGCATTGATAAAAGCACTGACGTTAAATTACTCGACGAGATCCGTTCGAAAATTGCGGCAGGCGAGTTCGAAATCGATTACGACCGTGTGGCCGAGTCGATTCTGAGCGATGCCATTGCCTCATCGATGCGCCGGGCTCGGTAATTGTCATCGCCTGCAGTAGCAAGCTTAATTGAGCAGATGGCCTCATCGGTTGCGGCATTGCGCGCAGCCCTTGAGGCTGAGCGCATTGACGACTATCCCGCCGCAATTGATACCGCCCAGAAGGCCTTGGATGCGATTGCGGCCTACCCGGGTGGCATCGATAGCCTGCGTTCCGCCCTCGACCGCTCTGCCGAGCAGGAAAAACTAAGGCTTAGGGAATTAATCACCAAGGCCTCTGTTGATCACAAAGTCAATGGCGAATTAATCCGGATCGCGATGCAGAAAAATGCTGCCTTGCGTGCCACCGTTGCCCAGCAGTCTGCCGAGGCCACTTACTCAGAGCGCGGCCATGTGCCCAGTGTGCTGGGCAGCCTGTTATCGAGAAAAGTCTAGCGGCGGCTGGCCGATCGCAGGCCGGCAGCTTCTTTAGGGTCGAAAACTCAGATCAGTACCCAGATGGGCGCGAATTCGGACCATGGCCTGAGTATGAATTTGGCTAATGCGGCCCGGAGTGAGGTCCATCACATAGGCGACCTCTCGAAAGCTTAAATCTTCCTGATAGTGCAGGGCCACGACCATCCGTTCTTTCTCGGGCAGATCCTTGATGACACCCGCGAGCTGCTTGGCGATCTGCTTAAACGATGTGATCTGAGATGGGTCTGCACCCTCAGCAATCGGCAGTAGATGCTCGGGAACATCGTCGATTGCGGTCATTCCGACTGCGGTATCGAGAGTCTCGTGATACTGCTCGATGGAGATCTCGCAGGCATCGGCGATTTCTTGATCAGTAGGCGAGCGGCCGAGTTCCTGCTCTAAGCGTCGGACAGCTTTTTCAAGCTCAGAGAGCTTGTCGCGTTGGTTGCGCGGCAGGATATCGTTTTCGCGGCAGCTGTCGTAGATTGCGCCAATGATGCGGAATCGGGCATAGGCCTCGAAATTTAATCCGGGCCGGGGCTCGTAGCGTTTTACTGCATCCAAAAGCCCCATCATGCCTTCCTGAATTAGGTCATCAAGATCCACATTTGGCGGCAGTCGCGAGGCGATTTGAAACGCCAGCTTACGCACCAGCGGAGCGTACTGGGTCACCGATTCTTTGGGATCGAGTGCGGTGGATTGGGCGTAGGCGTTTTTGCGGGCAGACATCAGGTCAGCTGGAGCGTGGTGCCTGCGAGTTTCGCATACAGCGTTGCCGGCAGGATCAATCCTGCGGGCAATGGGGTGTGTTTGGTTGAATTCGGAATGGTCACTGCGGGAATCCATCCCATTGACTCCAGGGGCTGCTCCATCAGTGACTGCGATGCCGATTGCAGTCGATCAAAGGCCTCCTGGCCCGCAGCTTCGGAATCCCCGCCGATGATTAGCACCGGAATTTTCGCGCCATCGGTGCGGTAGGAGATGGATCGCACAAACTCAAGTGCCTGAATCATGCTGGGCTCTTCGGGGGCGCAGACCACAAGCTGTTGGATGTCATGGGCATAGGCCCGAAGCACGCCTTCTATAGGATTTTTGGTCGCCAAGAGAATCAAATCCAGCTCGATTTTGGCCTTGACGATTCGGTCGATCAGTGAGGGATGACGAAGCTTGTGCTTCATGTAAGAGCGCTCCATCCGCAGGCCAGTGGCATACCAGAGGTTTTCTTCAGCTTTGCAGATGGCTTTTTCTAAGGGGATGTCGTTTTCCAAGACCTGGGCGATGTCGTATCGCACGGGATAGGCCAGTCCATGAATATCGCGCCGCTCTTGCAGCGGGATTTCATCGACCAGCAGCACGCGTTGGCCCTGCTGGCGAAGGGCGTGGGCGGTGCCCAGTGTCAGGGTGCTCGCGGTATCGGCCTCAAGTGCGCAAGACATGCAAATCACGCGAGGAACGCGATCGCCAAACATCGAACGCAGGCCTTCAGCCTGGTCCGTTTTGATTTCTGCGGGCTGCTCTAGCTTGGTGTCTTCGACCATTGGGCAAGATTATCGGCAAGGACTGCGGGAATCTGCTCAGAGGCCAGCCCTGTTTCGCCCGACAGGGTCCGCGGGCGCATCGCGCGGTGGGCGAGATATTGGGCATTGGGGGGATTAAGGTCCTCGGGTACGCGCTGACCGTTGGAGATAAACAGTAGCGGCAGCTCGTGGCGGATCAGGCAATCCAGAATCGGCGCAACCAGCGCGGCCTCATCGGTTTTGGTCACAATCACCGACTTAATTTTTTCTGTCGAGTCTGCCCGGTTATGCAGCATGATCACATCTTCTTGTGTGCGCAGATCGGTGGTGGCACTCATCACTAAAATCCGGTGCGAATTCGCCGAGCCTTTTGCCAGCAGCTGGGTCTGATCGACCATTAAAGTATCGCGCTGGCCCACGCCCGCGGTATCCAAGAGCACGATCTTGCGCTTAGAGGCTTCTTTAAGCTTGGCGGCGAGGTCATCGCTGTCGCGCACCGAGACCACAGGCAGGCCAAGAATCTTGGCAAAGACTTTCAGCTGCTCCTGAGCGCCGATTCGATAGGTGTCGGTGGTAAGTAGCGCTACCTGATTGCGGCCATAGCGCAGCACACAGCGGGCCGCGACTTTGGCCACCGAGGTGGTCTTACCCACGCCGGTCGGCCCAATGAAAGTGAAGATGCCGCCTTCATCAAATACATCGATGGGGTCTTGGACTTTGATTAAGGCTTCAACGATGTCGCTGACACGTTTTAATAGTGTCGCGGTGTCGCCTTCTTTGGGAATGGCCTGCACGATATCGGCACAAAGCTTCGGAGAAAAGCCCGCATTGATTAAAGTTTTCACCACATCGGCATGGGCCGGGGCATTTTGCTGCAGGTTGCTCCAGAAGTTGCTGGCCAGGTGAGACTGCAGCAGATTTTTTACCTCTGCCATCTGTAAAACGAGCCGGCTCATTTCAGCGGCATTGGCTGAGGCTGCGGCAAGTGCGCTTGCGGCAACTTCTGAGTCGCGTGATGCAGATGGTTTTGTAGCCGAGCCAGTCGCGGCCGGCTCACCGGATTTGCCACGTCCAAGCTGCTCTGGGCTGTAGACCGGAGAGCCATCAAGGTTGCGTTGCGACTTGATTACATCCGAGATCACCAGCTCATGCGGAATACCTGGAGTCGACGGGCTTGAGCGCCGGGGTGGGGCGCTGTAGAGCTCACCGGAACTACTTCCTGGAACACCGCCTCCGGTGCTTCGGCTAATCCCAGCAGAAAGCTGATCCAGCGCATCCGGGGTGATGGCCATGATCTCGACACCTTCGGCCGTCTCTTTTGTGGAGAGCACCATGGCGTCCGGACCGAGTGCGCGGCGGACTTGCTTTAAGGCTTCAGCGGCCGAGGCCGCAACGAATCGTTCAGGTCCCATGATGATTTACGAGAGTTTAACCGGCTGCACCCCGGTTACAGAGGACTTTATGAAAAGTGACATTCCCGGTCGAGGGCAGCTCGCTCATCGAGAGCACGATCGCCTGGGATTTGATGCGTCGGGCAAGCCGAGACAGGGTCAGGCGGGACTTGGACCCCGTCAGGATAACGGGCGCTAGGCCCTGACCCTCCATCTCGTTGATGCCCACGATCACCTCCTCACCAAAGAGCCGAGCCAGCGAGGGCTCGATCGCACCCTCGGGCGCTGCGGCAGCGTTGCCCACGGTGTGATCAATCAGCCGCTCAAACTCCGGGTGAACCCCAAGGACTTTAAATTCATTCGAGTCACCGAAAGTCTCTTGAATGATGGTTCGGCGCAGGGCGTAGCGCACGGGCGCAAGTACATTGTTGGGATCGGTAAGAAGCGCCGCATTCTCACTTGCTACCTCCAAGATCGTGCGCAGATCTTTTACTGGCACACCTTCTTCGAGAAGCAGCTGCAGGATTCTCTGCAGATTGGCCAACGTGACCACCTTGGGGACGACATCTTCAACAAGCTTTGGATAGCTTGTCTTGAAATGATCGAGTAAATCCTGGGTCTCCTGGCGGCCCAAAAGCTCATGGGAGTGTGATCGCACCAAATGATCAAGGTGTGTGGTCATCACCACTGCGGGCTCGACCACCGTATAGCCTTTGCTAATCGCCTCATCGCGCTGACTGCGATCAATCCAGACTGCTGGCATGCCATAGGTGGGGTCCTTTACCTGGATACCCGCCAGCGGCTGCGTGTCGCCCTGAGGAAAAATCGCCAAAAGCTTATCGGGAAGGCATTGGCCGCGGCCTACTTCAGCACCGTAGAGTAAAAACCGATAGGTCTCAGCCGGCAGCTGCAGGTTATCTCGAATGTGAACTGAGGGCGTTAAAAACCCAATCTCGTTAACAAATTTTCTTCGGATTGCCCGAATGCGTTTAATCAGATCGCTTTCATCACCTTTATCGACCAGCGGAATGAGTCGGTAAGGAAGCTCCAGGCACAGCGGCTCAATCACTGGCACATCCGACCACTCGAGTTCGGTTTTTTGTGGCACGGCCGCTGCGGCCTCTTTCGCTTTTTGCTCGTTTTTCTTCAGCCGGTTATTAAGCAGATAGCCTAGACCGCCAAAAAGCAGGGCAAAGGCGATAAAGGGCACATGCGGCATGCCGGGCACGAGGCCCAGCAAAAAGAGAATCACTGCGACAATAAAAAGCGTATTGCCGCTGCCTTCAAATTGTTTGGAGACCTGGCCTGAGAGATCTTCATCCGAGGCGACCCGGGTGACCAGAATACCGGCCGCAGTCGAGATGATCAGCGCTGGCACCTGGGCGACTAAGCCATCGCCAATCGTTAGCGTGCCGTAGGTCTGCAGCGCCTGCATGAAGCCCAGGCCCTTCTGTGCCATACCGATGATCAGGCCACCAATGAGGTTGACAAAAAGAATCACGATGCCAGCGATGGCATCACCACGGACAAACTTCGATGCACCATCCATGGAGCCATAAAAATCAGCTTCTTGGCTAACCTCTTGGCGGCGCTTGCGGGCCTCATCTTCTTTGATGATGCCGGCATTCAGATCGGCATCAATGGCCATCTGTTTGCCGGGCATGGCATCTAATGCAAAGCGGGCCGAGACTTCTGCCACGCGGCCTGCGCCTTTAGTGATCACCATAAAGTTAATCAGCGTGATCACTAAAAATACAATGATGCCGATTGCAAAATTGCCGCCAATTAAAAATAGGCCAAAGGCCTCAATCACAACCCCTGCCGCATCTGGCCCAGTGTGGCCCTCGGCCAGCACCACCCGGGTGGAGGCTACGTTTAGCGAGAGTCTTAAGAGTGTGGTGATCAGCAGAATCGTTGGAAAGCGATGAAGTCTTTAAACGACTTGATCTGCATCGCTGCCAGCAGCACCATGATTGAGGCGGCGATGTTGAAGGTAAAGAGTGCATCCAGTGCCGCTGGCGGCAGGGGGATCAGCATCATCGCCAGCACTGCCAGAAC
>RFRK01000010.1 GCA_009924525.1 Betaproteobacteria bacterium
AGCATTGGTAATCACGGATTGGTCATACATTAATGCACCGTAATTGATAATTCCAAAGACCAACAGCAGTAATAAAGGAAGTATCAGAGCGAATTCGACTGCCGCAGCGCCTCGAGGCGTGGAATACGCTTTTAAAGCGTGCTGAAAGAGAACGAAGGCTCGCACCAAGGACTTAATTGGCTGATGCATTCAACGATTCACTTCTATGGAATGCCCGAACTGCTGCTGGATGGTGATACCTGCCGGGCCAAGCAAGACAAGCATCAAGGCGGGAAAGATACAAAAAATCAAAGGAAACAGGAGCTTGGTCGAAAGGGTCGCAGCACGCTGCTCGGCATTTAGCCGGCGTCCGAGTCGTAATTGATCTGAATGAATTTTTACGGCTTCGGCTATTCCCGTGCCAAATTTCTCCGACTGAATGATCATCGTTACCCAGGAGCGAATCTCGGAAAGCCCGGTCCGCAGCGCTAAATTTTGCAATGCCTGGGCCCGGCCAGCTCCTGCGCGCAATTCGAGGCTCAGCACATAAAATTCATCAAACAAGGCGGGCGCTACTTGTCGGAATTCCTGCCCGACGCGCTGAATAGCGGCGTCCAGCCCAAGTCCCGCTTCAAGACAGATGCGAATCAGATCGAGCGCGTCCGGAAAGTGTCCCAAGAGCTGTCGCTGACGCCTTCGGGTCAATATTTCCAAACAAGACAGGGGAACTAGAGCCCCAACCACCAAGCCTAGCCCGGCAGCGACCATCACCCGAACCAGCTGGATGCCGTCGCTCCAGCTTAGTGCGAGAACTATCCCGCCCACGAGGCCAATACCAGCTGATATCACGATCGCACCGAGCAGCAGAGATGTCGCGGTATGGCTGCGATAGCCCGCCTGGAAGAACTTATGCTGCAGTCGAGAATCTTGCCATTGATCCTCTCTGAGCATAGAGGGCAAATACTTTCCAAATCGCTGTCGGAATCGATCGCCCATTTCGGTAACCCAGGATGAGGCATTGACCCTCAGCTTGGGACCGAAATCCAAAAACTTAGACTGAGTCGATGCCGAGCCGATAGGGATCCCGGTCGGTATTAATGTCACAGTCATCAGGATGCCTACAACTACAGCAATAAAGAGCAAGGTCAGCACGAGTAATAACAGTGGATCCATAGCAGCCCTTAAATTCGGAAGTGAATGATTTTTCGCATCCACAAAATTCCAATAATCATTAAACCCAGCGTGATTTGAATCAGCAGATAGCCTGTGGGATGGGTCCACAACACAGAAACAAACTCTGGGTTAACTACATACATCAGCAATGCGGTTCCAAAGGGGAGTACGCTCAGAATCCAAGCCGATAGGCGCCCCTCAGCCGAGAGGACCTGGCCAAGCTTTCGCAGTCGCTGGCGATCTCGAATCAGGTTAGATAGCCCCAGCAGTAGCGATGTCAAACTTCCGCCAGTTTGAAGATGAACTAAAACAGCGATTACAAAATAGCGGATATCCTCGCTAGTGCTGCGCATTGACAACGACTGCAATCCCTCTTTTACTGAGCTTCCAAAATTAATCTCCTCGAATACGCGCCGAAACTCTGAGCCAATAGGCTCGACCGCCTCTTTGCTGACCACAGATAGTGCACTGGAAAACGAATGCCCTGCCTGCATCGCACGCGCGACCAAATCGAGAAAATCTGGAAGTTGCTGATCCAGCAACCGGAGTCGACGCCGCTTTTTCTGCAAGGCGACGATGACCGGTAGCGCTGCGGCGCCAAGGCCGCCAATCCCTGAGAGCCAGACAGGCAAATCGAGTAGCACAAGGACTGTGGTTGCAAGCATCCAAACTAAAACCATCAGCGTTAAAAACTGATCGGTCATCCAATGGATGCCTGCCTGCCCTAATAAAAATTGTAAATAACCCGCCATGGGAATCCGTTGGAGCCATCTATCCACTTGTGGCCGCTCGCTTAATCGGAGATCACGCAATAGCCGTGAATGACTTCTAGTTTTTTTCTCATTGGCTGTCACATCCAACGAATACGCTTGACTTGCCGCTGAGCGGTAGCCCCACCATACTTGGGCGGTGGTAAACACCGTAACTGATACCGATAAAAAAAGAATCAGAAGCGTAACGCTGAGCATAGATGGGGCTTTGCGGAGTTAGGCAGCGAGTCGGTGGGGATCAAAGAATGCCTCGGGGAGATGAAAGCCGCGCACCAAGAGCCGCTCGGCGAATTTTGGTCGTATTCCAGTGGCGATAAAGCTGCCGACTGGCCGACGGTCTGTAGTGACCCCTGACTGATGAAACTGAAATATTTCCTGCATTTCAATAACATCACCTTCCATACCGGTAATCTCTTGTATGCTCGTTATTTTTCTTGATCCATCAATCAGACGACTGATCTGGATCACAGCGGTAAGCGCAGAAACGATTTGCTGACGAATCGCGCGTAAACCAATAGAGACCCCTGCAAGCCCAACCATATTTTCGAGGCGGATCATTGCATCGCGTGGCGAGTTGGCGTGAATCGTAGTCATCGACCCCTCATGGCCAGTATTCATTGCCTGCAACATATCGAGAACTTCGCCGCCGCGTACCTCGCCGATCACAATACGATCTGGCCGCATCCGCAAGCTATTTTTAACGAGTAAGCGCTGTGTGATTTCGCCACGGGCTTCTACGTTCGGGGGGCGTGTCTCAAGCCTTACGATATGCGGCTGCTGCAGTCGAAGCTCGGCTGCGTCTTCAATCGTAATGATGCGTTCGGTATCGGTGATAAAGCCCGACATCATGTTAAGCAGCGTTGTTTTACCGCTGCCTGTACCTCCGGAAATCAGAATGTTCATCCTGCAGGCGACCAGCCCCTCGAGTACCGTCGCCATATCGGGAGTCATTGTTCCCAGACGTATTAAGTCGGCTACTTTCAAGGGCTTAGCACTGAATCGACGAATTGAGAGCATGGGGCCATCGAGTGCCAGAGGGGGGATGATGGCGTTAACGCGAGAGCCATCGGGGAGCCGTGCATCAACCATGGGACTCGATTCATCGATGCGCCGACCGATTCTAGAAACAATTTTTTCTATGATTCGAAACACGTGGTCATGACCAGAGAATCGAACCGAAGTTCGCTCAAGTTTGCCAAATCTTTCTACATACACTGCAGAGCTTCCATTGACCAAAATGTCAGATACGGTGGGATCTGCCATCAGGGGCTCAATCGGCCCAAGTCCCATCACTTCATTTTGAATCGCCTGTACTAACGCTGTGAGATCATCAGCACTCAGCTTAATCTGCTCATCGTTGACAATCATTTTGACTAGATCGCCGAGTTCAGCGCGTAACTCATCGATCTCAAGCCGCTCCATCACCGTAAGGTCAAGGCGCTTGAGCAGCTGCCCATGCACATGACTTTTAAGCGCAGTCAGATCTGTAAAAGTGCTCATCAGCGTTATCGTCCGCCGACTCCGACCGGGCTCGCGGTTATCGGCATGCCTGGGGTACCGGTGGCGGGAGTTGTTCCAGTGCCAACCCCAATCGTCAGTACATTTCCAAGATTCTGTGGAAATTCATAGCTTCGGTTGTAACGATCAATCACCGCTTTTGCCGGTGCACCCTCAAGCCCGATGACCACACCGTCGTAGCCGATACCATTGGGGCGTATCGACTGCTCCTTTATAGCGGCGCTTACCGATGTACCGAATGAACGCTCAATGCTGTAGTCGTGGGCGCAGCCGGCGAGGACTGTTACACACAAGGTAACAGCCACCACGACTTTCGTAGAGTTACTGTGAGTCATGGTCGATCTCCATCGATATTTTCTGAAGTTAAAGCAGAGTCAGCCACAGGCATTACGACCACATCCGCCAATGGTGTTTCAGGTGATGCAGCCCGCGGTGTAAGGGGTGCGGTGGGTGGCGATGATCCCTCTAGCTGGCCATTGAGCATGAACTCTGAACGGCTGGGCGGAACGAAACGATCGGTCGGCAAGCTGGCGGCTTTTGCCAGAGGCTTAACCAATCTCGGGGTGACCAAAAACATCAATTCACTGCGATCAGAGATGAATTCGCTGCTGCGAAACAAGGCACCGATTACAGGAATTTCGCTTAAAAAAGGAAACCCAGAGATAGTCTCAGTGACATTATTTTTGATCAAACCGCCAATCGCGAAACTCTGGCCATCCATTAGTTGCACGGTCGTGGAGGCGCGACGCGTAGAAATGGTCGGAAGCACCGTCGTGTTATTACCAGAGGTCACGCGAGTGCCTTCAATTGCAAGTTCGGAAACTTCGGGAGTCACTCTGAGGTTGATTTTTCCGCCCTCTAGTACTGTCGGCAAAAATCTCAGCCCTACGCCATATTCCCGCTCTTCTAGGGTAATGGTTGTGCCACCCCCACTGGTCTGCGGAACCGGAATAAAAATCTTTCCGCCAGCGAGAAAGGCACCCTCTTGACCGCTAACGGCAATGATATTGGGCTCAGCAAGAATCTTGATCAGGCCATTTTTGATTTCTGCCTCTAGCTTTATCGAGTCATTTCCCCGTGTTGCACTAATGCCACCGCCAGAGCCAGCGGGCGTGCTGAGAATCCCCCCGGTGAGTAAGTTGCCCAGAATTGCATAAGAGAAACTACCGTTTGCGCCATTGAATCCCCAGGCAACGCCAATCTTATCGGTAAGTTTTTTAGAAACTTCTGCTACTTTGACTTCTAATAGCACCTGCGGTACTTCACCGATCCCCAAAAGATTGATCACCCGCTTGCCGGTGAACTGCTCTGCAATCAGTACGGCACGCTGAACTTTCACCGCATCCGCCACCTGACCCAAAAGCACAAGTGTTTCACCTGCAGAACTCACACGAATTTGGTCTTCGCTCGGCATGAGTTCGCGCAACTTTGCAATCAGCCCTGCCGTATCTGCATTTACGATTACATCCATTACGACGAGCTCACCGCTTTTTTTCCAGAGAAAAATATTGGTACTGCCTGAGCGCTTCCCCACGGCATAAAGTTCACTTGAACGAATTAATGTGATATCAGCGATCTCCGGATTTGCGATCGATACCCGTGATATTGCGCCCTCGATTGGCAACACAATCGACTTTCCGATGCTCAGTAACACGGGTACTTCATTTTTTTGAAGTGCGGTAGCCTCCGCAGGCGGAGCGTTCTTGCGGACTTTATCTGTCGAAGTATTTTTTTCTGCAGTTTGTGTCTGTGCCAGATGTTGTGCAAAACCTGGCAGACATAGCAGAGTCAAGAAAGTAGCCGTAGCGATCCGACCTAAATTTATTTTCATAAGGAAAGTATCCATTTGAAGATCAGCTCTGGTTCAAAGTGGAGCGCTGTATGCCCCGAATAATCTCGATTCGGCCAGTAGATGATTCTGGGCGAGGCGCTGAGAGATGCTGATTTAAACTGCCTGAGGGGGCTCGATAAATATCCGAAATCAATGCACCCCGCGATACGACGGGATCTTTATCAATTTGATTGCGTAGCACCATGGATAATGCGCCAATGCTTCGGGCAAGATCCAAGCGTTCTGCCTGCTCGGGTGTTACCTCGAGCGTTACCGCACTTACCACTTTCGGCTTGCTCTCATCCTTCACTGTATGCTCCTGGGCGACTGCCAGGACAGGAATGCGCTCTAGAACAATGCGAGAAATTGGTGATTGATTGGTTTGATTGAGCGTAACTAGGATATCGACATAGTTTCCCGGAAGGGCGAAACCCGCTACGCCGATGACCTCGTTTACTTTTACAGTCATTGCGCGGCGGCCGGGGGCAATGATGGCGCTAAGTCCGGGCCGAACGCCGCTAGCAGCAAGTCTTTGCTCAAGAATGGGCTCGCCGGCGGTGATCGTCTGCGCTGCGACCCGGCCATCGAGCGGCTCAACAGAAGCAGCTGAGCCTCGGACCAGCGAGGAGCGCGGCCACGACACCAATTGCATATTGTCACGGCTGAGCTTTTCTCCTGCATCAATATCTTTACTCGCAACTGCGACCTGTGTCACGCTTTGAGCGATTTTTTGATTGGTCCACTGTATCGCCAGGACAACGGCAATTAGTCCGGTTACGATGGCTCCGGTAAGAACAAGTAAAGATCGACGATTATTCAGCATCCGCCCCTCCGTTTGTCTGAAATGTTTTTTAAGACTATGAAAGCACGGACAGGTAAGCCGCCACGCCACCTAAGACCGCCACCGCATAAGGCACGCCCGAATTCGTTGCATTAGCCTTGGGGCGCCAGAAATAAAAAGCGGATACGAGTCCACCTGCTATAAAAATACACAGCAATGCGAAGAGGAAATGATGAAGCCCCAGAAATCCGCCGACAACAGAGATCAGCTTGATATCACCGGCGCCCATCATTCCACTCGCATACACTGGAAGTAAAACCACAAGCGCAGCGGCACTTCCCAGTGCCATGCGCCCCAATCCTGACCAGCCCGAAAACGCTGCTAGAGATAGTGCGACGATCAGCCCTCCAATGATTAAGCTATTGGGAACCCTGCGCTGAGCAATATCAAAGCCAGCAGCTAATACAAGCAGAACCAGCAAAGATAGTGTTGATGCCGCAGCAGGGCTCAATGGCGAGCGTTCCAGGAGCATTTCTAATAACATCGGGACGGATTTGTCATATGTTATTGGTAGCTGTCGGGAAGCTTCGTTGCGATCGCGTTAAACGCGGCTTTCAAGTCTGTCCCAATAAGGGTGACAGCGGAAATAATCCCCACAGCGATGAGTGCTGCAATCAGCCCATACTCAATTGCGGTTACGCCACTCTCGTCTTTCCAAAATCTCTTGGATGCGCGCACTAGTTTGTTCATGTGAATCTCCTGGTAATTGAAAAAAGCTCACAAACCAATCCGTGAGCCACTTAAACACGATGATGTGTCCGAAGAGAATTCTTGTTTATCTCAATGATGAAAGTGCTCTCCGGGTGTGTGAATCCGAGAAACACTTCACCCCTGGTTTGCATTCTTTACTCATATCGATGTGATTCATGATCGGCGAGCCTTCTTAGGCAGATCGGCGCCGAGCTCGAAGCAGCATTTGCAGTAACAAGCGCAGCAAGGGAAATAAAATAGCAATTATGGAAATTGCAAAATTAAAGTTTTCGGTGGCCTTGTTCCATCGGCGTCTCATACGACTAAAGATTGCGGCAGCAAAAATGAGATGTGCCATAAAGATAATCAGTGCAAAAAAGGCGATCTGTTTTTGGCCGGAATACGCCTCAGCGCCGATCACTGTTAAAACAGCCCATAACAGCGTTGTAGTGATTAGGGCGGCAAGCCCAGATGACAGAGCAAGTAGATAAGGGACTACCACAAGCTTCACTGCCGTCTATCGTCTTGCCATCAGCATTCCGAGCAAAATGCCAATTCCGGTAGACACGGCAACGGCAGTCCATGGCTTTTGGTGCACATATTGATCGGTAGAGGAAACAAACTGTTTTCCACGAATAACTGCCGACTGTTGAAAGGCGGTAAGGTCGGAAATGGCTTGTTGCAGCAAAGATGCACCTTGCGCTTGCAGTTCAGCAGCCTGCTTACCCCCCGCGTTTGATGCATCCTGAAAGAGCTGTTGCGCATCAGTAATGAGTGTCTGAACATCTTTTTTTAGTAATTCCATATTTTTCGTTGTCATGAGATTGGTCCTATAGGAAATTATTTAGCCTGACTAATCTATCGGACTTCATTCTTATGGCTGCACCATTAAGGTGGAAGTGATTGCATCGATCCGACCGCGAGGGCTAACAGACCATGAAGCCGAGCAACGTTTAATTCGCTTTGGGCCCAACCAGCTACCGCGGACAGGGCAGTCAACGCTTTTCAAGGTTCTCATCGAGGTTCTTAAAGAACCAGTATTCCAGCTGCTTTGTGTTGCTGGTCTGATCTATTTTGTTCTCGGTAACATCATCGATGCGGCAGTCTTATCGGTTTTCGTCGCGCTGAGCGCAAGCATTTCTATTATTCAGCAGCGTCGTGCAGACCGGGTTCTCGATAGCTTACGTGAGCTCGCCTCGCCAAGGGCATTTGTCGTTCGGGCGGATCAACATCGTCGAATCGCGGCCCGGGATGTGGTGCCTGGCGATCTGGTTGTGTTGGCAGAGGGGGATCGCGTGCCAGCCGATGTGAGGCTCCTTTCGTGCCAGGAGTTTTATCTCGATGAATCTCTGCTCACCGGAGAATCAGTACCCGTTGAAAAATGGTCTGGAAAATCTGATGAGACTGGCATTGCACGGCTGGGCTGTCTGGCGGTACGCGGTAATGCTGTGGGCCGGGTAATTGCCACCGGCACTTACACTGAGTTTGGAAAAATCGGCCTTGCAGCCACTCAGGTAACAGATCCGCCGGGACAGCTAGAGAGCGATATTGGACGCTTGGTCCGAATGTTTACAGTTCTAGCGATTGTCGTCAGCCTAGTCGTGTTCGGACTAGCTTACCGTGCGGCAGATGATTGGGTAGCAGCGTTATTGGCTGGCATCACTGCGGCGATGGGGTTAATCCCAGAGGAATTCGCAGTCGTATTAGTGACATTTATGGCAATGGGGGCTTGGCGGATTTCACAGCATCATGTCCTGACCCGCCGAAAAACTGCAATCGAACGCCTTGGGTCGGCCACAGTGCTCTGCGTGGACAAGACCGGCACGCTTACTCTGAATCAAATGCAGGTTTTGGCATTATCAACTGATGGCCGGGCGATTGTGGATACGCGGGATCGCCTCAGCGAAGCTAGCCGACAGCTTGTTACCAATGCTGCCCTTGCTTGCTCTGAACACTCTATGGATCCTACTGAGCGAGCAATACTTGATCTATACGGCGACGGATCAGGGTGTGCTGAACCGACTCAGGATGAAGCAATTGTGAGGGCCTATGCTTTATCGGCAGAGTTCTCTGCGGTAACCAATGTCCGTCGACAGAATTCGGATCAACTTACGGTTGCGATGAAGGGGGCGCCAGAGGCTGTGTTGCCGTGTTGTGATCTCTCCGAGGAGAATGCACGCCAAGTCTTAAAAACTGCCTCTGATATGGCGAGGCAGGGATATCGCGTCTTGGCTGTCGCACGCGCCGATTGGGGTTGCGCCGATCCGCTCCCCGAGTATCAGCGTGAGTTTTATCTGAACTTCTCTGGACTAATCGGTCTTGCAGATCCATTACGGCCCCGGATTCCCGAGGCGATTGCTCGTTGTAAAACCGCCGGTATACGGGTAGTCATGATTACTGGTGATCATCCTGCTACGGCGCTTGCAATCAGTCAGGAAGCTGGGGTTGTTGATCAAGATTTAGTGAGCGAAGCACCAATTGTGATTACCGGTGATGCGCTGGAGCAGATGTCAGACAGCGAATTAGAACAGAAAATTGAATGTTGCTCTGTTTACGCAAGAATTAGGCCGAATCAAAAACTGCGGATCGTGCAGGCCTATCAACGAATGGGCCATGTAGTAGCCATGACGGGCGATGGGGTCAATGATAGCCCAGCACTCAAGGCAGCAGATATCGGAATTGCGATGGGACACCGGGGAACTGATGTCGCACGCGAGGCAGCAGACCTGGTTCTGCTTAATGATGACTTCACTTCTATTGTGCTTGCGATAGAGCGAGGTCGTCAGATTTATCAGAATCTTCGCAAGGCCATTGCATTTATTGTCACAATTCACATTCCGATTGCAGGACTAGCGGCCCTACCTGGTTTTTTTGGGTTGGCGCCGATACTGCTTCCCGTACATATTGCTTTCATGGAGATGATTATTGATCCGGCCGGATCATTCGTGTATGAGTCTCAGGAAAGCGCTGACGATCTGATGCGTAGGCCTCCACGAGATCGCAGCCAGGCGATCTACTCACAAGGACTATTTTTAAAAAGTGCCTTGCAGGGCCTGACTGTCTTGGTTGCCTTACTTTTGGCAGCAGGGGCAATGCTGATCTTTGCCTTCGATCAGGCCGTATTGCGTAGTCTATTATTCATTAGTCTGGTTACGTCAGGCCTAGTAATCGTCACTGTGAATCTGCTGGAGGATCGCCCCGCCATCAATTTAGTGAAAAGCCCTAATATTGCGCTTCTGTTGATCAGTTCGGCAACAGTCGGAATGCTGGTTTTAGCTCTTTTTGTTCCCTGGCTGCGCGCCGCTTTTCATTTTGCCCCGCTTGAGCCAGCCTGGTTTCTCGCCGCGTTGGCTTTGGGATGGTTTAATTACATCGTTTTAAAAGTAATTCATCAGCGATTCTAGTCTGAGAGAGCCCGACCCCATGATTCCACTAGCTGATTATCATTATGTCCGAGATAAGCTGCTGCATCGCGAAGAAATAGCATTACTAGATATCCGAGAGGAGGCTCCCCATGCCGAAGCCCACCCTTTATTTGCAGCCCAATTCTCACTCACGCGTCTTGAGGTAGATGCTTTTACTCGTCTGCCCAATCGCAGCGTCGCAATCGTTACGCTGGATGATGGCGAGGGTTTGGCCGAGACGGCGGCACGACGACTTATTAAATTGGGATACACCAATGTTCGCTGTTTTGACGGGGGAATTCAGGCCTGGGCAGCAGCAGGCGGAGAACTTTTTCGCGATGTGAATGTGCCCAGTAAAAGCTTCGGTGAGTTTGTAGAGGCCCATCGACACACACCATCTCTATCTGCAGAAGAGGTACAGACACTTTTGGAAACGGATGACAATGTTGTCGTTGTTGATGTGCGGCGCTTTGACGAGTATCAGACGATGAGCATTCCGCGTGGTGTCAGCGTTCCAGGTGCCGAGTTAGTGATGCGGGTGCCAGAGCTCGCATCCGATCCGAGCACCCGAGTGATTGTCAATTGTGCTGGACGCACTCGAAGCATCATCGGTACGCAATCATTAATTAATGCGGGCTTGCCTAATCCTGTCTGTGCGCTTCGAAATGGAACCATAGGCTGGACACTGGCAGGTCAGGCACTGGATCGGGGAGCTTCTCGGCAGTTTCCGCAGCCGTCGGCTGAGACACTTCGGATTGCAAATGAGCGTGCACGTCGGGTTGCAGACCGCGCGGGCGTAAAACGATGCAATCTTTCAGAGGCTTTGAGTTGGCGATCCGACCCGGGTCGCACCACTTATTTTTTTGATCCACGCACGGCGCAAGAGTACGAGCAGGGCCACCTTCCGGGCTTTCAATGGGCACCAGGTGGACAATTGGTGCAAGAGACCGAGATGATGGCCCCCGTGCGTGGGGCGCGAATTGTTCTGGCCGACGAGCTCGGCCCCCGAGCGAATATGACCGCCTCGTGGCTGGCCCAGATGGCCTGGGATGTCGTGGTGATCGATGGGCTATCTCAGCGAGATCTCACAGAGCGGGGATCATGGCGACCGTCGAGTCCACCCCTGCCAGATGTCCGCTGGGTCAGCCCCGGCGAGTGTGATCGGCGACTCGCGGACACCTCTCCCGCTATGGTCGTCGACTTCAGCCCTCATGCGCAGTATGTGCGGGCCCATCTGCCGGGTGCTTGCTGGGCGATGCGCTCGAATTTAGATGAGGCTTTAACTGACATGTCGACGGTGAGACTCTTAATCATCACCGCAGCGGAAGATGCAATCGCAGCCTACTGCGCCCATGAACTTCAAGCCATGCTACCCGCTGAAGTTGAGCTCAGGGTACTAAAAGGGGGGCTTACAGCCTGGAAGGCCGCAGGAAAACCTGTTCAAGAAGGCGTGACGCGGCTTCTTTCCCCGGCAATTGATCGATATCGGCGCCCATACGAGGGCACGGCGGTTACGCCCGAGGCAATGCAGGCTTATCTTGACTGGGAATTCGGCCTAGTCGAGCAGTTAAGGCGCGATGGATCGCATCATTTTCGCGTTATTTGATGCTTTAGCCATGTGGAAGCACTGACTAAGATAATGCCCGTAATGACAAAAGCAGCGCCGATCATAAAGCTGATTTCCAGATGCTCATCGAGCAGCCCGACTCCAAATCCCACTCCGAAAAGTGGTGTTAAAAATGAAAATACTCCTAGCTGAGAGGCGCTGTAGTGTTTTAGTAGCCAAAACCAAGCGAGATAGCTTGCGAAACAAACAACGACAGACTGAAAAATTAGGCTGCTCCAGGCAAGCGCGGTGAATTTAATGGCTGTCTGATCGAGCATAAATGCCGCAGCTGTCAGCAACACAAAAGCTCCCGCGAGCTGATATAGCAGTGTCTGTGCAGCCGAGACCCGTGTAAGTCTTGAGCAGCGCACCGCCACCGTGGTGGCGCCCCAGGCGAGTCCCGCTCCGACCGCAAGCAGGTCGCCGTAAAGTAAGTCAGTGGCACTGACTTTCTGATATTCATGATCTGATCGTAGAAGAAACGCAATTGCAATTCCGGTAAACGCGAGCCCCACTCCGAGCCATTGCAGTCTACTGAGCCGCTCACTTGGCATGAGCACGTGTAGCCCTAGAGCAGCAAAAATTGGTGCGGTATACAACAGAACCGCCATATGCGAAGCCGATGTATATCGGAGGCCTTCGCCGACAAGTAGAAACTCAAAAGCAAATAGTCCCCCAACCAGAACTCCGGGGCGCCATGTCCCATCTTGTATTGAAAGCTGCTCACCCCGGGCGCGCATTAGCAGGATGACCAGTAAAGCCGCCACACCAGAGCGCAGGGCGATTTGCATTAAAGGGGAAATATCAGGCGCGGCTAGCTTAAGCATGACTTGGGTGAGACCCCAAATGAGACAGAGCACCACCATCAGGCCGCTGGCCCCAATATCCAGGGGTTTTCGATGGTCTGTCATTTTTTTAAATCGCACCTCAGCCGTGGACTGGGGGCCAGATTGCTCTCATAGACTTCATGAATAAATCTAACCCTATCTTTGACTTTTATTTTTTCCGGAGAACATTATGGCCGATTCAAGCCCCCAATTTATCGAGAACTCGATGAAGTCAGCGGTTCAGAACCTGATGGAAGTATCTGCAGCATCGATGAAGGGTATCGAAAAAATGGCGCATCTGCATCTAAAAATCACCCGCGATGCTGCCCAGCATGGTGCCGAAAGTGCGAAGGCTTTCACCATGTCAAAGAGCCCTCAAGATCTGGCTAAGCTACAAGTAGACTGGCTTAAGTTTTCTCTGGAGAGTATGACAGCGCTAGGCAGTGCCATGTGCGGTATTGGGATTGAAACCGCAAAGGCCTGGTCTAAGGTGAGCGAATCACAAATGAGCGATTTGGGTGAACGCATGCATAACGCAATTGAGCAGTTTTCAAAATATGCGCCAGCCGGATCGGAAAGTGGGGTAGCTTTGGCAAGATCTGCTTTGAATGTGGCGGGTCAGGCCTATCAAACTGCGACCAAAGCAACGCGCCAAGCTATCGCTGTCGCTGAACAAAATGTGGATTCGGTAGGAAAGGCGGGACTGAATCTAGTGAAGTCTGCCTGATCGCCTAGGTCTGCGTTTTCTTCTTTTCCGATGGGCTGTACTGGCTGCAAAGGAGACCAGCCAGCCGCTCTACCGCAGAATTCACCGGAATAATTTTCGGATCATAGGGAAACTGAGGGTTCAGAAGATACTGGCCCTCAGCAAAGAATTTTGAATAAATCGAGGCGGATTCAATTCGGAATTGCTGTCGTTTGCAGTCAATGACGCGCGTCAGTGTCATGGAGCGATACCAGAGGCGCTCATAACGCATCACGCTCTCATAATTTGTAACGGTCTGGAATCGGACCTTGGCGTCTCCGAGTGGTCGAATCGACTGTAAATTGATATAAATTTCGTAGTTTGGCCCCTTGTCAAAGGCCGACCACTGCCCAGCGCTGGCAGGCACTGCAGCAGAAAACAAGATGGCAACAAGCAGGCGGCGCATTATCAAGAGAGCAATCCTCGGAAAATCGGGCCTTCCAGTATAAGATGAGGAAGCTCGGGAGGAAAAGATGCTGTCGCATCAGTCAGAGATTGCTGTGGTTGGGGCCGGCGCGGTTGGCTGCTTTTTTGGCGGCCAGCTTGCCCGGGCTGGCCAGCCAGTGACGCTGATTGGGAGATCCGGCCATGTCGATGCGATTCGGCGTGATGGGCTGTGGATTGAATCGGAAGATTTTTGCGGTGCAATACCCATCAGAGCATCCGAGTCAATCATCGATGCAGCCAACGCGGATCTGATCTTGGTGTCGGTGAAATCTACCGATACTGTTGCGATAGCAAAACAATTGGCACCGATCTTAAAACCAGATGCGCTGATTCTCAGTCTTCAAAACGGTGTTGATAATTGTGATCGCCTTCGGCCCTATGTTTCACATGCTGCGTTTCCTTCAGTCGTCTACGTTGCAGTTGGCATGCAGGGCCCAGGCCGCGTAAAACATTTCGGCCGCGGTGAGTTGATCATTGGGGATCCTCAGCCTAGCTCACAATCTGAATCCCAAGAGCCACTGCATGCCATTGCCAGAGTATTCGAGTCCGCAGGTGTGCCCTGTTTGGTATCAGCCGAGATCAAGCACGCGCTTTGGAAGAAATTTTTAGTGAACTGCACCTATAACGGAATCTCGGCAATTGGTCAGATGCCTTATGGTCAGATGATGAAGATCCCGGAAATCCGATTGCTGATTGGCGCGTTAACAGAGGAGTTTATTCGCGTCGCGCGGGCCGAGGGCGTTGATCTAAGCCAGGAGGAGGCCGCCGCTGCGAATGAGTCTATTGCGAAGACTATGCCAGGTCAGCGATCGTCGACCGCTCAGGATCTGGCCCGCGGAAAGCCCACCGAGATTGATTATCTTAATGGGGTCATTGTTCGTTTTGCACAACGACATGGTATCGCTGCGCCAACTCATTACACTATTCACAGTCTTGTCAAAATGCTCGAGAGTGGTCAGCTGAGTGAATTATCACAGGAGGTCTGATTGGGTTCATCCAGGACACCGCCCCCAAAGCGGACTGATTTTCGGGCCTTTGAGTTGATCCAGACTCGTTGGCACGACAATGATGTTTATCAGCATGTTAATAATGTGACTTACTATGCCTTTTTCGATACTGCAGTTAATAAGATTCTTGTTGATCAGGGCGTTTTAGATATTTCAGAAAGTCCTGCGGTTGGGCTAGTTGTAGAAACCCAGTGCAAATATTTTTCGCCGATTGCTTTTCCCGATATCGTTCATGTGGGCGTTTGTACCCGACATATCGGGTCCAGTAGCGTGCGATATGAAATAGGTATTTTTCGAAATAATGACGAGCAGGCTTCAGCAGTTGGGCACTTTGTTCATGTTTATGTGGATCGGCTGACGCATCGCCCGGTCCCCATCCCTGAGCCGACCCGCCAGGTTCTTGCCGCCCTTTATCGGGCCGACTAGTTAGTTTGATTTGATACCCTCGTAGCGCGTACAGCTCCAGCCAAGGCTACCAGAGGGCCCACGAAGCAAAAGCCGACCATCGATCGGATTAAATTCGATTTCATTCTCAGAGCCTGCATCCTGATAGCGACGCCGCGTGCCTGTCTCTTCTTTGAAGCGGAAATTTCGCCCTCGGTAGACTAGTGAGGTCGGGGTGATCTGAAGCTCAAATGTCTCTGCAGCATTGAGATCTTGTTTGCAGTGATACTCCTGGGTCCGGGCAACGCATCCGGCCAGGGTCAACAACGCTACCAAAGCAAGAAGCCGCCGAGTCACAGGAAAGTCAGCTGTCCCACGACAGCGGGGAGGGTGCCGGTCGGCCGGCACGCCTTTTCTTGGCAGACTCAATTTCTGCCATCACGGTCGGTTCGCACTGCCGGCATTTATTACAGATTCTCTCTCGTGCTCGGAGGCTCTCGATAGATTCAATTGGAATCCGATCTAAATATTCGCGCAGATCATCATCAAAAACGCCATTGCAGACACAGACGACTTCAGCCATCCTAGAGGAACCTCGCGAGCTCTCGAATATCCTCTTCCATCATCTCGCGCACTTCGATTGCAGCAATTTTGCCGAGACGATCGATCACAAATACCTGCGGTAAGCCTTGGCGTTGTCGATAAATTGCAGTCCAGTCTTCGGTGGCCATTCCGGCTTTGAAGGCATAGCCTCCCTTTTTCATATATCCCAGTGCAGCATCTTTGGTTTTATCCAGACTGATTGTGATGACTTCAAGGCCGCGAGATTGGTGCTCACGATAAAAGCGATCTAAAAGAGGATTCTGCCGCGCACAAAATGGGCACCAGGATGCCCAGAATTCAAGTAAGAGAATGTTGCCCCGCAGACGCTGCCAGTCTACCGGCGTCCCGTCGAGCAAGGTCAGGGCTGGCGGCTGAAATTGCTGTCCAACAGCAAGCGGAATTTTCTGGCCGAGGGCGGCTGGACACAGCGCCAAAAGCATGAGGCTGATCACCGCTTGCCGACGATCGGATGAAGATTTACTTTTCGTGCGGGGGCTTCGGTTAGATAGACTGCCCATATGGAAAAATTTCAGGCCTGAGACGGATAAGGAGCATTATAGAACCCATGATCTCATCATTGAACCTGATTACAACATCGCTTGTATCGAAGATCATCCGCCTTTTGGGCGTGATGGGTGCCACGCTCTTGCTGGCTGGCCTCGCCCCAGCAGTAGCGACGACACAGTCAAAAGATGTGATTCGGCCAGCGGTTTCCGTGAGCGGGTATTCGGTCAAATTACTGGCGGAGGGGCTTCAGCACCCCTGGGGCCTGGCATGGCTGCCCTCGGGTGAGATATTGATTACCGAGCGTGAGGGCAGTCTGCGAAGACTATCGCGTGATTTTTCGCGACTCTCTCCGCCATTTAGTGGACTGCCCGCATCGTTGGTGGTCGAAGGCCAAGGCGGTCTGCTGGATATTGCGGTTCACCCTGAATTTTCTAAAAACGGCTGGATTTATCTCTCTTATGCGGAAGCCCAGGAGCCGAGAGGCGCTGGAATTGGTACCGCGCTGTTGCGTGCGCGCTTAAAAGAGGATCGTCTTGTCGACATCGAGCGACTTTTTTCGATGCAGCCGAAATCCCGCGGTGGGCGACACTTCGGCGGCCGTATTGTGTTTGATCAGCAGGGGATGGTGTATCTCACCCTGGGTGACCGAGGCGAAGAGGAGCGTGCTCAGAGGCCCAATGATCATGCTGGCTCAGTTATACGGTTACACGACGACGGGCGTATTCCTGTCGACAATCCTTTTCGTGGCCGTCCGGGCCAGATGGCCGAAGTATTTAGCCGAGGAAATCGCAATATTCAGGGCGCTGCGATTCATCCGGTGACCGGAGCGTTGTGGACTCATGAACATGGACCACAGGGCGGTGATGAGGTCAATATCATTCGAGGTGGCCGAAACTATGGCTGGCCAACTGTCACTTATGGCGTCAATTATGTGACGGGCACCCGCATTGGGGAGGGAACCCATAAAGCTGGAATGGAGCCGCCTTTGCATGTCTGGACTCCATCCATTGCCCCTTCGGGAATGGCTTTCTATTTCGGAAAAGTATTTCCGCAGTGGCACGGCAGCCTATTCGTGGGCGCCCTCAGGGGGCAGTCGCTTGTGCGTCTTGTGTTAGACGGTGAGCGGGTTATCGCCGAGGAGCGCCTCTTGGTCAATCAGATTGGGCGCATTCGGGATGTCCGTGTCGGGCCAGATGGATTGATTTATCTGCTTACCGATGCGCCGGATGGCAAACTCTTCCGTATCGAGCCGAGATAGGCATGCGGGCTCAGGCACCCGACTGACTTGCGGTGTCTATTTTGATCGCGATGGATTCTTGGTTGAGTAGGGTTCACTGATTGCTACTTCCAGGGTGTAGCCAGTCACGGCAACTCCTGTATCCACTCGCGCTTCGCGAAGCATTCCCTGCACCCAGACCGTGTCCATCGAAGCCAGCTTAGATGTCGGTTTTTTTAATCTCACCAAAATAATCTGGTTTGCGGGTGGCGGCGGCAGATGAATGCAGGCTCCGAAATAGGGCACGAGAAGAAATTCCGAGATTTGCTTTCGGTTTGCATCAAGAGAAACAACATATCCAGCAATACGTATTGATGTATTGATATGGGTCGGATCAATCGGCGCGTTATCCCATTTTTTTCTAAGCTGTTGCATAGCCTCGTTGGCTTGCTCCGAACCATCGACTAAAAATCCCAAACGACCGATCGCTGCCATCTGAAGCTTGATCTCGTTGGCCCAGTGGGTCGGTAGCAGATCATCCCAGGTAATGGTTTTGGCCGGGGGCGTTGGCTGGGTCGAGCCCGTCGATGGCTGAAGGCCTAGGAAGGCGGCAAACAAAGCGAGCGATAGAAAACGATTAAGTCTGTAGGCCATACTTGCTATTGTGTGCCTAAGCAGCGGGGGGATGCAGGCCATCATGCAGGGAGAGTCGCATTGCCCTGAAGGCCGGCAGTAGGCTTGCCAGAAGGGTCAGTCCAAGCACCATCCCGAGGGCAAGCCAGGCCTGGGGATCCAGCGGTCTGAATTGCATCGATATTCCAAATTCTTGGATAGCCCAGGGGCTAAGCCCGGCAATCATCAATTGCAACATTATCCAGCCGATCACTATTCCTGTGAGACTGACCCAAAGCGACTCAAGAAGGATCAGTCGTGTAATTCCCGCGGGACTAAGCCCCAGCGCCCGCAGCACGGCGAACTCTTTTCTTCGGGATGCAATCGAGAGCAGCAGCGTTGCACAAATTCCTAACAACGCTGAGGCGAGAACAAGCCAGCCAATAACTGATAGCGTCATTTCAACAATACCGAAAGCCTGCCAGAGCTCATCGAGGGTGACCCCCGGCAAAATGGCCATGAGCGTGCCTGCACCCAGGGCCTCGATCGCCCGCCGGGCAGAGAAGATCTGGTTTCTTGATTCTAGCCCCACGAGTACCGCAGTAACTTGTGATGGCTCTAGCCTAAGGGGATCAAGGTGTGTTGCCGAGACGGACTGCTTGGGTTTTGAGCCCAACTCCCAGCCGATATGCATTGCTTCGAATCCTGCCAGCGAGATCAGCACCGATCGGTCTATTGGTGATCCCGTCCTGCGTAGCACGCCAGCAACCGAAAAAGGCGTATCAGAATGATCCTCGGCGAGGCTATCGTTGCCACCATGTGTCAGGGTAATGCTGCTGCCAACGGATAAGCCAAGCCTGGCAGCCACCTCAGCCCCAATGACGACATCGAAAAGCTTTGCAAAAGCTCCCCCACTTGAAAAGCCTAAACCCGATGGCCCGCCGACCTTAGAAAAAAACATAGGTGTGGTGCCCACTACTGGAAACCCACGAAAATGATCACCAAGCTGAAGCGGTACCGCCCACGCCACGGCAGGTAGCTTGACGATGGCATCCACGTGGCGATACGGCATGCTGCGGACCGGCTGCCCCAGATGAAAGACTGAGTACAAGAGCAGATTGCTGGGGCTGGTTCGGGATCCTGCGATCAGATCCACACCAGTGATGGCATTGGAGAAGCTGTCGCGGGCGTCTTCTCGAAGCTGCATGACCGCGAGCACCATGGCAACTGATACTGCGATCGCAGCGACCAATAATGAAAGCGGCCCCCTGCGCGCCCACGCACTGCGGCCCGCCAGCACCAAGACGCCCGAGTTCCAAGTATTCATGCGGCTTTTCTCTTTACCTGGTTGATCGCTGTGAGATCGGTCACGCGGTCGAAAAATTGATTTAATGAGCGTTGGTGGCTTACCAAGATACAGGCGGCGCCCGTAAGACGAACCTGCTCCATGAGCAGCCGCATGAATTCTTGCTGGTGGTCCTCGTCAAGCGCCGATGTCGGCTCATCGGCAAGAATTAGATCGGGGGCACCGATCAGGGCCCGAGCAGCTGCTACCCGCTGTTGTTGGCCAACAGAGAGCTGGTAGCTTGGCTGATGCCAGACGGAGGCAGGCAGGCCCAGAGCATCCAGTAGCCGAGTGGCTTGGTCCTGGGCAGAGGCATCTCGGGCCGTACAGCGTTTTTCGCGGTCGGGAAAAAGTTGCGTCGGTAGCAGCACATTTTGCAGCACCGAGAGATAGGGCAGCAGATTGAACTGCTGAAAGATCACGCCCATCCGCTCGCCACGCAGCCGATCACGGCTGATGGCAGGTAGGCGCAAGAAATTTTCTCCCAGCACCTTAAATGAGTCGGCCTGGGGCCGAATAATTCCCGAGATCAAGCTCAGCAGGCTGGTCTTACCGATACCAGATTGCCCCTGGACCAGTAGCCGCTCGCCCCGGGCCAGCTGAAATTGCGCAATTTCCAGCAAGGGTGGACCTTTCGGCCAGGAAAAGAGCAGATTCTCAATTGAGATGATTGGATTCATTGAGCGAAATTAGATCACACCACACGGCGTGGATTTAGCGGACGTCACGCATAGGTGGGGCACCCTGCGTGATCTTTTAAGCGGTGTTTCATCAGAGAATAGGATCATTTTCTTTTCAGAAAGATTCAGCGATGCATCGTTTGAGTAATAAAGTCATTGCCGTTACCGGTGGGGCCCAGGGGATCGGCCGAGCTTGCGTGGAGCGGGCCTCGGAGGAGGGGGCCGCGGTGGCGGTGCTGGATATCCTGGATCGCGAGGGCGTAGCGCTTGTCGCGGATCTGCGGGCCAAGGGCCGAGCAGCGGAGTACTGGCACTGTAATGTCGCCCAGGAGGCAGACGTGAAGTCGGCATTGGATGCGGCAGCGGGATCTTTTGGTGGACTGCATGGACTGGTCAATAACGCCGGTATCGCGGGTATGAATCAGCCTACCCATGAGATCACCGAAGCCCAGTGGGATCAGGTGCAGTCAGTCAACGTAAAAGGTGTGTTTTTCGCGACCAAGCATGCCTTGCCCCATCTTTTTCAGGCCAAGGGCGCCAGTGTGGTGAATATCTCATCGATCGCGGGGCTGGTGGGCCTTGCCTCTGTGCCGCCCTATCATGCCTCCAAGGGAGCAGTTCGGCTCATGACTAAAAATGACGCAATCCAATACGCGTCAAAACAGATTCGATTTAACTCGATTCATCCCGGGTACATATGGACTGCAATGGTTGAAAATCACTTGAAGTCTAATAGCCCCAACCTTCAGGCCGCCAAGGCGGCGGTTGCGGCAGCCCACCCGCTTGGGCGCATGGGCTCGCCGGATGATATTGCCTGGTGCGCGGTGTATCTGCTCAGCGATGAATCCGCATTCGTGACCGGTGCTGAGTTTGTGATCGATGGGGGCTATACGGCCAGGTGATCGATGGTGGGTTGTGCAGGATTCGAACCTGCGACCAACGGATTAAAAGTCCGCTGCTCTACCGACTGAGCTAACAACCCGCGGGGGGAGACGAAAGCGGGTCCGCTCTCGTGAAGTAAAGCACAAGATTTTAGCGGATTTCGAGCCCCTATGCATGGCGCTCCAGCCAATGCAGACCAAGCCATCCCCCGGCAACAATCGCAGCCGTGGCAACCAAGGATCCAAGCGCGAGCAGCGACAGTCCGGTGATGCCTTGGCCGATTGTGCAGCCAAAGGCGGTCACGCCGCCCACCCCCATCAGCGCTGCGCCAATCAGGTGCCGGGCCAGATCAGCCCGATCGACAAATCCTTCCCATCGAAATGTTTTTGAGCTGACCGCATGAATCAATGCACCCAGTACAACGCCGCAGACCGTTGCGATGCTGAATGTCCATCCTCGTGATGTATCGCTCCAGAGCATCATCAGATCGAGCCAGTAGGCCAGTGGCGCAACAAAGGTCAATGACTCAATGCCTCGGGTGTTTGTTGCCAGGAATCGGGACTCGAGCGTATTGGGATCCTCTTCGATAAATCCGATGTTGCCTGTGGTGATCCATCCAGCGACAACCAGCAAGCCGATGATGACTCCGCCGGCGATGAGTCGCGGCTGGCGGCGGAGCTCCTGGCTTAAAAAGACATACGCGAGCAACGCAAGCCCTATGAGCGAAGCAACGATGATGCCTGGCTGACGGAGCAGGCTGGGCAGGTCCTGCCGAGTACCAAAGGTTACAAAGATCTGCTCGACCGTATTGACACGCATCACGCCAAAAATTCCGCGCATTGCCATATACGCAAAGATGGCCATAACCATAAAAACCACAATCGCTTTTAGGCTTCCGCCGCCGATTCGAACCAGGTTTCGGCCGCCACAGCCTGAAGACAGTGCCATGCCAAACCCGAACATAAGACCACCGACCAGATACGAGAGCCAGAAAAATCGTGGCGCAGTGTAAAAGGCGTCTTTCACGACAATCAGATCTGCCGCAATCAGGGCCTGTGTTCCGAGGATGGCGACTGCGATGGCCAGCAGCCACATGCGAAGCCGGGACTGATCACCGCTGGAGTACCAATCCGAGATTGCACCCAGGGTGCAGAAATTAGCAAAACGCGATATCCAGCCAAGCACTACGCCAATGGCCAGGCCAATGAGGACTACTGTGAGCTCAAGTCGATCAATGTCTTCGGGGTCAAGCATCCCCAAAGTTTACTTTGCTGGGGCCGCCTTTGGCGCAGGCTTTGCGGCTGCCCCTGGCCGCAATAACTTTAGGCGCTCCTTGGCATCTGCGGCTGCAGGGGAGTTGGGATAGGCCTTGATCAGGCCCTCTAAGATCCCACGCGCGGCATTGGGGTTTCCGGATTCTGCTTGGGCTGCGGCAAGGTTCAGTGTGACCTGCGGCCGAGCGGGATGAGTGGAATAACGATCCAGGAATTCCTGGCGTGCGGCGATTGCTGCCTTGTAGTTCTTATCGGCATAGAGTGCCGAGCCTTTCAGCAGCAGCACATCGGCCGATAGGCGCGAATAGGGATAGGCCTGCTGAAAAGCGTCCGCGGCAGTAACTGTCTTCGGAAAATCGCCAGCTTTTAGCGCATCGCGGACCTCATCGAATCGTGTCTTCTCGCCGCGGCTGACTTCGATCGAATTTTTATCGATCGTGATTAAGACTGGTTCAATTTGTTTGAGTCGCTGATCAAGATCGCCATACAGATCCTTTTGCTGCGATTTGCCTGTGTTCAGATTCTGATTGGCTTCCTCAACGCTGCCCCGCAGCCGGGCGACTTCGGATCGCAGTCTTTCGTTTTCGTTGAGCAGCTGGAGCTGGGTGCGAGCCGAGGCCTGAAGATTGCGTTCAAGCTCAGCGATGCGCTCAGTCAGCCTGGATTCGAGTGCCTCTAAGCGCGCTCTGAGATCAATGATGGCTCGGCGTGCTTCATCATCTGAGAAGATCGCGGCAGCGGGCCGAGCCACTGAAAAGAGGCTGAGTCCAACGCATAAGAAAAAGGCCGCACTCGCTGCCGAGGCGGCCATTGCCTTGATCGACATCAAGCGCATCAGCGGGTGTTATCTCAGAATAAGGTCCGCACGGCGATTCTCTGTCCATGCGGCCTCATTAGATCCTTTGGCCCGCGGTTTTTCTTCGCCGTTGCTGACTGCCTCGGCGCGATTGCTGGCAACACCCATTACGCCCAGCGCTTTGGCGACCGCCTCAGCGCGTTTTTGTCCGAGTGCTAAGTTGTACTCGGCGGTGCCGCGCTCGTCAGCATTGCCTTCGATAACGAGCCGTGCCTTGCCGTCGACCCGGAGGTAGTTAGAAAACGCTGTCAGTGTGGCCTGGTATTCCGGCTTGACTTCAAAACGATCGTAATCAAAGTAGATGCTGGGCTTCACTTTTTCTAAAGCGGCGCGAGCTGCAGCGATTTCACGGGCGCGGGCTGCAGCAGCGGGATCTTCTGCGGGCGCTGCCGAGGATGCAGGGGCCGTAGCCGCAGCAGCAGGCTTTTTATCCTCTAGTGGCACTTGAGAGGCGCAGCCTGTGAGGACTGCAATCGCAATGCTGCTCGCTATTAAAGTTGCACGGGACAACCGATTCAATGGCAAAGCCATGACTCCTCCTTGAGCGTTATTGTTATCAGGGGAATTTTGACATAAAACTCGTGATCACCGTGATGCCTTTCGGCACCAATGAATCCAAAAAATTAGATTGCGCGAGTATTTGACTAGGGCAAACGGCCCCAAGCGGGACCTTTCACCTGACTGCCCTCGGCAGAAAGCCGGGACCTTAATTTTCCATCGATCGAGACTGCAGAGAGCACATCGCGCTCACCGACGCGGCTGCTGTAGATGATCCATTTGCTGTTTGGTGCAAAGCTTGGTGAGTCATCTTTGGGCCCTTCACTGACAAGGGTCTCGCGTTGCGAAGCAAGTTCCATCACCGCCACACGAAATGATTTCTCGCGTCGGGTGATGTAGGCAAGGCTTTTTCCATCGGGGCTGACTTGAGGCCGCGCGTTAAAGGCGCCGCCAAAGGTGACGCGGCGAGCTTCGCCCCCATCAATAGAGACTCGATAGACCTGCGCTGATCCGCCACGATCTGAGGTAAAGAAAATTTCTTTGCCATCCGGGGTAAAGGTAGGCTCGGTATCGATTCCCGAGGACCGCGACAGCCGGCGCAGCCCGCTGCCATCGGCATTCACGATATAGATTTGCGAGTTGCCGTCCCGTGTCAATACGACCGCAAGACGATTTCCATCGGGTGACCAGGCAGGCGAGCTGTTGCTGCCGCGTTCATTAGCGATGATGGCGCGGCGGCCTGTTGCCAGAGTGTGCACATACACAATTGGCTTATTAATGCCATTGCGCTCTTCAAAAGATACATAGGCCAGCCGCGTTCCATCAGGCGACCAGGTCAAAGAAATAATGGGCTCTTTTGAGCGCAGCGCAATCTGGGTGTTCTGGCCATCTGCATCCGAGATGACCAGGCTATAGACCGCATCATCACGGCGAACAAAAGCCAGCCGAGTTGCGAAGAATCCGGGTTCGCCAGTTAACTTTTCGTAAATAAAGTCTGAAATACGATGGGCAGTGCGTCGCGCTTCAAGCTCGGAGGCGGGTGCGGAAATCGCAAGACCGCCGAGACTCGCGTTACGTGCAGTATCAAGAAGAATGAAGCGCGACTCCAGCCTGCCTTCGAGGGAGATGCCGGTGCTGCCAATCACCAGTGCCTCAGCACCCTTTTGACGCCATTCGGGAAAAAGCGGTTCCATCGGGCTGCGCTCGTTGAGCACCGGCTGTGGCACGCCGGCATCCACAATCGAGATGACACCACTGCGGGCGAGATTGGCCCGGATCACGTCGGTGATGGTGCGCGAGAAATTTCTGGCGGGCTCGGGTGCGTCGAAGGGCGCGACCGCGACTGGAATCTGACGCGAACCAACGCCAGTAATATCGATACGAAGCGGTGCCTGAGCCTGGGCCCCGGTTGTCATCATCAAAAGAAACAAAACGATCGCAGTCAGTCCACTTTTCAGTGGGCCATTTGCGTTTTGCCCGATTCGGCTCGTCTGGATTACCGCCGCAGTTCCCATGCGGGCTGATTATAGTCAGCGATCCTCTTTTGGACGGAAGGCAAGCTCCAATATCCGCGCGACGGTTCCGTCTTTACGCTTCGGCAACGGGCTTGCAGCCCAGACGGCCCGCTGCACGGCCTCATCCCAGGCTGGTGTGCCGCTTGCGCGAATAAGTTTAACTGCGACTACCTCGCCGGACGGTAGCTGGTCGACCTGAACAATCGCCTCGGGATTTGCTGCAGATCGATCGGGATACTTAATTTGTTGTTTGATTCTTGCCTGAATGAGTGCCTCGTAATCTGCATCACGGCCAGTCTTCGAGCCGACCTCTGCACCGCCGGCAACCACACCGGTTTTGGTCGTGGCGTCCCTGCCTGCCGCACCGGGTTTTGCGTTTGGGTCAATTCCTAGCCGGGCAAGCTCTGCTCGACGTTGCGCCTCGAGCTGCTCAGCAGCTTTTTTCTCGGCGAGTTTTTTCTCTTGGGCTTTTCTGAGTGCCTCTTGCTGGGCTTTTAGCGCGTCTGCCTTGGGCGGCTCGATTTTCTTTGGCTCTTCTTTTTTTGGTTCAAGCTTCTTGGGCTCCTCTTTTTTCTTCAGTGCGATATCCGCCTTGGTTTGCGGCGCTGGGGCGGGCGGCACGGCTGGCGAAGGCCGCACTGCGGGTGCTGGCGGAGTGAATGTGGCAGGGATATCTCGGGGCATTGCGCTCCAGAGCTCTGCCTGCACGATGGGGGTACGGTCTTTCCATTGCAAAGAAAGTAGAAGTGCTGCCGCCAACAGGCCATGCATGAGCACAGCCGCACTGACGGCG
>RFRK01000091.1 GCA_009924525.1 Betaproteobacteria bacterium
CTGGATTATTTTCGGCGGCCTGGTCTGGTTTCTTGCGAAAAGCCGCGGAGGACTGATCCTGAAAGCAGTAGGGGAATCCCCAGCATCGGCCCATGCGGTTGGCATTTCGGTCAATAGGGTTCGATACATGGCTGTGCT
The DNA here is from genome assembly GCA_009924525.1 of Betaproteobacteria bacterium. GTDB lineage: Bacteria > Pseudomonadota > Gammaproteobacteria > Burkholderiales > Burkholderiaceae_A > Lacustribacter. The sequence goes on from RFRK01000091.1 coordinate 139, forward strand.
TTTTGGTGGTGCGATGGCGGGCCTTGGTGGTGCGTTTTTATCGGTGTTCTACACACCAATGTGGACTGAGGGAATGATCGCCGGCCGGGGCTGGATTGCGCTGGCCTTGGTGGTCTTTGCGACCTGGCGGCCCTGGCGCGTACTGCTCGGTGCCTACTTGTTTGGAGGGGTTCTGATCAGCCAATTCTTTGTACAATCCTCGACGCTTCAAATCAATGTGCCGTCTCAGTTATTGTCGGCACTTCCGTATCTTGCAACGATTGTGGTGCTTGTTTTGATTTGTCGAAATCCGCAGATGATTCGTATCAATTCCCCTGCTTCGCTCGGAAAGTCTTTCCGCGCGGATTAATGGTGTTAACAATAAGAAAGGTTTGTGTATGACTACTCGTCGACAGTTTGTTCAGGCTTCGGTAGCAGGCGGTACGCTTGCTGGCCTTGGCGTTCCCGCGTTAGCGCAATCTTCCGGTCCGCTGAAGATTGGTTTTGTTTATGTTAGCCCGATTGGTGATGCAGGCTGGACCACGCAGCACAATATGGGCCGCCTCGAGATGGAAAAGGCTTTGGCCGGCAAGGTCACAACCTCTTTTGTTGAGAAGGTCACCGAGGGTGCGGATACCGAGCGCGTGATTCGCGAAATGGCCACCAGCGGCCACCGACTGATTTTCGCGACCAGCTTTGGTTATATGAATGCGGTCGAAAAGGTTTCTAAGGAATTCCCCAAGGTCGCCTTCATGCATGCCACTGGGTATAAGTCGGGCCCCAACTTTGGCAATTACAACGCACGTTTTTACGAGGGCCGCTATATCGCCGGCATGGTCGCAGGCCGCATGACCAAGAGCAATATCTTGGGCTACGTCGCAGCGTTCCCGATTCCCGAGGTTCTGCAAGGCATTAATTCGTTTACACGCGGTGCACGCAGCGTGAATCCCAAGATCGATGTGCGCGTGATCTGGGTGAACAGCTGGTACGACCCGGGCAAAGAGCGCGAGGCTGCGCTGACGCTGATCGCCCAGAAAGCCGATGTGCTCACTCACCATACTGACTCAACAGCGGTTGTTCAGGCTGCCGAGGAAAAGGCCGTGTTTGCGTGCGGCTATCACTCGGATATGTCCAAATATGGCCCGAAGGCCCACCTCACTGCGACCACCCATCACTGGGGCGCCTACTACACAAAGATTGCCCAGGAAGTGATTGCGGGTACCTGGAAAGCGGGCACCATCTGGGGCGGCATGAAAGATGGCTTCATCAAAATGGCCCCGTTAAATGCAAGCATTCCGGCAGCGGTCAAAGATCAGGTCACCAAGGTCGAGGCGGATATCCGCGCAGGCAAGTTCCATCCCTTCTCGGGATCGGTGATGGATCAGGATGGCAAGGAGCGTCTCGGCGCCGGCAAGACCATGTCGGATGAGGAACTCGGCAAGATGAATTACTACGTGCAAGGCGTGACCTCGAAACTGCCGAAGTCTTGATCGCAGGCGCAGTCCCGGTGTCTGTCGGAATCCGCGGACACCTTGTTCACTTCCTCTCCGATCCGTCGTTAGGCGGATCGGAGGCGGTTCAGAATTTTTCCGATGGTGTTCTGATTATCGAAGCGGGCTGTGTCGCAGCATGCGGGCCGTATGCATCGCTTGCCGAGCGCTATCGGGCCTGCGATGAGCGCTATTACTATCCGGATCGTTTTGTTTTGCCGGGCTTCGTGGATACGCATACCCATTTTGCTCAGACCGATATCATCGCGAGCCCTAGCCCGTCGCTACTGCACTGGCTTGAGCACTATACGTTTCCGGAAGAAGCAAAGTTTGCCGATCCAAATCATGGGCGGGCAGTCGCGCAATTCTTTATTCAGGAACTGCTTCGCCAGGGCATCACCACCGCCTCAATCTTTGCGACCGTGCATCCCGAGTCTTGTGAGGCGATTTTTCAGGCTGCACATGATCGTGCCATGCGGGTCATCGCTGGCAAAGTGTTGATGGATCAGAATGCACCAGATTTTCTTTGCGATACCGCAAAGGGCGGAATAGAGGCATCCCGTGCTTTGGTTGAACGCTGGCATGGCCGTGGGCGGACACCACGATTCATTCCAACATCATCTGAAACACAGCTGAGGCTTGCTGCTACGCTTTATCACGAAATCCCGGATCTGCATCTGCAATCCCATGTTGCGGAAAATGAAGATGAAATCGCTTGGGTGAAGCAGCTGTATCCAATATCGCGAAGCTATCTGCAGGTCTATCAGGATTTCGGTCTTTTGGGACCGCGCGCAACCTATGCCCACTGCATCTGGTTTGACGATGACGATCGCAGGCTAATGGCTGCAACACAGACTGCGGCCGCGTTTTGTCCGACCTCGAATTTATTTTTAGGCTCTGGCTTATTTGATTTAGCGGCTGCTCGGTCGCATGGCCTGACGGTGGGGTTGGCCACGGATGTGGGCGGCGGCACAAGCTTTTCGATGCTGCGTACGATGCAAGAGGCTTATAAAGTTGCCCAACTAAAGGGCCTGACGATGACGGCAGAGGAGTGTTTTTACCTGGCGACTCTGGGCGGAGCGAAGGCTTTGGGGCTCGATTCCATGATTGGCAGTTTTAAAACTGGTAAAGAAGCCGATGTGATTGTGGTCAATCCAGAGGCGACAGACCTTTGCAGTCGCCGGATGCAGTCGACCAAGACGCTCTCCGAGCAGCTTTTTGTCACCATGATGTTGGGCGATGAACGCATGATCGAGCAGACCCATATTCTGGGCCGGCCGATGCAAACAATAGAACCGAAAGGAGCGGCCCGTGCCAATTGATCTTGAAGAAATTCAGCGTGTCCGTGATGAGGCCGACTGCTTAATGACCGCTCAGCAAGTGGATGGGGCAATTTCTGAGGTCGCCCGGCAGATTACAGCGCGGCTAAAAGGCGAGAATCCAATGGTCTACTGCGTGATGAATGGCGGCCTGATTTTCGCAGGCCAGCTGATCCCGAAGCTGGATTTTCCGCTGGAAGTTGCCTATCTGCATGCCACCCGCTATGGCCACGCCTTAACTGGGACTTTTCTCGATTGGCGGGTGCGGCCTAGCCATGATCTGAAGGGCCGATCGGTTTTGGTGATTGATGATATTTTAGACGAAGGTCACACGCTGGTCGCGATTGTGGATCATCTGAAGTCAGAGGGTGCGCGAGAAGTTTTAACCGCGGTGCTGATCAATAAGGTCCATGATCGCAAAGCGCGGCCCGGACAGCGGGCTGATTTTAGTGGCCTGGATGTCGAGGACCGTTATCTCTTCGGCTGCGGAATGGATTACAAAGGCTATTGGCGTAATCTTCCAGGGATCTATGCCTTAAAAGGCTCCTAGCCTAAACCGAGCTGAGCCCGAAGGGCCGGATGTGCAAATCGCCGCCGCATGGTGATGGCATAAAAATTCTCCTGTAGCTGATTGAGCTTGTGGCGCTCAATGAGTACTCCGCTTTTCAGCTCATCACGGACAACCACAGGCGGAACTAAGGCGAGCGCTCCAGTCTCACGGGCCAGTAAGCGCAGCATGGCCATATCGTCCACTTCTGCGAGGATCTGCGGGCGAATGCCTGCTTCCTCGAGCAGCGTGTCAAAACCTGGCCGAACTGCGCTGTCCTCGCTCGGTAGGATCAAGGGCTGATCTTGTAGGTCATCAGGGAATTTCAGTTTTGCCGAGCTTTTCGCGCCACCTCTCGGCGGGCGGGAGACTAGGCTTATTGATTGCTGGGCGATGCGTCGGCTGATCCAGCCCGAGGCGCTATCTCGGGGTGCTGCCTCATTGGCCAGCACTACATCAAGTGAGTGGGCGGAGAGCTGAGCAAGAAGCTCTCGCATTTGCCCTGAGACGAGTCGAATCTGAATGTTTCGTTCTTGAAGAATTGGTACTAGCCAGCCAATCTGGAAGTTTCGTGAGAGTGTTGCTACCGATCCCACGCGAAGCACGGCCCGCGATGGGGTTGGCGTACCGCGTAGGGTACTGACAAGTTCCTGACCAGATTTAAAGATTGCATCGGCGTGGGCCAGGGTAATCCGGCCTGCTTCTGTGAGGACCAGCCTGCGATTGCGGCGTTCAAAAAGCGCATGTCCGAGCCGATCCTCCAGCTGGCGCAGCTGAATGCTGAGCGCAGAGGGGGAGATATGTAAGAGCTCGGCAGCGCGGGTGAGGTGCCGCTGATGGGCGACGACCCAGAAATAACGGAGGTGATGGAAATTTAGTTCGGCCATGGTAATAGTTTAATTAAATAAAACAATTTGTACCAATAAATGTATTAGACATTGCTTGCCCATCTTTTTAAAGTCTTACCCCGGACCCACGTAGGCCTTCCGGTGAGATCGGACGGCCGACACTTAAAAAGGAATTCACCATGCCGGGATTTGATTTACTCATCACAAACTTATTGCAGCCAATTGTGCTGGCCTTTCTTCTGGGGACTCTCGCGGGGGCTGTAAAGAGCGAGCTCGAGTTGCCAGAGGCTGTAGTGAAGCTGCTTGCCATTTACTTACTTTTTTCTCTGGGGCTCACAGGTGGCCGGGAGCTTGCGAAGGCAGACTTTGATCTGGTCTGGCCCTTGCTGGGTGTAACAGTGCTCATGACCTTTGGAATCCCAACGCTTGCCTATTGGATTACCCGCAGGCTGGGAAAGATGGATATCAGCAATGCAGCCGCAATTGCAGCCCATTACGGATCGGTCTCCACAGCGACATTTTTCGCATCTATGAGCTTTGCTGCTGCCATGGGCACACCCGCTGAGGGCTATATGGCAGCGATGGTCGCCTTTATGGAGTTTGGCGTGATCTATTCCCTGCTTCTTGCCCGGGTGGCAATGGGTCGTGCCGATGGACAGTCACTTCAAGCGAGTGAACTTTTTCTCAGTGTGATTCGCGGCCGGGGGATTTTGCTTTTAGTGGGCGGAATGCTGATCGGTATCATTGCGACCGATAAGCAATGGCAGCAAATATCGCCCTTTTACGAAGGCCTATTTCGCGGCATGTTGATGTTGTTCTTGCTGGAGATGGGCATTACCGCAGCCAGGCAGATCAAAGCCTTCCGGCAAGTCGGCGCCTTTATGGCGGCCTTTGGCATGGCGATGCCCGTGATTCACGGCGTGATTGGCGTGACGCTCGCAAATCTGGCGGGGTTATCGGTGGGTGGAGCCTTTGTGTTCGGGGCAATCTGCGCAAGCGCCTCTTTTATCGATGCGCCGGCTGCCTGTCGGGCATCGCTTCCGCAGGCTAACCCCGGCATTTACCTCACCTCGTCCCTGGGGGTCACCCTGCCTTTCAATCTCCTGCTGGGGCTGCCGCTTTACTACCAATACGCAAGCTGGCTTGCCAGGTAAGGATGACTTAACTCAAATCCGCTACGATTCATTTGTTTAATGGAGCCAAGCTATGACATCGTTTTGTAATCTCAGCGGCAAGCGCGGTTTAGTTTTAGGGATCGCAAATGAACACAGCATTGCTGGCGCAGTGACACGCGCACTCCATAGCCATGGTGCTAAATTAGTAGCAACTTGTTTAAACGAAAAAGCAGTGCCTTACGCCAGCGCAGTCACGGCTCCGCTTGGCGTTACTTTGAAAACTTGTAACGTCTCCGAGGAGGGCCAGCTTGAGCTGGCAATGCGCGAGGCAATCCAAGAGCTTGGTGGAATTGATTTTGTGGTTCATTCAATTGCCTGGGCACCACTAGAGGATCTACACGGCCGTGTGATCGATAGCTCACGCGAAGGATTTGAGAAAGCCATCACCATTTCTTGCCACTCCTTTGCTGAGCTTGGCAGGCTCGCTATGGCCCACATGACCGAGGGTGGGAGTCTTATTACGATGACCTATCACGGTGCGCGTGAGGTTGTTTCGAACTATGGGGTTATGGGTCCGATCAAGGCGGCACTCGAATCCTTGGTGCGGTATATGGCAGCGGAGTGCGGACCTTCTGGAATTCGAGTTCATGCTATTTCGCCGGGCCCGATTCCTACTCGGGCTGCCTCGGCCTTACAGAGCTTTGATCAGCTGATGGCTGATGCCGCCAAGCGCAGCCCCCTCGGTCGATTGGTATCGCTTGAGGAAATCGCAAATCTCACCACTTTTCTATGCTCAGATGAGTCCTCCGGGATGACAGGGCAGACGATCTATGTTGATGCCGGGTTTAATATAGTGGCCTAGAGCACTCAGAGAGCAACGATGGACCTCAGCCGA
>RFRK01000092.1 GCA_009924525.1 Betaproteobacteria bacterium
AACCGATCCGCCATTATGAACCGCGTGATACAGCACTGCGTTGGCCAGCACCCGCTTTACATAGTCGCGTGTCTCGGGGAAGGGGATAGATTCTGCAAAAGCGGCTCCGTCAATGCGCCGCGGCAGCGCCGCCCGCCAATTTACTGCCCGCGAGGGGCCCGCATTGTAGGCCGCCGAAGCGAGTAGTGCCGAGCCGCCGAAGCGGTCTTGTAACTGGCGCATATAGGTGGTTCCCAGTTTCACATTGAGTTCTACGTCCGTCAGCATCAGGGGCTTTGCGTTACCAAGCCCAACCTCTTTAGCGAGCATTTTTCCAGTCGCTGGCATGATCTGCATCAGTCCTGTAGCACCCACCGATGACTTAATGTCCGGTATGAATCGCGACTCCTGCCGAATCAGGCCAAGCACCCACCAAGGATCGAGCGCCCGTTGTTGGGCGGCAGAGAGTACCTTGTCTTTAAAGGGTGTCGGATAACGCAGTGAAAAATCATGTTCCTGCTGGGTCCGATCAGCCGCGGCAATCATACGATCGTAAAAGCCAGCCTTGCGTGCATGCTCTGCCGCACGAATAAGTTCTGCATCGCTTCGATGCCTCATTGCAGCTCCCCATTCCAGCACCGCTTCGGCCCGTAGGCCAGCCCGAACCAGCGCATAGCTGCGTTGAATTCCGGAATCGCGATCCAGTTTTTTCTGATCTTCTGCGCTGAGCGTGATATCGGGCCGGGCTGGAAGCCGAACCGACGTGCCAAGCATCTCTTGGGCAAGCAGCCCATAGAACCCGAAGTCATCGCGCAAGTCGCGCAATATTTCTTCGGCCTCTTGCCGCTGCTGGGTCTGCATGAGGGCCATGGCGCGCCAGTATTGCCATGTCGCTTCGCTGCGCATCGGCAGCCGCATGGCGCTGGTAACTTCCAGCAGCTTCGGCCAGGCTGAGCGTCGGATCGCCTCACGGGCGGCAGCGGCCAGCGCATCATCGGGCTGATCGCGCAGACTTGCCCAGCCCTCAAGCATCATGGGCCAGGCGTTGGCATGGCTTCTGCGCCAGATGGCAGCCCCCACCGCAAAAGCGCCGTAGTCCGCCTGCTCGTGGCTAAGTTCCTTTTTGTGTTTGAGATAAAGCGGCAGTGATGCCAGGCTGTCAACACGAGAGACTTTCAGCACATGGCCAAGCGTGGTCTCAGTTTTGATGGGGTCAGTGCCGCGCACTCCGGCTTCGTGTAATTTTGCGTTAGAGCGCAATACTTCCATCACGCGATGGTGGCTCCCATCACTACCACTCTGAGCTGCCCATCGGGCACGCTGCCGCAGATAGCCCGGCGTAACCTGCTCATTTTTCGCCAGATCAGCAATTAGGGCGAGACAGGCATCTAGCAGCTCTTGGCCGACGGCAAGCGATGCAAATTCGGCTTTTGTTGATGAAGGTTCGGTGGCTAGCAGGCCGAGTTTCGCCCGCGCGCATTGAATATTGGGGCTGGTCACTTGCGTCGGCAATGCCTCTAACGCAGCAGCAACATCGGGCCAGAGGTTTTTAGTCACCAGGGCCGCAATCCAGTCGCGTTGTGCATGCTCACGCAACGGATGCTGAGGGTGGCGGGCGAGAAACCCCTGAACATTGGAGCGAATGGTTTTTGCATCCGAGCTTGGAATGCCGATGAGGAGTTTTAGTCGCCAGTAGTCCGGCCAGGCGGCAAGCATGTGGCCCTGGCTTTTCGCCATGAGCCGATCAAGCTCGGCAAGCTTGCCTTTGGAAAACGCTTCTTTCGCTGCAACAATCACAGCGGCGGGGGGCTCGGCTGGCGCGGCAGGTTTCGCCCAAGGCGTAGATGGCGTGGCGAGCATCACGAGGATCATCGCCAAGCAGCGAAACAAAGGGCTTCCCCTAGGCACTCGGATGGGTTTAGCGTAATTCACAGAGAGTAAATTTAACCCCGAAATGTCAAGAATCCTATCCATGCAAAAAGACCCGCTGCGCCGTCGGCTTTTGGAGCAGCGCGCCGCGCTTGCTCAGGATGATCGCCGCATTGCTGAAAAGGCAATTGCAGATACCCTTTCTGCCAAGGCGGTGACGCAGGGCTGGTCGCGAATCGCGGTGTTCCTGCCGTGGCGTGGGGAGCCGGATCTGATGTCGATGTGGAAGGCCTGGCATGCCCGCGGCATGCAGCTCGCCTTGCCGGTAGTGATTCGTCGGGATGCGCCATTGATCATGCAGCTCTGGCAGCCCGGGGCATCGATGGTCAGAGATGTAATGGGCCTTCAGGTCCCCGATGGCACACAGACATTGGACTGCGATACTTGGCTGGTGCCTTGTGTTGGCATTGATCGCATCGGCGGCCGGCTGGGTGCCGGCGCCGGCCTCTACGATCGCACGATTGCGGCAACACCGACGCCATGGCCGCGTCTTGTGGGGGTATGTTTTGACCACGCCCTGCATGACGCTGTGTTTTCCGAGCCCCATGATCTTCAACTCGATGCCTGCGTAACCGAGTCGGGCTGGCGCGAATTTAAGAGCCGATCAGTTTGAGGTTACGAAGAATCGCAAGTGTCGGTTCAGCCCGATTCATCGTGTAAAAGTGAAGTCCGGGCACCCCAGCGGTGAGCAGTTGATCGCAGAGATCAGTGATCACAGCCTCGCCAAATGCCGCGATAGAGGCCGCGTCATCGCCAAATCCAGCCAGACGCTGACGAATCCAGCGCGGAATTTCTGCGCCACAGGCATCTGAGAATCTTGCGAGCTGGGAGAAGTTGGTAATCGGCATGATGCCCGGAATGATGGGCACATCCACGCCCAGCGCATAGACATCATCGACAAAGCGGAAGTAAGCATCGGTATTGAAAAAATATTGGGTGATAGCACCATCCGCACCCGCCCGGACTTTTTCAACAAAAAAGCGTAAGTCGTCTTCGGCGCTTTTCGCCTGCGGATGAATCTCAGGATAGGCCGCGACTTCAACATGAAAGGATGACTGGGTCTGCGACCGAATAAATCGCACCAGATCGCTGGCATGCTGAAACTCGCCGCCCTGGCCGTAGCCAGAGGGCAGGTCTCCACGTAGAGCCACCAGGCGCGAAATCTTCATCTCGGCATACAGATCAAGAAGCTCGCGCATCTGCGCAGCGGTAGCGCCGATGCAAGAGATGTGGGGCGCTACTGAGGGAAAAAGCCCCAGCATCTGGCGAACGGTTTCAAGCGACCCGTCGCGGGTGGACCCACCCGCACCATACGTTACCGATACATAGTCGGGACGCACCGCGCTAAGCTCCTGCGCAGTTGATGCGAGCCGCTGCCGAGCCTCGAGCGTTTTCGGTGGAAAAAACTCAAGGCTCAGGCCTGGCTTTTCTGCCATTGCCTGCGCTCCGATCAGTAGCGGTAGGTCTCGGGCTTAAACGGCCCTTCGACAGGCACACCGATATAGCGGGCCTGATCGTCGGAGAGCATTGTGAGCTGAGCACCGAGTTTTTTTAGCTGAAGTCGCGCGACTTTTTCATCGAGATGTTTAGGCAGTACGTAGACCTTGCCGTTTTCGTAGTAGTCCTTGTGTGTGAAGAGCTCAATCTGTGCAATGACCTGATTGGCAAATGATGAGCTCATCACATAGCTCGGATGGCCCGTGCCACAACCCAGATTCACCAGGCGGCCTTTGGCCAACAGAATCAGACGCTTGCCGCCGGGGAAGATGACGTGATCAACCTGAGGCTTGATTTCCTCCCAGCCACAACGGGAGAGCGAAGCGACATCAATCTCGTTATCAAAGTGGCCGATATTGCAGACGATCGATTGATCTTTCATTTTCGCCATGTGATCGTAGGTGATCACATTTTTGTTTCCGGTGGCCGTTACGAAAATGTCGGCCTTGTCGGCGGCGTACTCCATGGTGACGACACGATAGCCTTCCATTGCGGCCTGCAGCGCGCAGATGGGATCGACTTCGGTAATCCAGACTTGCGCAGAGAGCGCCCGCAGGGCCTGGGCCGAGCCCTTACCCACATCACCATAGCCACAGACCACCGCAACTTTGCCCGCAATCATGACATCGGTCGCCCGCTTGATGGCATCGACGAGTGACTCACGGCAGCCATAGAGGTTGTCAAATTTGCTCTTGGTAACGGAGTCGTTCACGTTGATCGCCCGAAACGCCAAAGTCCCCTTCGCGGACATTTCTTTTAAGCGATGAACACCGGTGGTTGTCTCTTCAGTTACGCCGATGACCGCGCGCAAATTGCGCTCATAGAATTTTGGATCGATTGCAAGCTGCCGCTTGATCGAGTTAAAAAGGCAGATCTCTTCTTCGCTCTTGGGATTGCTCAATAGCGACGGGTCCTTGGCGGCATCGGTGCCAAGATGCAGCAGCAGGGTTGCATCGCCGCCGTCGTCCAGAATCATATTGGTAGCCTGGCCGTCGGCCCACTGAAAAATCTGGTGGGTGTAGTCCCAGTACTCATCCAGTGATTCACCTTTGTAGGCATAGACCGGAACGCCTGCAGCTGCGATTGCCGCTGCAGCATGGTCTTGTGTTGAATAAATATTGCAGGAGGCCCAGCGCACTTCTGCGCCGAGATCCACCAGGGTCTCAATCAGCACCGCGGTCTGGATCGTCATATGCAGCGATCCCGAGATGCGGGCGCCCTTCAGCGGCTTTTTGGCGGCGTATTCATCACGAATCGCCATCAGCCCGGGCATTTCGGTTTCGGCGATCTTGATTTCTTTGCGGCCCCAGTCGGCCAGAGAGAGATCGGCCACCTTGTAGTCGGGCTGGCCACTGGAAGTAACAGGTTTCAAAACAGCGCTCATCTCGCGCTCCTTTCATGGGTGTGAAGGGGTTCGCGAGCGCCGTTGTACAGAACCTCAGCTCAAGCCTGGGAGGGCCTGAGATGGCCCCCTCGCAACGCTCCTTGAGCAGGGAGCCGAAGTGTAAATCAAAGCTTCGGCTCCGTCACCTACTTAGAGGCCGCAGGCCGCCTTTAATGCAGCGGCCTTGTCAGTGCGCTCCCAGCTGAACTCGGCCTGCTCACGACCAAAGTGGCCATAGGCTGCTGACTTTTCATAAATGGGACGTAACAGGTCCAGCATCTGCACGATCCCTTTGGGCCGCAGATCAAAGACCTGCTCGACTGCCTGGGCGATTTTTTCATCGGAGACGACGCCGGTGCCCTCGGTGGTGACCATGACTGAGGTTGGCCGGGCAACTCCAATCGCATAGCTCACCTGAATCAGGGCTTTTTTCGCGAGCCCAGCAGCGACGATGTTTTTGGCAACGTAGCGGCCAGCATAGGCGGCTGAGCGGTCCACCTTGGAGGGGTCCTTGCCGGAGAACGCACCGCCGCCGTGGGGGGCCGCGCCGCCATAGGTGTCGACAATGATTTTTCTTCCGGTCAGGCCGCAATCGCCCTGTGGGCCGCCAATCACGAATCGGCCCGTCGGATTCACCAGATATTTGATTTCGCCCTTGATCAACTCTTTCGGAAGGACAGGCTTGATGATTTCCTCAATCACGGCTTCGCGCAGTTTTTCCAGGCCAATCTCAGGCGCATGCTGGGTAGATAGCACGACGGTATCGATGCTTTCAGGCTTGCCATCAACATAGCGCAGCGTGATCTGGCTTTTCGCATCGGGACGCAGCCAGGGCAGACGGCCATCTCGGCGCAGCATGGACTGGCGCTCGACAAGCCGGTGAGCATAGTAGATGGGAGCCGGCATCAAGACCGGTGTCTCGTCGCAGGCATAGCCAAACATCAGGCCTTGATCGCCTGCACCCTGATCGAGATTGTTGTCATGGGCCTTGTCAACGCCCTGGGCAATGTCAGGGCTCTGCTTATCGTAGGCAACCAACACAGCACAGCCTTTGTAATCAATGCCGAAATCAGTGTTGTCGTAGCCGATGCGTTTTAAGGTGTTTCGCGCAACCTGGATGTAGTCCACATTGGCCTGGGTTGTGATTTCGCCAGCGAGCACTACGAGACCGGTATTACAAAGGGTCTCAGCGGCGACTCGAGAGCGCGGATCCTGGGCCAAGATGGCATCCAAGATGGCGTCTGAAATCTGATCGGCAACCTTATCGGG
>RFRK01000093.1 GCA_009924525.1 Betaproteobacteria bacterium
GGCTTTTTTCTAAAATACGAGCAGTACGCGCCCAACGGCGCTGGCTTACAACAACAAAGCGACTTCAGGGAGCACGCTATGCCGCACAATCTTCACAATAGTCTTCGCGAATTTAAAACTGCCGCAGGCAAAACCGGCAAGTTTTATAGCCTGCCCGCCCTCGAGCAGGCGGGCGTTGCGAAAATTTCTCGACTCCCAGTTTCGATTCGAATCGTGCTGGAGGCTGTGCTGCGCAACTGTGATGGAAAAAAGGTCACCGAGGCGCATGTTAAGCAGCTCGCCAACTGGGGTCCGACTGCGCAGCGTGTTGATGAGATTCCTTTTGTCGTAGCCCGGGTAGTCTTGCAGGATTTCACAGGTGTCCCGCTACTCGCGGACCTAGCAGCAATGCGTAACGTTGCCCACGATATGGGCAAGAACCCGAAGTTGATCGAGCCTCTCGTCCCGGTAGATCTTGTTGTGGACCACTCGGTCATGATTGACCATTACGGCAAGAAAGATGCGCTTGATCTAAATATGAAGCTTGAGTTTCAACGCAATGAAGAGCGCTACCAATTTATGAAGTGGGGCATGCAAGCCTTTGATACGTTTAAAGTGGTACCGCCTGGCATCGGAATCGTGCACCAGGTCAATTTGGAATATCTTGCCCGGGGTGTTCACGCGAAAGACGGAGTGTATTACCCCGATACCCTAGTGGGTACCGATAGCCATACCACCATGATCAATGGCATTGGGGTTGTTGGCTGGGGGGTCGGGGGTATCGAGGCCGAGGCCGGCATGCTGGGCCAGCCCGTGTATTTCTTAACCCCTGATGTGGTGGGCGTGAACCTCACCGGGAAGCTGCCTGAAGGCTGTACGGCGACCGATCTTGTATTAACGATCACCGAGATGCTACGAAAAGAAAAAGTAGTGGGTAAATTTGTCGAGTTCTTTGGCGAGGGAACTGCATCCTTGTCCCTGCCCGATCGCGCCACCATTGCCAACATGGCTCCTGAATATGGTGCGACCATGGGATTTTTTCCAGTGGACTCAGTCACAGTTGACTTCATGCGGGCTACAGGCCGAACCTCAGATGAGGTTGATGCCTTCGAGGCGTACTTCAAAGCCCAAGAGCTTTTCGGTATTCCCAAAGCCGGTCAGATTGAATACTCAAAATCAGTGTCGCTTGATCTCTCGACCATTAGGCCGTCTTTGGCGGGCCCGAAGCGGCCCCAGGATCGGATTGAGTTATCGAGCCTGAAAAAAACATTCGGCGAATTATTCTCCAAGCCAGTGGCAGAAAATGGCTTTGCGCAGCCTGCGGCCCTGCTCAATAAGCGTGTGAAGGCCGGTGACACAGAAATCGGCAATGGTGATGTGTTGATTGCTGCGATTACGTCGTGCACGAACACGTCAAACCCGGGCGTCTTGCTGGCGGCGGGTCTGCTGGCGAAAAAAGCGGTCGAAAAAGGTCTCACTGTGAAGTCGCACATCAAGACCTCGCTTGCGCCAGGAAGTCGCGTCGTTACCGAATATCTAACCAAAGCGGGACTCCTACCCTATCTGGAGAAGCTCGGATTTGCGGTTGCGGCCTATGGCTGCACAACCTGCATTGGTAACGCGGGTGATCTGCGCCAAGAATTCAACGACGCGATTGTCAAAGAGGATCTCGTTTGCGCGGCAGTGCTTTCCGGGAACAGGAACTTCGAGGCCCGTATTCACCCGAACCTGCGCGCGAACTTTCTGGCCAGTCCGCCGCTGGTCGTGGCCTACGCGATTGCCGGCACGGTACTGAAGGACTTAAGCACCGAGCCCTTAGGCCAAGGCAGTGCGGGACCGGTTTATTTGAAGGATGTCTGGCCTTCCAGTCAGGAAATTGCTGCAGTAATGGGTTTTGCGATGGATGCTCAGACCTTCCGCCGCCTGTACGGCGATCTCACCAAAGACCATCACCTGTGGAATAACATTAAAGGCACTTCAGGCCAGGTCTACGACTGGCCGAAATCAACCTACATCGCAAAACCGCCATTTTTCGATGGATTCTCAATGTCCCCGAAAGCCGCAGGCTCCATACACAAAGCCCGCGCCTTGATGATTCTGGGCGACTCGGTCACAACGGATCACATTTCGCCTGCGGGTTCTATTAAAGAGGCCTCACCCGGCGGAAAATTTCTTATTGAAAATGGCGTGACTAAGGCAGACTTTAATTCTTATGGTTCGCGTCGAGGCAATCACGATGTAATGATGCGAGGCACATTCGCTAATGTGCGAATCAAAAATCTGATGCTGCCACCAAAGTCCGATGGCTCCCGCGAAGAAGGCGGCCTCACGCTGTATCAGCCGGGCGGAGAAAAAATGTTCATCTACGATGCGGCAATGCGTTACCAGCAGGCGGGCGTAGCCACCATCGTGATTGGTGGCGAAGAGTACGGCACAGGTTCATCCCGAGACTGGGCTGCCAAGGGCACCCAGCTGCTGGGCGTGAAAGCAGTCATTGCACGCAGCTACGAACGTATCCATCGCTCAAATCTCGTGGGCATGGGCGTGCTACCCCTGCAATTTAAAGGCACAGACAGCGCCCAGAGTCTGGGCTTAGACGGCGCGGAATCGTTCGATATTGCGATCCCAGATGGACTGCAGCCCCAGCAAGACCTCATTGTCGCGATCACTCGCCAAGACGGCACCAAGCTGAATGTCACTGTGCTGTGTCGAATTGATACGCCGATCGAGGTTGATTATTTTCGGCATGGCGGTATCCTGCCCTATGTGCTTCGGGAGCTCATGGCCGCATAAAACATTAGCCCGAGGAGAAAGCCGCCCGGAGATAAAAATGTTTTCGGGCGGTTTTTTTATTGCAAAACTGGCGTTGAATAGCCCGAGATAAACTCTTTTGCTGGGCCGCCCTCCGGCGGAAAAACATGGCGCTTCGTGGCGCCGATATCTCCCCCATAGACATGAATACTGATGGAGACCTGATCATGACAAGCATTCAACACTTTATGGATATCGCCATGATGAGGAGAAACGATACTCGTGTCTCCCGGTGACAGCACCTCTAGGGGGCCGTCAAGCACAGGAACGCCATCTGCACCAATTCGATAACGTTGAGAATGTTCTTGACCACGCAGCATTCCGATCACGCCCCAGATCGTGTGATCATGAATCGGGGTCGCCTGGCCCGGGCCCCAGACAAAACTCACTACAGAGAACCGGTTTTGCGGGTCGCGGTGCAGGCAGTACTGCTGATAGTACTGAGGATGAGGAACGGTATAAGAGTCTGGCAGCCAATCGTCTTCTCGGATCAGCTCAGACATCAGCCGGCCGACTCGATCGAGAAACCCTGGCGAGCCGGGGTTGCCACGCTCACTCAGCAGCCGGTCAAGGGCCGATATAAAGCGGTTCAGTTTCTCAATCTTAGATATCGAAGATGCGATGGTCATTGGGAGCCTGTAGCCCGTGATTATCGCCCGAATCGCAATCACTGGGGATTCCCCGAAGCGCGTCGATCATAAACGGCGAGCAGTTGCCATAATCCAAGCCTATATCCAGAAAGATTGACCCCCATGAACATATCACCTGAGCATCCATTGTTTTTTTGTAGTCCGACCCGACTCATCGTCCAGGCCGGGGGCCTGCAGCGGATAGCGCCTTTTTGTAAACAGCGCGGCTGGAAGACTGCTGTCATCGTGACGGATCGATTCTTTTCAGAACAAACTTCATGGATCCAGAGTCTGAAGCAAGCGCTCGAAGAATCTGGGCTTCGGGCGGTGCTGTGCGATCTGGGCGCAGCTAACCCCACCACAGTGCTCTGCGATCAAGCGAGTCAATCAGTTTTATCTGAGCTCGGCGACACCCCGGCCGACGGCCTGATTGCCCTCGGCGGCGGCAGCAATATTGACCTCGCAAAAGGCCTCTCGCTCACCCTTGCGCATCGCCGCCCCATTAGTGATTTCATCGGCCATACCAATTGGCCCGGGAGGCCTTTGCCGCTGATCGCCATGCCAACCACATCGGGTACCGGTAGCGAGGTTACCGCAGGCGCAATCTTCATTCAGCCCGGGAGTGCGACCAAAGTTGCCGTGATGGGCAATGATTTAAGGCCGCTGATGTCAGTCGTTGATCCTGAACTTACTCTTAGCTGTCCGCCCCGGGTAACGGCAGACGCGGGCATGGATGCAATAACCCACGCCATTGAATCCTGGATCACAATGAACGCAAAAGATTTCGGCGCCGTGAATGAATTGGATCCTGCTTATAGTGGCCGTAATCCTCTGACGGTGATGTTTGCCAGGGAATCTGTGCGGATCGGGTTTGAACATTTGCTGACCGCATTTCGTGAGCCCAACAACCTAAACGCACGGACTGGCATGTGTTATTGCAGTCTGTATGCGGCGCTCTCTTATGCCTCCTCAGGTCTACACGCAGTGCATGGGCTCGCCTATGCGCTTGCCGGCATTACTGATGAGACTCACGGCAGAACCAACGCGGTATTCCTGCCTTATGTAATGGATCACTTGGCAACAGTTCGAACCGCTGAACTTGCCGAGATAGGAAAAATAGCGGGCTCTCGAAAACCTGATCCGATTGGCCAGGCCAGAGATGCGGCTGCACTAACGCGTGACTTAATCGCCGAGCTTGGTATGCCGACCGACTTAAAAGGATTCGGCATTCGGGAGCATCAACTTGACCAGATCATTCGCGACGGCCTCAATGTCAGCCGGCTGGCCAAGGCATTCCCGATTCAGCCGCCCAATGCGGCCTATGCTGAAATTGTGCGAAACGCTTATCACGGAACGCTCAGTGTCCCAAGACAGTTCGGTGGCGCGGACCCGCGTACGGCTAGCCAACAGTAACTCCGCGTTACACTGCCGTCTGAACACTTTTTTGTTGACCCATCCATGAAAAAATCCCCTTCTTCCCGCCGCGGCCGCGCCTCCCGTGAGGCCGATGCATTGATCGAATTCGCTGAGGGGCTTGCACAATCAGGCAGCCGAGCAGAGGATCACTTCTGGGAATCGAGGCTAGAGCGAGAAATCGAGTCGCTGCTAAAGACCGGGGATGAAGGATCGCTGAATGCCGCACTGGATCGGCTTGCCGACCGCGAGTCACGGGCCTACGAGGAGCTGGCCGATGCGATCGAGGGCCGTGTAGAGCATGCGCTCGCGGCGACCTCTGATGGCGACCGCGATGTACTGCTATTTGCAGCCCCCGTTTTGGCCTGGTCACGTATGCCGCTGCCGACAAGACCAATTCCGGCCCCAATTGTGAAGTCGACTCGTCAGGCCCTGATGGAATCCGTATTTACAACAGCAGCCGATGTTACCTTGGCAAACTACTTGTTTTCCCCGGATCAGCTGCCGGAGACCTTTTGCGACACCGCAGAGCTTCGTCAGACGCTGACCCAGACATTGAGTGAGGGGTTGTTTAAGGTAGATCCTGCCTCATTGAAGGAAACCGCCCAGTTTTTGGCTGATCAGCGATACATCATCGGTGTAGTCTCTGCGCCGCGCGGAGAGGCCATATTTCGCTGGCAGTCTGGAGATGCCACCCGTGAACAAGTCTCAGAGCGCTGGACGCAGGCAAGCCAGGAGGCCCTAGCGCCACTCCTTCCAGCCTGTGCATTCGAAAGCATGCTGCCCAGAGCCTACTACGTCGCCTGTCGTGATGCGGATCGATCTGCCCGACCGTTTTCAATTCGCGCCTCGGTTGCATTTCTCGCCACCACGCTTGGTGTCACGCCAAATGCACTCGTCGCAGTGATTGGCGGCTGTTACAACAGGCAACTCGAAGAATATCGAATCGGATTCTCGGTCGCCGAGGAAGAAGAGGTTATCCACGGTGTAGTCTGGCCGCTTCTCGGCGCAGAAGACGAGATGAGCGATGTTGCCGATGAGATCGAAACAACACTGCGCGAAAGCGGGCTGCAACGAATCCAGATGCTGAGACAGCGGCTACCGATGGAGTACTGTGATGATTGCGGCGCTCCGCTTTATCCCAATGAGGATGGTGAAATGGTGCATGCCGAGCTGCCCGAGGTCGCCGAGCA
>RFRK01000094.1 GCA_009924525.1 Betaproteobacteria bacterium
GATCAAGGCTGCAAAGCCGGTCTAGTGCTTAATCCAGGCTCCCCCGTTGAGCACCTCGACTGGGTGATGGATAAGCTGGATATCGTTTTATTAATGTCTGTGAATCCAGGCTTTGGCGGTCAATCGTTTATTCCTTCGACCCTAGACAAACTTAAAGCAGTCCGAAAGAAAATTGATCAGCATGTAAAAGCGGGCGGCCAGCCGATCCTATTGGAAGTCGATGGGGGCATTAAAGTGAGTAATGTGGCTGCAGCCGCCGTCGCGGGCGCGGACACCTTCGTTGTGGGCTCAGCGATATTCGGATCCCCCGATGCTGATGGCGGCTATCGGGGTGTGCTCTCGAAGTTTCGCTCCGCGCTTTTGTCGGCCCCGCAGTGACGAGTAGGGCCGATTTCAAGGCCCTGGTGGCTCAGGGCTATAACCGCATCCCGCTGATGCGGGTGCTCCAGGCGGATCTCGACACGCCCCTCTCGTTGTATTTGAAACTTGCGAATCAGCCCAACAGTTTTCTATTGGAGTCAGTTGTCGGTGGCGAGCGATTTGGCCGCTATTCTTTTATCGGACTGCCCGCAAGGATTCGGATCGAGGCTCGCGACCAAGAAATCTCGGTGATCGATGATGGCAGACGGATTGAATCATTTATGGGTGATCCGCTTGCGTTCGCCGAGAAGTATCTTGATCGTTTCAAGGTGGCCTTAACACCTGAGCTGCCGCGTTTCTGTGGCGGGCTGGCGGGATACTTTGGCTATGAAAGCGTTCGACATATCGAGCCACGATTGGCCACGGACCATGCGAAACAGAAATCGGATCCGGTCGGTGTGCCGGATATCGTGCTTTTACTCACCGAGCAGTTAGCGGTGATTGATAACCTAGCGGGCCATCTGTATCTCGTTGCCTATGCCGATCCAACGGTGAACGGCGAGACATTAGATCAGTCTTTCGATAAAGCAATGGCAGCGCTAGATCAGCTGGAGTCTAAGCTCGTGGCTCCGGCTGCTGCGCCCCGCTCAGAGCGCTTAAGCCCTACTGAGGTGATTCGAGATTTTAAAAAAGAGGACTACCTGAGGGCGGCTGCAGTCGCGAAAGACTACATTGCCGCCGGGGATGTCATGCAAGTTCAGATTGGTCAGGTGCTTCGCAAACCCTATCATGGCGCACCACTGACGCTGTATCGGGCCCTGCGATCGATTAATCCGTCACCTTACATGTACTTCTATGATTTTGGGGATTTTCATGTGATCGGAGCATCGCCAGAGATTTTAGTCCGCCAAGATCAGATGAAAGTCGACAACAAACCCCAGACTCGAATCACGATTCGGCCTATTGCAGGCACCCGGCCTCGCGGGCCGACCGTAGAGCAGGATCTCGCGCTTGAGCAGGAGCTAAGGGCTGATCCGAAAGAGCGTGCCGAGCATGTCATGCTGATCGACTTGGCCCGAAATGATATTGGGAGAATCGCGCAAATTGGTTCAGTTCGGGTAACCGAGCAAATGACAGTTGAGCGTTATTCGCACGTGATGCATCTTGTTTCCAATGTTGAAGGACTACTCAAGCCTGGCCTCGGCGCCCTAGATGTGCTGCGCGCAACTTTTCCTGCGGGAACGCTTTCGGGTGCCCCTAAGATTCGCGCCATGGAGATCATTGATGAACTCGAGCCCACCAAGCGCGGCCTATACGGTGGCGCCTGTGGCTATTTGTCGTTTACTGGTGAACTCGATTTAGCGATTACGATTCGAACTGGGGTTTTGAAAGATGGCCTGCTTCATGTACAAGCGGCCGCTGGCATCGTGGCCGATTCCATCCCGGAAAATGAGTGGATAGAGACCGAAAATAAGGCCCGGGCAGTGATACGCGCCGCAGAGCTTGCCGAGCAGGGGCTCGATCCCAATTCGGTCGCGACACCGCAGCGCTTGCGCCCCCGCTGATTGGAGTGGGTATGCGGGTGCTCATGATCGATAACTACGACTCTTTCACTTTCAATTTAGTCCAGTATTTGGGAGAGCTGGGTGCATCAGTGGAAACAGTCAGAAACGATGCGATTTCGGTAGACCAGATTTTCAGCCAGCCAGTGAGCCAACGGCCCGATCGAATCGTGATTCCCCCGGGGCCGTGTAGTCCTGATCGGGCGGGAATTTCTGTGGAGTTGATTCAGAAGGCTGCGGGTCAAATTCCGGTGCTGGGTGTCTGCCTGGGTCACCAAGCAATCGGCGCCGCTTTTGGCGCGGATGTGGTGCGGGCGAAGGCCTTGATGCACGGAAAAACTTCAGATATTCAGCATAACGGCCAGGGGGTTTTTCAAGGCCTTCCAAGCCCAATGACAGTGATTCGTTACCACTCTTTGGCGGTCAGCCGAGCCGACCTGCCCGAAGACCTTACCGTGACCGCCTGGACCACCGACGGCGAAATCATGGGCCTTCAGCACCGTCGTTGGGCAGTCTACGGGGTGCAGTTTCATCCCGAGTCGATCCTGAGTGAACATGGCCATGCGCTTTTGAAAAATTTCCTGGATCATTGAGCTCTTGCTTAAACCACGGTAAAAACCCATGGCCTTTACGATTGCCCAAGCCTTAAATCGGGTGGTAGCCCACCAGGATCTCACGCACGACGAGATGATCGACATCATGCGCGCCATCATGTCGGGCCAAGCCTCTGCGGTGCAGACTGCGGGTGTGCTCGCTGCAATGCGGGTGAAGGTAGAAACCACTACTGAAGTAGCCGCAGCAGCAACGGTCATGCGTGAGTTCGCTACCCGAGTCGATGTTCAGGCGCCGCATTTGGTCGATATGTGTGGCACGGGCGGTGACGGTGCGCATACATTTAACATTTCTACTACTGCGATGTTCGTTGCGGCCGCAGCGGGGGCCCAAGTCGCAAAACATGGTGGCCGTTCGGTTTCTTCTTCCACAGGAAGTGCCGATATTCTCGAGAAGCTTGGCGCAAATATTCATCTCTCACCGAGCCAGGTTGCCGATTGCATTCGGGGTTGTGGCGTCGGATTTATGTTTGCGCCGGACTATCACCCAGCGATGAAACATATTGCCCCGGTTCGAAAAGAGCTTGGTGTTCGCACGATCTTTAATATTCTTGGCCCGCTAACTAACCCGGCCGGCGCGGCCCATCAGCTGATGGGTGTTTTTCATCCCGAGCTTGTATCGATTCAGTCTGAGGTGTTGCGAAAGCTTGGCAGCAATCACGTTTTGGTCGTGCATGCGAAAAGCGGTATGGATGAAATCGCTCTGCACGGAGAAACCATGATCGGAGAGCTTCAATTCGGCCATGTGCAGCACTACACCATCACAGCGCAGCAGTTTGGTTTTCCGAATTATTCTATTCAGGAATGTGATGCCGCCTTGCGCGCATCCAATCCTGAAGAGTCTGAGGCAAAACTTCGCGCAGCGTTGAACAATGAGCTTGGCCCGGTGCGTGACATTGTGGGAATGAATGCAGCAGGCGCCCTCTTGGCGGCCAATGTGGCCGCCGACTGGCAGTCAGCTGTCGACCTTGCCATGCGAACCATTGCATCAGGCGCAGCGAAGGCCAAGCTACAGGAGTTCGTCGCACGCTCTCAGGCCTTATCCGAAGCCGGCTAGATGTCAGACATCTTGGATCGCATCCTGCAGGTAAAGCACCGCGAGATTACGGCTGCTCGTCGCTCGGCTTCGGAGGCCGATCTGCAGCAGCGCCTGGCTGACCTGAGCCGCGACCCCTTTCACCAGCCCAGGGGTTTCGTCTCGGCCATTCAGGCCAAACACCGGGCGGGCTTGCCAGCGGTGATCAGCGAGGTCAAGCGGGCCAGCCCCAGTAAAGGTGTGATTCGTGACCCCTATGATCCTGTCGAGATTGCCAAGGATTACGAGCAGGGGGGCGCTGCCTGCTTGTCAGTGCTTACTGACATTGAATTTTTTCAGGGGGATCCCGAGCACCTAAAGGCCGCCCGGGCCGCCTGCAGCCTGCCAGTCCTGCGCAAAGACTTCATGCTTGATCCCTATCAGGTCCTGCAGGCCCGTTCTTGGGGAGCGGACTGCATCCTGCTCATCGTGGCTGCCCTGTCAAATGCCCAGCTTCAGGAGCTAGAGTCTGCGGCGTTTGCGGTCGGGATGGATGCGCTCATTGAGGTCCACGACCAAGTGGAGCTTGAGCGTGCTCTCGCGCACTGCAAATCAGCCCTTATCGGGGTGAATAATCGCAACCTTCGGACTTTTGAAACTCGGCTGGAGACCAGCCTGGAGCTCGCTCGGGAGATCCCGCCCGGCAGGCTTCTGGTCTCGGAGAGCGGAATTCACACCGCGGCAGACCTTGCGCGCCTAGCCGAGTCTGGCATTCAGACCTTTTTGGTCGGAGAGGCCTTCATGCGGGCATCGTCCCCCGGGGCAGCCCTAAAGACATTGTTTTTCCCGGCTTAGTCGCTATCTCGACTGATTGCTTTTAAGGCGGTTTTGCACACGGGATGTGGAGCCCTTTTCATACGTTTGACATATCCGATACGGCCAGCCATAATTCCGCTTCTTCGCTTCTTGCGAATGACGCGGTGCAAAAATTCCAGAGTGCCAGCAAGACCAAGGGGCCTCTTTTTCCCGCAAATTCGCAAGTCAGTCGAATCGCTCTTTAACAATGAACAGCCGATAAGTGTGGGCACTGGGGCAACAGCGCACAGCGTGTTTTCAAACTCACGTTAGAAGACTTCGCTGAATGCTCAAAAACTTAGTGCTCACAAAAAATATACGTGTGTATTTGTCTGTCAAGAGAAATACCTCGTAATTTTTTTGAGTAAAGAAATATTGCGTCAGAAGTATTTATTTGACGCCAAGAGATTGAACTGAAGAGTTTGATCCTGGCTCAGATTGAACGCTGGCGGCATGCCTTACACATGCAAGTCGAACGGCAGCACGGGAGCTTGCTCCTGGTGCGAGTGGCGAACGGGTGAGTAATACATCGGAACGTACCCAGTAGTGGGGGATAACGCACCGAAAGGTGCGCTAATACCGCATACGACCTATGGGTGAAAGCGGGGGACCGTAAGGCCTCGCGCTATTGGAGCGGCCGATGTCTGATTAGCTAGTTGGCGGGGTAAAAGCCCACCAAGGCGACGATCAGTAGCTGGTCTGAGAGGACGATCAGCCACACTGGGACTGAGACACGGCCCAGACTCCTACGGGAGGCAGCAGTGGGGAATTTTGGACAATGGGGGGGCAACCCTGATCCAGCAATGCCGCGTGTGCGAAGAAGGCCTTCGGGTTGTAAAGCACTTTTGTCAGGGAAGAAATCTTTTGGGCTAATACCCCGGAAGGATGACGGTACCTGAAGAATAAGCACCGGCTAACTACGTGCCAGCAGCCGCGGTAATACGTAGGGTGCAAGCGTTAATCGGAATTACTGGGCGTAAAGCGTGCGCAGGCGGTTCTAAGACAGTCGTGAAATCCCCGGGCTTAACCTGGGAACTGCGATTGTGACTGGCGAGCTAGAGTACGGCAGAGGGGGGTGGAATTCCTGGTGTAGCAGTGAAATGCGTAGAGATCAGGAGGAACACCGATGGCGAAGGCAGCCCCCTGGGCTAGTACTGACGCTCATGCACGAAAGCGTGGGGAGCAAACAGGATTAGATACCCTGGTAGTCCACGCCCTAAACGATGTCGATTAGTTGTTGGTTCTTCATTGAATCAGTAACGAAGCTAACGCGTGAAATCGACCGCCTGGGGAGTACGGTCGCAAGATTAAAACTCAAAGGAATTGACGGGGACCCGCACAAGCGGTGGATGATGTGGATTAATTCGATGCAACGCGAAAAACCTTACCTACCCTTGACATGATGGTCGGAATCCTGCAGAGATGCGGGAGTGCTCGAAAGAGAACCGGCACACAGGTGCTGCATGGCTGTCGTCAGCTCGTGTCGTGAGATGTTGGGTTAAGTCCCGCAACGAGCGCAACCCTTGTCATTAGTTGCTACGAAAGGGCACTCTAATGAGACTGCCGG
>RFRK01000095.1 GCA_009924525.1 Betaproteobacteria bacterium
AAGGATTTTTTCCAGCGGATCGTCGATATTGATGACGTCCATCTGCGAGCGTGGAATCATGAGATCCCGGACCTGAAGGTCGGCAACCTGCATGACGCCCTCCATCATCGAGACGGCATCGGCATCAATCACTGCATGCTCCTGGGCTTCTCGGAGCTGCTCCATGAGGTCTTCTTTGTCATCGGTCCGGCGAAAGAGCCGGGCAATGAGGCGTTCAAACTGAGATTTGAACCCGGCGCGCGGGTCGCCGGAGGGTCGATCACCCATGCGGTGAAATCAGAGTTAAGGGACTTGTATGGTGCCACAAGGCTGCAGGCCTGGCGGTTTTTGGCCTGCGGCGGACACTCGGTTTGGCTTGCGCCCTGGCTCTCTGCCCGTTGCTGGGGTCAGGAACCTTGCGGGTGGACCGTGGCGGCGTAGGGGTGAGGGATGCGGAAACGGCCCAGGATAGCGGCCTCAAGCCATTCCATCGCCTCGGCATCGGCTTTGCGTTGATGATCCATTCCACTGGCGTGCAGCACGCCGTGAACCATCAGGTGAGCGGCATGGTGATCAAGCCGTTTACCTTGCTGCCGGGCCTCGGCTTTAATGACCGGCATGCAGAGCACAAGGTCGGCATGTAGCGATGGCGCCTGGGCGTAGGGAAAAGTCAGGATATTGGTCGCGTGGTCCTGGCCGCGATAGTCACGATTCAAACGCCGGGCTTTGGCTGCCCCCATCACCACAACGTTGATTTGTGCTTGTGTGCAGTTGGCGGGAAGGCTAGCCAAGATGAGCCGCCTGACTCGCGGCCGGGACAGCGGCCAATCATCAGGCTTACAGCCAGATTCGAATTGAAGATTCAGCTGCAGATGGGCCAATTAGATGAGCTCACCACGCAGTGAATGCGGATGGGCCTGCACAATCCGCACGGCACTTAGACGGCCGATCAGCTGCGCATGACGTACAGACGGAACCTCAACATTCACCACGCGGTTATTTTCTGTTCGACCCTGGAGTGCTTGATCAGGATTCTTCTTTGATGGGCCCTCAAAAAGAATTTGTTGCTCACTGCCCACCATGGCCTCGCTGATGCGTCGGGCGTTTGCTTCAATCGTGGACTGCAGCTGCTGTAGCCGCTTGAGTTTGATCGTCTTGGGGGTCTCATCGGGCAGATCCGCAGCCGGGGTTCCCGGCCGTGCGCTGTAGATAAAACTAAACGAGGTATCAAAGCCAATCTCATCAACTAAGGCCATTGTGGCAGCGAAATCGGCCTCCGTCTCCCCAGGAAAGCCGATGATGATATCGGTCGATAGCGACACGTCTGGGCGCATTTTGCGCAGCCGGCGGATGATGGATTTGTATTCCAGCGCGGTGTAGCCACGCTTCATCGCGGCTAAGACCCGATCCGATCCTGACTGCACGGGGAGGTGCACGTGACTGACAAGTTTCGGCAGCCGACTATAGGCCTCAATCAACCGCTGGCTGAACTCCCGTGGATGCGAGGTCGTGTAACGAATCCGCTCAATCCCCTCGATTTCACCGACCAGCTCCAACAAGGTGGTGAAGTCTGCCTGGCCGGCCTGTGGATCTGTTGCATCCATTGCCCCGAGATAGGCGTTGACATTCTGACCAAGCAGCGTGATTTCACGCACCCCTTTTTCCGCAAGCTCGGCGATCTCAGCGATCACATCTTCTAGCGGCCGAGAGATTTCGGTGCCGCGCGTGTAGGGCACGACACAAAAACTGCAGTATTTACTACAGCCCTCCATGATGGAGACAAAGGCTGTCGGGCCGGCGACGCGCGCCGGCGGAAGATGATCAAACTTTTCGATTTCAGGAAAACGAATATCGACCTGAGGCTTGTGTGTGCGACGACGCGCTTCGATCAGGTCGGGCAGTCGGTGCAGGGTCTGCGGACCAAAGACAATATCCACGTAGGGCGCCCGCTCGATAATAGCTTCACCTTCTTGCGAGGCCACGCATCCGCCCACGCCGATAATTAAATTCGGGTTGAGTTTTTTTAATTCCCTGGCACGGCCGAGGTCCGAAAATACCTTGGCCTGGGCTTTTTCTCTGACCGAGCAGGTATTCAATAAAAAAACATCGGCCTCTTCAGGAGTCTGGGCGACCTGCATGCCCTTCTGGGCACCGAGAATATCGACCATCTTGTCAGAGTCGTATTCGTTCATCTGGCAGCCAAAGGTGCGAACGAATACTTTTTGCGGGGCAGCCGGCTTGGCCGCAGGGCGGGTCGTTTTTTCAGTCATGTTGGTCGCGTCGTGCCAGGGGTTGAAATGGAGGACGGCAGGCGCATTTTGCCTCATCATGAATCCCTATGCACTCATCCCCATCTCTGCTGCGCGAGGGCCTAAGCCGCAAAGAGGCAATGGCCTGGGCCAGTCTGGATTTTGCGAACTCGGGCTATACGACGGTGGTACTAACTGCGGTGTTTAACGCTTACTTTGTCTCTACAGTGATGGCGGGGGCTGCCCACGCCACGCTGGCTTGGACCCTGGTGCTCTCGGTGAGTTATGCCTTGGTCATGATCACGGCTCCAATCCTCGGCGCCTATGCAGACCTTCGGGCACAGAAAAAAATCGTGCTCGTGATCACCACCTTTGGCTGCGCGGGAGCAACAGCTTTATTGGCAACAGTCGGATCCGGCATGTGGGTCTGGGCCATGCTGCTTTTGGTGATTTCGAACTTTTGTTATGCCACCCATCAGGATATGGCCGCTGCATTTCTTCCCGAAATTGCAAAGCCGGCCTCGTATGGCCGGGTCTCGGGCTATGCCTGGGCCTGGGGATATCTTGGCGGCCTGATCGCACTTGCCGCTTCACTGGGCTGGGTGAGTCTGGCCCAATCCCAGAAAATGGACGCCCAGCAGACCGTTGGCGGCACGATGCTGCTGACGGCCGCAATTTTTTTACTGGTTGCACTTCCTGCTTTGGCGGTGATGCGTGAGCGCAGTATCCCCGCGGCCAGCACCCATAACTGGGGATTGCGCAAGTGGCTGGCCGCAAGCTGGGGCCGGCTGCATGAGACCTGGCTTTTGTCCGCACAGCAGCCTGATTTAAGGCGTTTTCTTTATTGCGTAACGGTGTATCACGCCGGGGTTCAGACAGTGATCGCACTTGCTGCCATCTACGCGCAGCAGGTCATGGGGTTTACGCTTGCGCAGACCATTCTTTTGATTCTGGTAGTCAACATCACTGCGGCCCTCGGCGCATGGGGATTTGGATTGCTGCAGGATCGGCTTGGCCATGCACGCGGACTCATGCTAGCCCTCATGTTTTGGATTTGCATGGTCGCAGTCGCGTGGATTGCAACGACTCCAACACTGTTTTGGATCGCGGCGAATTTTGCGGGCCTCGCGATGGGTGCCTCGCAAAGTGGTGCGCGCGCTGCAGTGGCCGCCCTGGCCCGGCCGGGCCATCAGGCCGAGACCTTTGGCCTCTGGGGCGTGGCCGTGAATTGTTCAGCCATTCTTGGCCCTGTGAGTTATGGGCTGGTTACTTGGGTCACTGACAATGCCCACCGGACGGCGATGCTGTTTACCGGACTATTTTTTATTGCGGGCCTGTTTTTATTAATGCGCGTGGATTTTCAGCGGGGCTCCCGCGATGCCCAGTTAGGACAGTAAAAACGCCCGAATGGCGGGCCAATAGCGATCAAAATCGCTAATGCTGTGATCCGAGCCTTCCAGCACCATGTGTTGCGCACCGGGATACCGGGCCACCATCTCTTTCCAGTCCAGCAGCTCATCGCCTTTTGCCGCAACCAGCAGGTAGCGTTCGGGAAAACTGATGCCGACCTCAAGAGTTTTGAGATCCTGCAGATACTCGGCTCGAAAATGCAGGACCTCATTGGTATGCCAGGCCGGCAATTCGCCGACATGGTCTTGAAGGTCGCGGGCAGGCCAGGGAGCGGGGTTAAGCAGGGCGGCCTTAAATTCAGCTGCGCGAGGATGCTGCTCCATGAGCGCGCTGGCAAAGAACCCACCCAACGAGCTGCCGATGAGTCTGATTTGATCGCCGCGTACAAGGGCTGCATCGATTTCATCTTGGGCCTGAGCCATCGCGACTTTGGGCGCGATATCGAGCTGGGGGCAACGGTAAGTGATGCCGGACTGCTCGAGATCAGCGCCCACCATCATGGCCTTCGATGACTGAGGAGAGCTGCGAAATCCGTGCAGATAAACGACAGTGATGGGCTTCAATTTGAAATTACACTCTTAGCTTTTGACGACATCCCATCTTACTTGAGCAAAGGAAGTGGCGGCATGACAGCATCTGATCATCCATCAGGAAGGACCACGCCCGGCATTGCGATCGTCACGGGCGCTGGAAGCGGAATTGGCCGCGCAAGCGCCCAGCGGTTGCTTACGCTCGGCTGGCGGGTTGCACTTTTTGGCCGGCGTGAGGCGCCACTTCGCGAGACCGCCAGTCGATGGGAGGCCAGCGCGCTCATCGTTACCGGTGATGTCTCGCTTGAGGCCGATGTTGATCGGCTCTTTGCTGCCGTGGTCACCCAATGGGGCAGAGTCGATGTGCTTTTTAATAATGCCGGGATTTTCCCGCCCGGCCAGTTGATTGATGAGCTGCCCGTGCAGAGCTGGAAAGAATCCGTGGAGATTAATTTAACCGGTGCATTCCTTTGCGCCCGGGCGGCTTTTGCACAGATGCGGCGTCAGTCGCCGCAAGGTGGCCGCATTATCAATAATGGCTCGATCTCCGCCCACGCCCCCAGGCCACAGTCCGTAGGCTACACCGCCACCAAGCATGCAATTACGGGGCTGACCAAGTCGCTATCTCTGGACGGCCGGCCCTTCGATATTGCCTGCGGCCAGATTGATATTGGCAATGCGGCCTCGGAGATGACTACCGGCTTTGGTGCCGGTGCATTGCAGGCCAATGGCAGCCGCATGGCCGAGCCGAGGATGGATGTCGTCGATGTCGCCGATGCGGTGGCGTACATGGCGGGCCTGCCCCTGTCTGCCAATGTGCTTTTCATGACAGTCATGGCAACCAAAATGCCGTTTATTGGCCGGGGCTGATCAGTCTCTGGCCGAGGTCTTGTGCGAGTGCTCGGCTCTGGCCAACCGCCGAAAGTATTCTTTGAATATCGTCGCGCTCGGTGGTGCCCAATGCGGGATGTAAGCCCACCAGATGGGCGCAGCCCGAAATAATCTCGAGCTGATTCATCAGCTCATGCATCAGCCTTCGCACTTCTTGCGCGGCATGCTCAGAGGCTCGGCTGCCTGCCTCAGATATCGGATGATCGGGATGAGATGACATCATGGCTTGTCTCGGATCAATTGCGATGGCGTTAATTTAAAGCACCCGTTGATCGGCGCAAGTCAGAAGTGCTTCGGTTTCGTGGGCAGCTGGTGGCCGCAGCAGGGTGCAGAGCAGGGCCTGCTGAGTGGTCGGGTGCAGTGTAAGCGGCAGGCTATCGGCGGATTGCAGATCAGCGTAGCCATCGGCAGTTACAAAGACTGGCCGGCCATGACGATCTCGCGCTAAGACTGCTTCGCTTAATCCGATGGAATCGTGTGCCAGGATTCTCCAGTGCCGCGCCCGAGACCACAGCCCCCGGTAATCCACAAAGTAAACCCGATTGCTGGCCAGAGGAATTGCGACCCGATGTGCCGCCAGTGTTGCACCAAAAGGCAGTGATTTGGGGTCGACTGTGTAGATCGCATCTGTCCAAGGCGGCGCTTTTCGAAAGACCACCCGGCCTTGCGCGTCAGCGACTTGTGCATCACGGCCACCATGTCGCAGCCGGGCCGCAGGCTGTCCGATGTGCTGAATCACAAGATTATCTTCACCCGCCGGTGCAAATAAAAATGCTTCTGAGGTCATCCAGAGCCGTGTCGATGCCGACCACGAGAGTTTGTTTGTGACGGAGTCAGCCCGCATGGATCCATCGCCATAGGGGCTCGCATAGCGCGCAAAA
>RFRK01000096.1 GCA_009924525.1 Betaproteobacteria bacterium
TGCTAGCGAAATGGAGCGAGTCCAGCCGGGCGATGTGCTGGTAACGGATATGACGGATCCAAACTGGGAACCCGTGATGAAGCGAGCAGCAGCGATTGTGACCAATCGCGGCGGGAGAACCTGCCATGCGGCGATTATTGCCCGCGAGCTGGGCATTCCTGCTGTTGTCGGCTGTGGTGATGCAACCGATCATGTCCGGGATGGACAGACAGTGACGGTCTCTTGCGCAGAGGGCGACACCGGCAGCATCTACGAGGGCCTACTTGAAACCGAGGTCTCCACGGTGCATATCGGCACGCTACCTAAGGCCTGTCAAGATCATGATGAATGTCGGCAACCCGCAGCTTGCCTTTGAGTTTCAGTCAACGCCAAATGAAGGGGTAGGTCTGGCCCGACTCGAATTCATCATTAATAACAATATTGGCGTTCATCCCAAGGCGATTCTGGACTATCCCAAGGTGGATAGTGAGCTTAAAAATGCGGTTGAAAAAGTATCTCGTGGCCATGCATCGCCGCGGGATTTCTTTATCGATAAGCTTGCCGAGGGCGTGGCGACCATTGCCGCAGCCTTCTGGCCCAAGCCTGTCATCGTGCGGCTATCGGATTTTAAATCTAATGAGTATCGCAAGCTGATTGGCGGCTCACGTTATGAGCCCGAAGAAGAAAATCCGATGTTGGGCTTTCGTGGGGCCTCCCGCTATCTGGCGAAAGACTTTGAGGACTGCTTCGAGATGGAATGTATCGCCCTGCATCGGGTCCGCGAGCAGATGGGCCTGACCAATGTCGAGCTGATGGTGCCCTTTGTTCGTACGGTAAAAGAGGCGCAAGGCGTTGAGTTACTGCTGGCAAAGTATGGCTTAAAGCGCGGCAGTGGGGCGGATGCGAAGGGCAATGGCGGCCTGCGACTCATCATGATGTGTGAGTTGCCTTCTAATGCGTTACTTGCCGATGATTTTTTGCGCCACTTTGATGGCTTCTCTATTGGGTCAAATGACCTCACCCAGCTTACTCTCGGCCTTGATCGCGACTCGGGCTTAGTCGCTAATGCATTTGATGAGCGCGATCCTGCGGTGCGTGCGATGTTGAAAATGGCAATTGATGCCTGCAACCGGGCGGGGAAGTATGTTGGCATCTGCGGCCAGGGCCCTTCGGATCATCCCGATTTAGCAAAGTGGCTGATGGATATCGGAATCCAGTCGATGTCACTTAATCCTGATACCGTTGTGGATACCTGGCAGGCGCTAGCGAAATAGATTAACGCCCCGGAGAGATCAAGCAGTCTTGCAGATGGCCGCTCTGCTTTTATGTTCGCTTGACTGAGTCTCGAACGAGCCGCTGTTTTTCCCGCTGCCATTCGCGGTCCTTTTCACTGGCTCTTTTATCGTGCTGTTTTTTGCCTTTGGCCAGGCCGATTTCGATTTTGATTCGACCGCGTTGATAGTGAAGATCAATCGGAATCAGGGCATAGCCAGCCCGCTCTACTTTGCCAATAAGCTTTCGGATCTCCTCGGCTTTAAGTAACAGTTTGCGGGTCCGGACTGGATCCGGCTGGACATGGCTTGAGGCGGTGGGCAGGGGCGAGATATGGCAGCCCAGCAGATACAGCTCCTCCTGGCGGATGATCACATAGGACTCCTTCAGGTTTGCCCGGCCGGCACGGATCGCTTTGACCTCCCAGCCTTCCAGCACCAACCCTGCCTCATAGCGCTCCTCTATGAAGTAGTCATGGAATGCCTTTTTGTTCTGAATGATCGACATAAAATAGAGGCCTATGCCCGGAATCACGAAAACTGTTCTGGTGCCCTTTTCGGCGCAGCAGATGTACGACCTTGTTGTTAATTGCGAAGACTACCCCGCTTTCCTTCCTTGGTGTGCGGGAGGGCGCATTCTAGAGCAAAACGGCAACGAGCTGTCTGCGGAACTGCAGATTGATTTCAAGGGAATCAAGCAGTCGTTTAGCACCCGCAATCGAAATATTCCAGGAAAAAGTATCGACATGGACCTGCTGAGCGGTCCATTCAAATCATTGCGTGGACACTGGCGGTTTACAGCCCTGGCCGAGGATGCCTGCCGAGTGGAATTTGAGCTGGAGTATCACTTTGCCAGCAGTCTGCTCGAGAAAATTATAGGGCCTGTCTTTTCGCATATCACCGCCACCTTTGTCGATGCGTTTGTCCAACGGGCCGAGTCTCAGTACGCAGGATGAGTGCCAACAACACCCTCATTCGGATTGAAATCTGTGTGGCCTGGCCTGAGCGCGTGCTTCGGCAGACGCTGAGTGTCGCTATGGGTACAACACCATCACAATTAAGGGCGCACCCTGAGCTTCAGGAAGCGCTACGGGCGGCCTGGTCAGAGGCATCGGCTGTCGGCGTGTTTGGCACGGCCAAATCGATGCGCCAGCCGTTACAGGATGGAGATCGCCTCGAACTCTGGCGGCCATTGCGCGCCGATCCCAAGGAAGCCCGCCGGGCACTCGCCCGGCTCAAAAATGCTGACGCAGGCGCCCCTCGGCGACGCAGAGATCGGGGCTCAGGCTGATCGGTATAATCCGACTTTGGACTTTGGAGCGCCCATGCGCCTGCTAGAAAAAGCCCTGACTTTCGATGACGTCCTTCTTGTTCCAGATTTTTCGCAGGTCTTGCCTCGCGATACCTCGCTGTCAACAAAACTCACTCGTCGCATTGAATTAAATCTTCCTGTTGTTTCGGCTGCTATGGATACCGTGACCGAAGCAAGACTTGCCATTGCAATCGCGGAAGAGGGTGGCGTTGGCATTATTCATAAAAATCTCACACCCGAGGCCCAGGCCCTTGAGGTTTTTAAAGTCAAGCGATTCGAGGCTGGCGTGGTCAAGGATCCGATCACCGTTTCACCGGATATGTCGGTTCGCGAACTGATGGCGCTTAGCGCAGAGCGCAAGATCTCAGGCCTGCCCGTTGTGAAGGCGGGCAAGGTGGTGGGTATTGTGACCAATCGCGATCGTCGTTTTGAAACCAATTTGGATCAGCCGATTGCAAAGATCATGACGCCGAAGGACCGTCTGGTGACGGTCCGCGAGGGTGCCAGCATCGAAGACGCTAAGAAGCTGATGCACAAGCACCGCATTGAGCGTGTCTTGGTAGTCAACCGCAGTTTTGAGCTGCGCGGCTTGATTACGGTTAAAGATATTTTCAAAGGCATCGAGCATCCCCTGGCCTGCCGTGATTCCCAAGGAAAGCTTCGGGTTGGGGCCGCAGTCGGGGTCGGGCCAGGTACCGAAGATCGGGTCGCACGGCTTGTTGATGCGGGTGTTGATGTTCTGGTGGTCGACACTGCGCACGGCCATTCAAAAGGCGTGCTTGATCGGGTGAAGTGGATTAAAAAGCGCTATCCGGCGATTGAAGTGATCGGCGGCAATATCGCAACCGCTGATGCCGCCAAGGCCTTGGTCAAACACGGCGCTGATGGCGTTAAGGTAGGGATTGGCCCGGGCTCAATCTGCACGACACGCGTGGTTGCCGGGGTTGGTGTGCCGCAGATTACTGCGATTGCGAATGTTGCGCGGGCATTAAAGGGCAGTGGCGTTGCCCTGATTGCTGATGGCGGCATCCGGTATTCCGGGGATGTTGCCAAGGCCCTTGCCGCGGGTGCTGATGCCGTCATGATGGGCGGCATGTTCGCAGGTACCGATGAGGCGCCCGGAGAAATTATTTTGTTTCAGGGTCGCTCTTATAAAAGTTATCGCGGCATGGGTTCAGTTGGCGCCATGCAGGCCGGGTCCGCTGATCGCTATTTCCAAGAGGGTGACAACCCCAATCCCGATAAGTTTGTGCCCGAAGGCATCGAGGGCAGGGTGCCGTATAAGGGAAGCGTGAAAAATATATTGTTTCAACTTGCTGGCGGTGTACGTTCCAGCATGGGGTATTGCGGCTGCGCTTCGATCAAAGAGTTTCATGACCGGGCCCAGTTTGTAGAGATCACCAGCGCGGGTATTCGCGAATCCCATGTCCATGATGTGCAAATCACCAAAGAGGCGCCGAACTACCACGTTGATTAACCGGATGGCTCCGGCTTGTCAGCGATGGTTAGCGTGACATCATCATGCATTCTCGAATTCTGATTCTTGATTTTGGCTCGCAGGTCACGCAGTTAATCGCTCGGCGTATTCGCGAGGCGGGGGTGTTCTGCGAAATTCATCCCAGCGATGTTACCGACGCGTTTATCAATGACTACGGCCGATCCAAGGGTGCCGATAGCCTGCGGGGCATCGTATTGTCTGGAAGCCATTTATCTGTGACAGAGGCAGAAACCTTGCGGGCGCCGCAGGCGGTTTTTGATCGAGGGGTGCCAGTATTAGGCATTTGTTACGGAATGCAGACCATGGCCGCGCAGCTCGGTGGTCGAGTCGAGGCCGGCAGTGTTCGGGAATTCGGCTACGCCCAGGTCAGGGCGCGCGGCCACACTAAACTTTTGCGTGATATCGAGGATCATCGGACAGCCGAGGGCTATGGCCTGCTGGATGTATGGATGAGTCATGGCGATAAAGTCAGTGAGATGCCAGCCGGCTTTAAGCTCATGGCCTCTACCGATTCCTGCCCGATTGCCGGCATGGCTGATGAGTCCCGGCATTTTTATGGCGTGCAGTTTCATCCGGAAGTCACCCACACCAAGCGAGGCGCTGAGATTTTGCGACGCTTTGTTCTGGAAATTTGCAAGGCCTCAGCGGACTGGAATATGCCCGACTACGTGCAGGAGGCGATCGGCTCAATCCGAAGTCAGGTGGGCTCTGAGCAGGTGATTTTGGGTCTTTCAGGCGGCGTTGATTCTTCGGTCGCTGCGGCATTGATTCACAAAGCGATTGGCGATCAGCTGTCCTGTGTCTTTGTGGATCATGGATTACTTCGGCTCAACGAAGCTGAGCAGGTGATGCAGACTTTCGCAAAGCATATGGGTGTGAAAGTCATTCATGTGAACGCCCGGGAACGTTTTTTATCCGCACTTTCAGGGGTGACCGACCCTGAAGAGAAAAGAAAAATCATTGGCCGAGAGTTCGTACATATTTTTCAGGAGGAGTCGGGCAAGCTTTCCAATGCCCGGTGGCTTGCCCAGGGCACGATCTACCCTGATGTAATTGAGTCAGCGGGGGCGAAAACCAAGAAAGCGACAACAATCAAGTCGCATCACAATGTCGGCGGGCTGCCAGATACCCTGCATCTAAAATTGTTAGAGCCTCTGCGGGAGCTCTTTAAAGACGAGGTCCGTCGGCTCGGGCTTGCGCTTGGGCTTCCCCCCGAGATGGTGGACCGGCATCCCTTTCCCGGCCCGGGCCTTGGGGTTCGAATATTGGGCGAGATCCACAGCGACTATGTGTCACTACTGCAACGTGCAGATGATCTTTTTATTCGAGCGCTGCGTGAGACACAGGCAAGTCCCGCGGATGCCCAGGCGGGCCTTTGTAGCGCTGCGGATATCGGTAAGTCTTGGTATGCACTAACCAGCCA
This sequence comes from Betaproteobacteria bacterium, assembly GCA_009924525.1. Classification (GTDB taxonomy): domain Bacteria; phylum Pseudomonadota; class Gammaproteobacteria; order Burkholderiales; family Burkholderiaceae_A; genus Lacustribacter. Next base: position 5,484 of record RFRK01000096.1, read on the forward strand.
AGCTTTTGCAGTCTTTTTGCCGGTGAAGTCGGTGGGTGTGATGGGCGATGGCCGGACTTATGAATGGGTGGTTGCGCTTCGCGCGGTCGTCACGAGCGATTTTATGACCGCCCACTGGGCCCATCTCCCGCATCAGCTACTGGCCGGGGTATCCAATCGTATTATCAATGAGGTTCGTGGCATTAATCGTGTCGTCTATGACATTTCAGGAAAGCCGCCGGCCACCATTGAGTGGGAGTAAAGCATCGCAGTCCGGATCACCCCGGCAGAAGCGATACGAGTAAACTGACTAATCCTAAAAGCAGCGCTGAAAAAGGAGGTGCGGCATGTTTCCTGAGTATCGAGATCTCATTACCAA
>RFRK01000097.1 GCA_009924525.1 Betaproteobacteria bacterium
TGCGGGGGTTGGGTCACGCCGGGAGATGGAAGAGCTGATTCTTGCTGGCCGGGTATCGGTCAACGGCACGCCCGCGCATATTGGCCAGCGCATCCTGCATTCTGATCAGGTGAAGGTCAACGGCAAGCCGATTCGGATTCGTGTGGCGCCACCGCCAGTCCGGGTATTGGCGTATCACAAGCCCTCTGGTGAAATCGTGACACGCGATGATCCACAGCAGCGGATTACGGTATTCAAAAAGCTGCCGCCGGTTCGATTTGGCCGCTGGATTGCGGTCGGCCGGCTGGATATGAATACCGAAGGCCTCTTACTTTTTACGACCTCGGGTGAGCTGGCCAATCGACTCATGCATCCGCGCTCACAAGTCGAGCGCGAATATGCGGTTCGTATTCTGGGTGAGTTAAGTGCTGAGGGCCGCGAACAGTTGCTCTCCGGTATTCAGCTTGAGGATGGTCCCGCAAAATTTGAATCGATTGAAGATGCAGGCGGCGAGGGTGCAAATCGCTGGGTTCGTGTTGTGATTACCGAGGGCCGCAATCGTGAAGTCCGCAGGATGTTTGAATCGGTTGGCCTCACGGTGAGTCGTCTCATTCGGATCCGTTATGGCCAAGTGGCACTGCCTTCTGGCCTGCGTCGTGGTCAGGCTGTTGATCTCGCCGACACCGAAGTTCAGTCACTCTGTCAGTCGGTGGGCTTGCGTGTCGCAGGTCAGGATCAGGCGCGTGGTCAGGGCCCGCGTCGCGGATCAAATTTCCGCGGTGGCCGGCCCCCCAACAAGGGCCCCCGACGCCCGGGCGCGCAAGAATGGCACTCACCGAGTAGCGTTGCGCGGGTTCAGGCGGATGACCGACCGCTGATTGACGATGAAGATTTATCCCAGCCTCACCCCGACGACGAGTGGCAGCCCTCCGGGCCCGATGCGCACTTGTCTCACCTCGGTGGTGGGATGAAAAAGCGGCCCCAGGGACCCAAGAAACCAAATCCCTTGCAGACCTCTTGGGGGTCTGCCAAGCCAACAGGTGCCTCGCTCTCTGCCCCCCAGCGACCGGATGGCGGAAATCGCAATAAGCCTCGCGGGGGACGGCCCGGCCGTAGGCCCGCATTTAAAGGCCGCAAAGGCCCTTAGCGCCTTGCGCAGGGCATGAGACTTCAGTAAAATCAAGCACATACGACGCGCTTTTGGCTGAATTTGGCAGCGTCTTTAATAAGAAATGGGCTTTGCAGAGCCCATTTTTTTTTGCTGTTGGAAAGGCGTTTGGGCATGGCGGATCTCTGGCAGGTCGTGGAATCGGCGGCCCGCGATGTGGGCTTTGAGTTGGTGGACCTGGAGCGAACTCCTGGCGGGATTGTCCGGGTGTTTATCGATACCCTGGATCACGGCCGCATGGTCTCAGTCGATGACTGTGAGCTGGTTTCCAAGCAGCTGGTGCATCAGCTGCCTGTAGAGGGATTCGATTTTCAGCGGCTTGAGGTGTCGTCACCCGGGCTGGATCGCCCGCTGACCAAACGGGAGCATTACCTGCGGTTTGCGGGTCAGGCCATCAAGCTGCGGTTAAAGCTGCCGCTGGAGGGTAGGCGCAATTTCGAGGGCCTGCTCGTAGTGGGCCCCGACGAAACGCTGTCGCTGCACTGGGAGAGCAAGCCCGGTGAGATGCTGGAGTTGAAGTTTGAATTACAGGATGTGGATCGGGCGCGTCTGGTGCCCCAAGTCAAGTTTTAGGAGAGTGAAAGATGAGTCGTGAACTGATGATGCTGGCAGATGCCCTGGCCCGTGAAAAAAACGTTGAGCGGGAAATCGTATTTCAGGCCCTGGAAAGCGCCCTTGCATCGGCGACGAAAAAACGCTTCTCTGAAGAAGTTGATGTTCGCGTATCGATTGACCGCGATACGGGCGATTACGAGAGCTTTCGCCGTTGGCAGGTTGTTCCTGATGGCGAGCTGGAGGACCACGACCTGCAGATTATTCTTGCCGAGGCACGTAAGCAGATTTCAGATATTGAGGTAGGCGACTTCATCGAAGAGGAGCTCGAGCCAATCGAGTTTGGCCGCATTGGGGCTCAGGCCGCCAAGCAAGTCATTCTGCAGCGCATTCGTGAGGCCGAGCGTGAACAGATCCTGAAAGACTTTCTGGAGCGCGGTGAGGTCATCATCAATGGCACCGTCAAGCGGCTTGAGCGTGGCGACGTGATCGTTGAGTCCGGCAAGATCGAAGCCAGGCTGCCGCGGGATCAGATGATTCCAAAAGAAAATCTCCGCCCAGGTGATCGTGTACGCGCGTATATGCTGCGCGTTGAGCGCAGCCAGCGCGGCCCACAGATCATTTTGTCGCGTACTGCACCCGAATTCATCATGAAGCTCTTTGAGCTTGAGGTGCCAGAGATCGAGCAGGGCATGCTGATCATCAAGTCGGCTGCGCGGGACCCGGGGGTTCGGGCCAAGATCGCAGTGTTTACTGCTGACCGGCGTATCGACCCGATTGGCACCTGTGTGGGTGTACGCGGCTCCCGCGTGCAAGCGGTGACCCATGAACTTGCCGGAGAGCGGGTCGATATCGTGTTGTGGTCAGAGGACCCTGCTGAGTTTGTCATCGGCGCACTCGCACCGGCCAATGTGTCTTCGATTGTGGTCGATGAAGAGCGGCATGCGATGGATGTAGTAGTTGATGAGGCCGAGTTGGCGGTCGCCATCGGTCGTGGCGGCCAGAATGTGCGGCTTGCCTCTGAGCTTACTGGCTGGCAGATCAACATCATGACCGCAGATGAGTCAGCGCAAAAGTCTGAAACCGAGCGGCAAAAACTTCGCGAGTCGTTTATGCAAAAGCTCGATGTGGACGGCGAAGTTGCAGATATTCTGATTGACGAAGGCTTCTCGACACTTGAAGAGGTTGCCTATGTGCCCGTTGCCGAGATGATGGAAATCGAGGCCTTTGACGAAGATACTGTTAACGAGCTACGTAACCGCGCCCGCAATGCCTTACTCACGGCCGCGATTGCTCAGGAAGAAAAGCTTGAGACCACGACTCAGGATCTGCTTGATCTCGAGGGTATGGATCGTGAACTCGCGGTGAAGCTTGCCGACTCAAAAATCTTCAGCCGGGATGACTTGGCTGATTTAGGTGTTGACGAGCTTGTGGAAATTGCTGGCTTAGATGAAGAGCGGGCAAAGGCTTTGATTATGAAGGCCCGAGCACACTGGTTCGCATCTGAAGAAGCCGAGGCAGGAGGTGCCGCCGATGGCCGCTAATAATGTCGAAAAATTTGCTGCCGAGTTAAAGCTTCCTGTCGAGACGCTGCTCGATCAGCTGCGTGCTGCCGGCGTGGTGAAGTCGGCAGGTACCGATTCGCTAACCGAAACCGATAAAGAACAGCTGCTGAGCTCTCTACGTAAGGCCCACGGTTCCGATGAGGCGCCGCGCAAGAAAATCACGCTTACCAAGCGCCAGACCACCGAAATCCGTCAGGCTGATGGGTCGGGCAAGTCTCGCACTATTCAGGTCGAGGTTCGCAAAAAACGGGTCTTTGTAAAACGTGAGGCCGGTGAGACTGCTGAGCCAGCGGTATCCGAGCCCGCTGCGCCGGTGGTGTCAGAGCAGGAGCTCGCCCAGCGTGAGGCAGAAAGCCGTCGTCAGTCGGAGCTGCTCGCGCGTCAAGAGGCGGAATTAAAAGAAAAGCAGGAGCGGCTTGAGCGCGAGCGTGAGCGCGAGGCCCGCGCCCTTCAAGAGGCCGAAGAGGCTGCCCGCGCTGTCGAGGCCTCTAAAGAGTCGTCGTCAAAATCATCCGCGGCTGCTGCAAAGGCGAGCGCTGTTCAGGAGCGGGCCCGCAAGGCGGCCGAGGATGCCGCGAAAAGTGTGGAGGCCCGCAGAGCGGTTGAAGACGAAGTCGCAGCCATTAACAAATTAATGACTGCAGCCCGCAGCGGCAAACTCGCCGCGACGGCTCGCGCTCCCGAAAAGGCTGAAGAGGCAGCGCCTTCGACAACCCTGCATAAGCCGACCGTTAAAAAAGCAGAAGGTAAGGCTGATGGTGAGGAGCGGCCCAAAGAGAAGAAAAATGAAAAGCAGCTGAAAGCTTCTCAACTCTCATCAACTTGGCAGGACGATGCGGCCAAGCGCCGTACGATTAAGACCCGAGGTGATTTATCAGGCGGTGCGGGCGGCTGGCGTGGCGGTCCAAGATCAAAGTCCAAACAGAGTGCCTCGGATGCGCCTGCATTTGTGCCTCCGGTGGAGCCGCAGACCCGCGAGATCCATGTGCCGGAAACGATTACTGTTGCTGATCTTGCCCACAAGATGTCGGTGAAGGGCGCTGAGGTTGTCAAGACACTCATGCAGATGGGCCAAATGGTCACAATCAATCAGGTCCTAGATCAAGAGACCGCGATGATTGTGGTCGAAGAGATGGGACATAAGGCCTTTGCTGCAAAGCTCGATGACCCCGAGGCATTTCTCGAAGAGACCGAGGCCGGAAAAGGTCGCCCAGGCCTCCGCCATTACGCGGCCGCCGGTGGTCACCATCATGGGCCACGTTGACCATGGCAAGACTTCGCTGCTTGATTACATTCGGCGCACCAAGGTCGCTGCGGGTGAGGCGGGTGGCATTACGCAGCACATCGGCGCTTATCACGTCGATACGCCCCGTGGCGTGGTGACTTTCCTGGATACGCCGGGCCACGAGGCCTTCACGGCCATGCGCGCTCGGGGTGCCAATGCCACCGATATTGTGGTGCTGGTGGTGGCTGCCGATGATGGCGTCATGCCGCAGACCAAGGAAGCCATTGCCCATGCGAAAGCAGCCAAGGTGCCCATTGTGGTGGCCATTAACAAGATCGATAAGCCCGAGGCCAATCCGGATCGCGTGAAGACCGAGCTTGTGGCAGAGGAAGTTGTGCCCGAGGAATATGGCGGCGACTCGCCGTTTGTCGCGGTATCGGCGAAAACCGGCCAAGGTATTGAGTCTTTACTGGAAAACGTTTTGCTGCAGGCCGAGGTCTTGGAATTGAAGGCCCCCGTGGATGCATTGGCCAAAGGCCTCATCGTTGAAGCCCGTATCGATAAAGGCCGCGGCCCTGTGGCCACTGTTTTGGTGCAGTCGGGTACCTTGAAAAAAGGTGATGTCATTTTAGCGGGCGCAGCTTTTGGCCGCGTGCGTGCCATGCTGGACGAAAATGGTCGGCAGGTCGAGCAGGCGGGCCCTTCCATTCCGGTAGAGATTCTTGGTATGACCGAGGTGCCGCAGGCAGGCGACGAAATGATGGTCTTAGGCGATGAGCGTAAGGCACGTGAGATTGCGCTTTTCCGTCAGGGCAAGTTCCGCGATGTGCGACTTGCTAAGCAGCAGGCCGCCAAGCTTGAAAACATCTTCGAGAATATGGGCGATGGTGTAAAGACCCTGTCGCTCATTGTGAAGTCTGATGTTCAGGGCTCACAAGAAGCGCTCGCCTCTGCTATGCAAAAGCTCTCGACCGAAGAGGTCAAGGTCAACATCGTGCATGCGGCCGTGGGCGCAATCACCGAATCGGATATCAACTTGGCGATTGCATCCAAGGCAGTGGTGATCGGCTTTAATGTGCGGGCGGATCAATCCGCGAAGCGGCTCGCCGAAGGCAATGGCATTGATCTGCGGTACTACAACATCATCTATGACGCAGTGGATGACGTGAAAAATGCCATGCAAGGCATGCTTGCGCCGGAGCGCCGTGAAAACGTGATCGGCCTGGTGGAGATCCGTCAGGTCTTTAAGGTCTCTCGGCTGGGCAATATCGCCGGCTGTATGGTGATCGAGGGGCTGGTGCGGCGTGGTGCCAGTGTGCGATTGCTGCGCGATAA
>RFRK01000098.1 GCA_009924525.1 Betaproteobacteria bacterium
GTCAAGATCGATCTTTTTCCAGATGTTGTCTATGTCTTCACACCAAAAGGGGCGATTCGCGAAATGCCGCGCGGCTCCACCCCGGTGGACTTTGCTTATAACGTCCACACCGATATCGGCCACCACTGCGTCTCGGCCGAGATCAATCAGCGGCCGGTGGGCCTGGATACGATTCTGCGTAACGGAGATGTCATCAGCATCCAGACCGACGCAAAAGCCAACCCCCATCCCGCCTGGCTTGGGTTTGTTCGCACAGCGAAGGCCCGAGCAGAGATTCGCCATCGGCTCAAAACCACAACCCGCAACGAGGCCATTGAATTCGGCCAGCGGCTTTTAGACCAGGCACTTCGGGCCCTCGGATCATCGGGAATGGATGATCCAAAACTGGAGTGGCAACAGTTTCTCGCCGAGAACACAGCCCACGATAAGGATTCACTTCTTGAGGATATCGGCCTTGGCCTGACCTTGGCGCACGTTGCAGCGCGACGTCTTGTTCCTCAAAACGCAAATGCCGCCCCTGCACACCTGCCTGATCACGCAAGAAACGCGCTTGCCATCGCGAAGACCCATTTCACCAGTACGGCTGAGGCCATCACAATTGATGGCAGCGAGGGCTCTACCGTGCAATACGCGGCCTGCTGCAGCCCAATTGGCGGTGATGCGGCCATTGGCCTGATGCGCGGCGGCGCGGGCCTTGTTGTCCATCGGGCGACCTGCGGCCTCGGGCGACGTCAGCGCTCAAAAGATCCGAGCCGCTGGGCCGACATCGTCTGGTCGGAGCAGCTCCGACGTCTTTTTCAGACTCATCTGATTATTGAAACCCAGGATTTGCGCGGAATTCTTGCGCGTGTTGCCTCTGCCATCTCAGGAGCCGATGCGAATATTGTTGGCGCTAACACTGCACCAAAAGACCAGACACTGGCTATCATGAATCTGACTATTGAAGTCCGTGAGCGTCAGCACCTGGCGAATGTACTGCGACGCGTGCGCCGAGTGCCCGGCGTGATTCGAGCCATACGGGTTCCGCCCCAGCACGCCACGACCCTGGCGGAGTCCTAGTTTCCAGCGATGGTCATCTCATCAATCAGGATTGAGCCGACCGTTTTAGTACCCCGGCAAATCGCATCCGATCCGATGGCCACAATGCCTTTGAGCATGTCTTTCATATTGGCTGCAATCGTGATTTCCTCAACCGGATATGCAATCTCGCCATTTTCAACCCAGTAGCCAAAGGCTCCACGGGAGTAGTCTCCGGTTACATAATTAACGCCTTGGCCCATGACTTCCGTCAAAAGCAGTCCACGGCCCATTTTGCGCAACATCGTATTCAGATCATCGCCCTCGTGGGTGCGGCTACTCGTCATAAATAAGTTATGGGATCCGCCCGAATTTCCAGTTGACTCCATCCCCAGCTTACGAGCGCTGTAGCAAGACAAAAAATAGCCTTTCACAACCCCATTTGCGACAACATCGCGGGCCAGGACTCGAACGCCCTCATCGTCAAAGGGCGTGCTGCCCATCGCACCTGGAATCAGGGGATCCTCGCGAATCTGAATATGAGAGGGAAAGATCTGCTGGCCGAGACTATCGAGCAGAAAACTTGACTTGCGATAGAGCGCCCCGCCACTGACCGCCTGCACAAAGGCGCCCAGAATGCCGCTTGCCAGCGGGGCCTCAAACAACACAGGCACCTTTTGGGTGGCGACTTTCCTTGCATTAAGTCTCGCCAATGCGCGCTGGGCGGCGTAACGGCCCACGGACTCAGGGTCTGCAAGTCGTCGCGGATCTCGATCCGAGGTATACCAGTCATCGCGCTGCATGTTCTGGCCCGACTGGGCAATCGGGGCAACCGAAAACCAATGGCGTGAATAAGGATAGCCGCCAATAAATCCTTTGGTGTTCGCGGAATAAAACTGGCCGTGATTTGCGGCAACAGAGGCGCCTTCGGTATTTTGAATCGCAGGGCTTACTGAGAGTGCCGCCTTTTCTGCAGTCATCGCAAGCCGCACCGCCGCCTCTGCTGAGAGCTCCCATGGAAAATACAAAGCAAGCGCTGGCGCATCACGGGCAATCAGGTGCGGCTCTGGCAGGCCCGCGCAAGAGTCTTCAGCGGTGTAGCGGGCAATATCCAAGGCTTTTTCAACCGCAGCGCGAAGGGCCTGATCAGAAAAATCCGAGGTGGTCGCATGGCCCCGTCGTGTACCGCTGTAGACCGTGACCGACGCGGCCCGATCCCGGGTCCGCTCGAGAGTCTCGATATCCTGCTTCCTGACTGTCACAGAAAGTCCGCTGCTTTCTGAGACCTCCGAGGCCGCATCAGTCGCCCCGGCATCCCTGGCCATCTGCAAAATTTTTAATGAGAGATCCCGCAACAGCTCGGGTTTGAGCATAAGGGGGGACGAGGTTTGTTTGGGATTGGCCATAAGGGCAATAATAGCGACTCCGGCCTAATCCTTCTGTCTGACTTAACGATGACCGATTCCACAACATCACCATCCACGCGCGCCGCCAAGATCGGGCTAGTCTCTATCAGCGATCGAGCAAGCCAGGGCGTCTATGAAGACAAAGGCCTGCCCGGCCTGCGTGCCTGGCTGGAAAGTGCCATCACCAGTCCCTGGATAGGCATCGAACGACTCATCCCTGATGAACAAGACCGTATCGCTCAGACGCTCATTAATCTGGTCGATCACGAGCACTGCGATCTGGTGTTTACCACGGGCGGCACCGGCCCCGCCGCCCGGGATGTCACCCCAGAAGCCACACTTGCAGTCGCGGAGCGCGAGCTGCCAGGATTTGGTGAGCAGATGCGGCAGATCAGCCTGCATTATGTGCCCACAGCAATTCTCTCGCGGCAAGTCGGCGTGACGCGCGGCAAAGCGATGATCATCAATCTCCCTGGTCAGCCAAAGTCAATTGCGGAAACTCTAGGAGGGGTGCGCAACACTGAGGGAAAAACTCTGGTCCACGGTATTTTTGCTGCGATTCCTTATGGCCTTGAGTTGATGGGCGGACCGAGCATCCTGACCAATGATGCAGTTTGTGTGGCGTTTCGGCCAAAGAGCCAAAGAAATAGCCTGTGAGATCAAGCCGACTTATGCACAGCGCTCTGTGGGTTGTTGCGCTGCTGCTTACCGGATCAGCATGGGCGCAGCCCGCCACTGAGCGGTGTAAAGAATTCCTGGAATACGGCCTACCCTCGGATCGTGGCGCCTTGCTGTGTCGCTCTGGCTTTGTCCTATCGCATGATGAAGAGAAAAAAGCACCTGTCTGGGTAGCGCAGCGCATGACACCGGAGCGACTCGTTAATCGCGTACAGCGCTCAAATCGTTTTGTTCCAGATCCTGAGCTACCCAAGGGTAAGCGCGCCGAGCTCGAAGACTATCGGGGCAGCGGTTATGACCGTGGCCATATGGCGCCTGCTGCGGATATGCGTTGGAGCGCGCAGGCCATGGAAGAGAGTTTTTACCTCTCTAATATGGCGCCCCAGGTCGGGCCCGGCATGAACCGAGGAATCTGGAGCGAAATCGAATCCTTAATCCGCACGTGGGTTGCGCAGCGCGGCGAGCTTTTTATTTACACGGGCCCCATTTTTGAGACTTCAAAAGTCGCCAAGATCGGTCCCAATCAGGTTGCCGTGCCAACGCACTTCTACAAAGTGGTCTTCGATCCGGTCCGGGTGGAGACGATCGCCTTTGTCGTGCCGAATGCACCGCATCCCAACCGAAAGATTGACGAATTCATCACCTCGGTGCGCGATATTGAACAGCGGACTGGGTTAAATTTCCTGAATCGAATTAGCCCTGCGGTGCAGGCGCTCATTGAAGAAAGTGTGGCGGCAAGCCTCTGGTGAACACGCAGACTAAGTTACAAGCCAGCGCAACGGAAGCAGCAAGAGATCAAGAAACTCGTAGGTAAGCCCCATCAGCGGCCGCATCCAGAGGGCTGAAATAATTCCCGCAAGCAATAACGCCAAAACTATAAAAAATCCATAAGGCTCAATACGCGCTACGGCCCTTGCTGCCCCCATCGGAAGCAGGCCAACCAGAATCCTGCCCCCATCCATGGGCGGTAAAGGAAAGAGATTAAAAACGAACATCACCACATTTACCAAGATTCCGGCTTTGCAAACCTGCCCTATAAATTGGCCCTCATTTGCGGGGGACGAAAACAGATAAAAGAGAATTCCCCAACCAAGTGCCTGAAGAAGGTTAACGGCTGGGCCTGCAAGCGCTACCCAAATCATGTCGGATTTGGGATTTCGAAGGCCTCCAAAATCGACCGGGACTGGCTTGGCGTATCCAAACATAAAGGCGCCTGCAGTTGCAAGATAAAGCCCCAATGGCACCATGATCGTTCCGATCAGATCAATATGCTTTAGGGGATTGAGAGTGATTCGGCCCATCAAATGAGCTGTTGGGTCACCAAAATAGCGGGCAGCATATCCGTGGGCGGCCTCATGCACCGTAATCGCGAAAAGTACGGGTATTCCGTAAACAGAAATTCCCTGAATAATTTGGGAAAAGTCCACAGCCAATTAGTCAGCCGAAACGCCGGAAAGCAGACTCTCGTAAGGTATACGAAGGCCCTCGTGAAGCTTTTTTACCATTCGAAGACTGAGGGGGCGTTTCCGACTCAATACTTCTGACACCCTGCCGCTTGGCCCGATGAACGCTTCGAGATCACGTTGTGATAATCCCTGCTGCTCCATCCGAAACTTAATCGCTTCGATCGGATCGGCCGGGAATAAGGGATAGTGTTTAGACTCATAGGCCTCGATCAGCGCTACAAGAATATCGCGTTCGTCAGCCGCTCGGCTGCCCTCTGGAGCCTGGAAAACCGACTCCAATCGCTTAAACGCCAGACGTAAGTCTTCATCGCTCCGGATCGGCTTAATATTCATTTACAGACTCCACATCAATCTCGTCATACTGCTTATGTGTACCAATGAATTTAATCGGGCAGGTTGTTCGAGCTAGTCGTCCAGACTTCCTAAGCGTTGTAGCGTCTGCCGGAAAAGCGACTAGAACCGGTCCGCCGCCTGGCAAGTGCCCTTGGTCATCACGGCCTGCGGTAGGGTCATCACCGCGATGAGGTTTGGAGATACGAACACCCCATCGGGATCAATAATCGGATCAAGATTCGTGCAGCGCAGGTGCAATGGCTGAGTGAGCAATGCGCTGACGCGACAAGCGCGCAGCTGCGGCAGCCGGCCCTTATCGTTATACACACGCCGCAAGCACAACAGATGGCCATCTTTTAGGTCGTTAATACGACGGATATCTTCATACTCCAGCATGCGGGCCTGCGCCTCGCAAGTTTCGCGATCATCAGGATTGAGCTGCTCATAACGAAAGATCGTGACGCGGAAATCATCCTCGGCCTCGACTTCAAAGGGGCCTGACTTCCAACGCTTCTCGCCATCAGGCAGCAACACACCGCCGGCTACCTCAGCCTTACAGCGCGACTCTAGCGGCAGGCGCTTTAAAAATTCTTGGTGTTTTACGTCGCGCTTATCGGCAAGCTCGCGGCCCTGGGCAAAAGCATCAGTGACAGCCAGCGTGCCGCCTAGCACGACCCCCAGGCCGAAGACCATCAAACGCAGCGCGATTGAAACTCTCTTCATATTGCGATCTTAGACGTTTTTTGCATGGCCTGTGGCCGAGCAGCACATCGCCTAGCCCCGCGCCACTGAAATAACTCCACGAATATCACGCAACATGGCCAGGGCCCGCTTTAACTGCTCGCCATCCATCACTTGCAGACTTAGGACCATGGTGACCTGGTCGGGCTTTGGAAATGAATCA
>RFRK01000099.1 GCA_009924525.1 Betaproteobacteria bacterium
TGGGACTCGAACGGCTTGCCGATAAAGGCCGCCAGTCCTACGCCAAAAATCGCAACCGCCAAACCAGTCGCCACTTGATTGGCCATCAGGTTAATCGTAATGACACCAAAGATGAGCGCCAGCAGCGCACCAGCCACCATGCCCGCGGCTACGCCTAGCCAAACCGAGCCCGTTAAAAAAGTGGCGATAAAGCCCGCCACTGCGCCGAGCGCCATCATGCCCTCTGCGCCAAGATTCAACATGCCAGATTTCTCGCAGACCAACTCGCCAAGCGCCACCAGAACCAGCGGGGTGCCCGCCACCACTGTGGCAAAAAGAATTGAGGTCAAAAGCTCTGCGGTCATCAGAATCTCACTCGGTAGCGAATCAGTACATCGACAGCCAGTAAATAGAAAAGTAGCAGGCCTTGAAATACCTTCGAGATTGAGCCCCGCACGCCAAGGTATTGCTGGGCCTGCTCGCCGCCAATATAAAAAAGTGCCATCAGTAGCGAAGCTAAGCCGATCCCCAGTGGATTTAATCGGCCAACAAACGCGATGATGATCGCGGCAAAGCCATAGCCGCTTCCGACTTTATCGGTGAGCTGGCCCACCGGGCCTGCGACCTCGGCCATGCCCGCAAGGCCGGCGCAGGCGCCCCCTACAAGCAGCCCGACCCAGGTCATCTTGGCCGTGGATATGCCCGCATAGCCAGCCGCAGCAGGCGACTCACCAGCCACCCGCATCTTGAATCCCAGGTGGGTTCGCGCAAACAGGATATGACCCGCAATTAAAAGTGTGATTGCAAATCCAAAAGCAAGATTCAGCCGCGCACCCTCGAAAAGCTTCGGTAGCAATGCAGTGCTTTCAAATACCTCAGTCTGAGGAAAATTAAATCCCTGCGGGTCTTTCCAAGGGCCAAAGACAAACCAAGAGACTAAAAGCTCTGCCACATAGACCAACATTAGAGACACCAAGATCTCGCTGGTATTAAATCGGGTCTTCAAAAATGCAGCGATCGATGCCCAGAGCGCTCCGCCAAGCACGCCTGCCAGCATCATCAGCACCAGGGTTACGGCCGGCATCTCTCCAAAAAAAAAGAGCAACTCCGGTTGCGAAAATCGCTCCTAGAATAAACTGGCCCTCTGCTCCAATATTCCAGACATTGGCCCGAAATCCGACTGCCAGCCCTATGGCACAAATAGCCAGCGGCGTGGCCTTTAGCAAAAGCTCCGAGACGTGATAAAAACTTTTTAGGGGATTAAGAAAAAACACCTCGAAACCCCGAATCGGATCTTTGCCGAGCAAAGCAAAGATGATTAAGCCGGAAACAATCGTGAGCACGACAGCGATCGCTGGCGAGCCATATCGCATCCATTCCGAAGCGCCTGGGCGCAGCTCAAGCCGCGGCATTTGCACCCTCCTGCCACATCCCACCCATCCACAATCCAATCTGCTCCACGCTGGTCTCTGACAGCGATTTAACCGGCGAGAGCCTGCCCTGCGATAAAACTGCAATGCGGTCGCTAACCTCGAAAAGCTCCTCGAGCTCCTCAGAAATAACAACTACTGCGCAGCCGGCCCGCGCAAGGTTAATTAGTGACTGCCGAATAAATGCGGTTGCGCCAACATCAACACCCCAAGTCGGCTGGGCACAGATCATGACCTTTGGCTTTTGCAGCATTTCTCGGCCGGCGATGAACTTTTGCAAATTGCCGCCCGACAGCGAACCGGCGGCAGCATGGGGGCCCGAGGCCTTCACATTGAACTGATCGATACAGTCTTTCGCAATTGCCTCGGCTTTGGAGAGCTGCAGCATGCCGCCTTTCACAAGACCCAGAGTGTTAGCACCGGTAAGCATCAGATTTTCCGTCAGTGACATACTGGTCACTGACCCTTGACTGAGCCGATCCTCGGGCACATAAGCAAGTCCTAGGCCACGCCGAGCACTTACATCGGCCAAACCAATCGGAGCGCCTAATAACTCAATTGCGTCGGCTGCATTAGCTAAGACCTCGCCTGAAAGCATTTCACAGAGCTCTTTTTGTCCATTACCTGAGATGCCCGCAATTCCAAGAATTTCTCCGGCCCGAACACTGAGATTGATTTCATGCAGATCTACACCATAAGGGGCGCTTGCCGCCTTTGAGCATTGGTGTAAAGCAAGCACTGTCTCGCCTGCAGCAAGTGCAGCCCGTTTGGGCCGATCAAATTCTTTTCCGATCATCATCTTGGCAAGCGACTGTGGGGTCTCATCGCGCGGGATACAGGTGCCGGTGACCCGGCCGGCCCGAAGAATAGTCGCGGTATCACAGAGCGATCGAATCTCATCGAGCTTATGGCTGATATAAAGAATTGCGCAGCCCTCTTTGCTAATAACCCGAAGCGTCTCAAAAAGCTTCTCGACTGCACCAGGGCTGAGTACCGAGGTCGGCTCATCCATAATCAAAAGCCGAGGTTTTTGCAGCAGGCATCGGATGATCTCTACCCGCTGCCGCTCGCCGACCGAGAGATCATGTACCAGCCGATCAGGGTGCACCGGCAGTCCGTAGTGGGCAGAGATCTCAGCGATTTGATCGGATAGCTCAGAGCGGCGCGCGTTGCCAGACAAAGCCAGCGCGGTGTTCTCCAAAACCGTCAAGGACTCGAATAAAGAGAAGTGTTGAAAAACCATCCCAATCCCGAGTGCGCGGGCCTGGGCAGTCGACCGAATCTGAACTGGCCTGCCCTCCCAGATGATCTCGCCGCTGGTTGGCGGTGTTACTCCGTAGATCATTTTCATGAGGGTCGACTTGCCGGCGCCGTTTTCCCCCAATACCGCATGAATCTCGCCCGGCTGCACTTCCAGGCTGATGGCGTCATTCGCAATTAAGGTCGAATAGACCTTGGTCAGGGATTCAACGCGCAGCTGGCTCATGCCACTGATGTTATCTCAGCGACAGATGAATTTACCCTTTGAGATCAGCACCAAAAAAGAAAACGGGCCGCTGGCAGCTTGCGCCACCCGGCAGCCCGAACAAAAACAAAAACCGAATTACAGGACGGCGTCTTTAAGCTTCTTCAACGCACGGACCTTAACCTTGACGGTAGCAGGCTTGGCGGCGAACCACTGATCCTGGCCTGTAAAGGGATTCTTGCCAAAGCGCTTGGGTTTAGCAGGAACCTTTTGAGCGATGACTTTCATCAAGCCAGGCAGGGTGAATTCGCCAACGCCCTTCTTGCTAACCGATGTCAGCGTGGCCTCTTCCAGAGCCGCCAGAACCGCCTTCACCGACTTGGACTCAACGCCAGATTGCTCCGAGATACGTGCCACCAGAGTGGACTTATTCAGGGCAGTTTTGATGGGCTTGAGCGCAGCGGATTTTGCTTTTGCTGCGGGTTTGGCTTTTGCAGCGGATTTTTTGGCGGGTGCTTTTTTTGCCTTGGCGGCTTTGGGTTTCTTGCTTGCCATAGTGACTCCATTTAGGTGAGAAAAAAGGACAGCGGTGAAAGTCTATCAGGACATCGAAAAAGACCTCAAATTAGGGCTCGGCGTACATCGCCTCAATCATGGGCGCATAGCGATCCAAAATCAATTTTCAATTTCATGGTCGGGGTCACCTCCTCATCCTCGGGGGTGAGCTTCTTGCCCAGGAGCCTGAACTTCTTGATTTGCTCCACCCGGGCATAGCGCTGATTGACTGCCGCAACCTCGGCCGCGATCAGATCGACCACTTCCTGGGACCGCGTGAGGCTCTCGTAATTGGTAAATCGGATATCCCGGGAGAGCGCAAAATGCTCCACATTGTCGTGATCCACCATGATGATGGCGGTCAGGTAGGGCTTGCGGTCGCCGATGACTACAGCGTCAGTAATATAGGGGGAGGCCTTAAGCTCATTTTCGAGCTCACTCGGGGTGATGTTCTTTCCCCCAGCCGTGATGATGATGTCCTTAATCCGGTCCACAATGGTGAAAAATCCCTGGCTATCCACGGTGGCCACGTCCCCTGTCCGCAGCCAGCCATCTGAGGTAAAGGCCTCTGCGGTCTTCTCCGGGTTATTGAGATAGCCAGAAAATACGTTCTTGCCTTTCACCAAAATCTCACCGGTCTGCGGATCAATGCGCATCTCGTTGTGCTCAGCC
This sequence comes from Betaproteobacteria bacterium, assembly GCA_009924525.1. Lineage (GTDB taxonomy): Bacteria > Pseudomonadota > Gammaproteobacteria > Burkholderiales > Burkholderiaceae_A > Lacustribacter. The sequence goes on from RFRK01000099.1 coordinate 4,102, forward strand.
GCCTGGCCAATCGACCCCAGCTTGATATAGCCGGGCCGATTCGCGCTCGATGCTGCACAGGTCTCGGTCATGCCCCAGAGCTCCAGCATCGGGCTGCCGAGCGCAAAAAACCAGCGAATCAGCTGCGGCGAAATAGGGGCTGCTCCAGTCAGCAGTACACGGGCCCGGTCCAGGCCAATGGATTTGCGTACATTGGCCAGTACCAGCCATTGGGCAAGAACATAGCCAATACGCTCCACAAGGGGGACTTGCTGCCCGCTCAGAACCCGATCGGCGATCCTTAAGCCCAGGCCGATGGCGGCATGAAAAAGCCGCTGCTGAAGCGGCGTGGACTCAGAGAGGGCCAGCATCACGCCGGAATGAAATTTCTCCCAGACCCGCGGCACCGCCAGGACCACGGTGGGAGCTATTTCTCGGATGTTTTCGGGCACGGTCTCCGGGTTTTCCACGAAATTAATCCGTGTGCCGGTGTACATCGAGATAAACGCGCCACCAATGCGTTCCGCGATATGACAAAGCGGCAGAAAACACATCCGCTCATCCGATGGGTTCTGCCAAATAATCTTGGAGTGGGCCCGAATCGCATAGACCAGGCCCTCTTGGTGGTGCATGGCGCCCTTGGGTTTACCCGTGGTGCCCGAGGTGTAAACCAACATGCCCAGATGGTCCGTGCGCTGCTGCGCGAGGCGCTCTTTAACTATGCCGGGGGATGAACCCAGGACCCGCCTTCCCAGTTCCAGCAAAGCCGACCAGCCAAGCACGCGGTCGTGCTGATAGTTCGAGAGGCCCTTCTCGTCCATCACGATCACGTGCCCAAGGCTTGGGCACTCGCCCATCACGGACAAGGTCTTATCCAGCTGCTCCTCGTCCTCAACAAAAATAAATCGGGCACCGCTGTCGTTAATGACATAGGAGAGCTGTTGCGGAGAATCGGTTGGGTAGACCCCCACAGTGGCCGCGGCTGCGGAAAGTGTGGCCAGATCCGCCAAGACCCACTCGGCCCGGGTATTAGAAATAATCGCCACTCGGTCTTGAATGTCCAAGCCAAGCTTAATTAACCCGGCCGTGATGGCCTCCACCTGATCAGCCGTCTGCTGCCAAGTCAGTGACTGCCAGATGCCAAATTTTTTATAGCGAAGCCAGACCTGATCGGCACGCAATGCGACCGCATTCCAAAACATTGCCTGCACCGTGTCGCCAGCAAGGGGCGGGGCGGTTTTCCGCTGGGCCCGCTCAAATTCCTCGTGAAGTTTCCAAAGATAACGCATATCGGCTGCCTTAACGCCAGGTCTTTTTCTTCTTCCAGCGGCGATCTCCGCGCACACCCTGCTGCTTCATCCCCAGATAAAACTCACGGATGTCTTCTTTTTCGCGCAGCCGATCGCACTGATCTTCAAGTACGACACGGCCATTTTCCAACACATAACCATAATCGGCAGTATGTAGCGCCATGTGGGCATTTTGTTCCACCAACAAAATACTGGTGCCGCTTTCACGGTTAATTCTCACGATGATTTCAAAAATTTCCTTGGTGAGCTTGGGGCTGAGACCCAAGCTCGGCTCATCCATCAGAATCATCTGCGGCGAAGACAAAAGCGCACGCGCAATCGCTAACATCTGCTGCTGTCCGCCAGAAAGCAGACCCGCATCCTGATTGCGTCTTTCGGCAAGAATCGGAAAGTAGCCATAGGCCCGCTCCAT
>RFRK01000100.1 GCA_009924525.1 Betaproteobacteria bacterium
GTCAGTGTCGGCACCCGATAGGCGATTACCATGGGCCGCTTAAAAAGCGCCGCCTCGAGAGTCGCCGTGCCACTTGCAACAAGCGCGACATCGCTGGCGGCAAGCGCCTGATGCGAGACAGGATCCAGGCCCTGCTGCAGCAAGAGTCGTACCCCCTGCTGCTCAGCACGGCGAAACTCCGGATGCCGCTGAATCTGTTGGGCGATCGATGCTGAGGCCGCAGGAATTACGACTTCACAATCACGGGCTAAGGCCGCAGCAGCCCTAAAAAATTCAGGCCCATTATGTTTTAGCTCACCCGCTCGCGAGCCAGGCAGCACCGCAACGACTGCACGACGGCCAGAAATCGATAGGGCCTGACGGGCGGTCTGCGCATCTGGCTCAAGCGGAATCATGTCGGCAATCGGATGGCCCACATAGCTTGCCTGCACGCCCGTGCCTGCATAGACCCGGGTCTCAAAGGGGAAGATGCACAGCATGTGATCGACTGCTTGCTTAATTTTGATAATTCGCTCCGGCCGCCACGCCCATATCGAGGGACTAATTAAATGAACGGTGCGAATACCCTGCTGCCGAATACGCGCCTCAACTCCAAGATTAAAATCCGGCGCATCGACACCGAGATAGACCTGCGGGGCCCATTTCGTGGCGTACTTCAAAAGCCAGTGCCGAACAGCAAGAATATGAACGAGTTTTGAGACTGCCTCTGCATAGCCACGAACGGCAAGATCATCACTGCGAAACCAGCATTCCATGCCAAGCGCGGCAAGGCGATCGCCCCCGATGCCTCCAAGCGCGAGTTGCGGCATCTTCGTGCAGAGCTTGCGCAGCGCCTCGGATGCGATCAGATCGCCCGAGGCCTCGCCGGTAACGGTAACTAATCTCATAAAACGGCCTTGAAAGGACAGCGGCGTGCCGATGCCCTAGCGCACAATGCCCCGGCCGGAGGCAGCAAGGAAATCAATCAGTGGACCGAGCATCGCTCGATCCTGCGCCTCTGTGGTACCGATTGCACTGGCGTCCTGTAGTGCAGCGAGACTTTCCGCAAGCGTGAGGCCCGACTTATACACAAGCTTATACGCCCGCCGCAGCAATGCAATCTGAGATGCCGACCACCCACGACGCTTTAGGCCTTCGGCGTTGATACCGTGAGCGGCTGCTGGGTTTCCTGTTGCAATGACATAAGGCGGCAGATCCTGCAGCAGCGTGGTGCCTGCTCCGGTCATCGCATGGGCGCCAATCCTGACAAATTGATGGACCCCCGTCAGGCCGCCCAGTATCGCCCAATCGCCGACTACGACATGGCCAGCCAGCTGCGTTGCATTGGCCATGATGGTATGCGAGCCAATCTGACAATCATGGGCAATGTGCACATAGGCCATGATCCAGTTGTCGCTGCCAATCCGGGTTACGCCAGCATCCTGCACCGTACCGATATTCACTGTGCAGCATTCACGAAAAGTGTTGCCGTCACCAATCTCAAGGCCGGTCGGCTCGCCTTGGTATTTTTTATCCTGAGGCGGCCCACCAATCACACAGTGCGAGTGAATCGTATTGGCCCTGCCCAGTCGAGTGCGGCCTGTGACCTGGGCAAACGCATGCACCACGCAGTTTGGACCCATCTGCACATTCGGCCCGATCACCGCAAATGGGCCCACCTCGACGCTGGCATCGATCTCTGCCTGCGGGTCAATCAGCGCGCTGGGATGAATCATGGCCATTTACGGCTTAGGCCTTTGACGGAAGATCACGCAAGGCGCACATAAGATCCGCCTCAGCGGCGAGTTCATCGCCGACCATCGCCGTTCCTTTGTACTTCCAAAGAAGGCGTGACTGACGCTCAATGCTTACATGCAGCGTCAGGATATCGCCGGGCACGACGGGCCGCTTGAATCTGCAGTTATCAATACCGACAAAAAAATAGACCGAGTCTTGGCTTGATGTAGTCCCCATTGTCTTAAATGACAGGATGCCTGCGGCCTGGGCCAAGGCCTCGACAATCAGCACGCCCGGCATCACCGGGAAGTGAGGAAAATGCCCGTTGAAGAATTCCTCGTTAATCGAAACATTTTTCTGGGCAACAATGCGCTCACCCACCACGAGTTCATTCACCTTATCCACCAACAAAAAAGGATAGCGATGCGGTAAGGTGTCCAGGATCTCTCGAATCTCCATAGCTCTATCCCTCTTTCTTGCCGTACTGCGGCTGATCCCGCAGCCCCTGTTGAAGTTGCCGACGCAGCTCGGGTAGCCGACGGACCACGGCCGCGCTTTTCTCCCAGTCTGCCTGATGCTGTAAAGGATACACACCGACATACTTTCCTGATTCTGTGATGCTAGACATAACCAAGCTCATCGGGCCGATCGTGGTGGCCTCGGCAATTTCAAGATGGCCTAGGATTCCGGCAGCACCGCCAATCTGGCAATAGGCACCAATCCGCGCACTTCCTGCGATCCCCACACAACCTGCGATTGCCGAGTGTCGACCGATCACGACGTTATGGGCAATTTGAATCTGGTTGTCGAGTTTGACACCGTCCTCGATGACCGTAGCGTCCAGTGTGCCGCGATCGACGGTCGTATTTGCGCCAATTTCAACATCATCACCAATCACTACGCCGCCCACCTGAGGAATCTTTAGCCACGAGCGATCGGGTTGAAGTGCAAAGCCAAATCCATCGCTGCCGATTACAGCCCCACTGTGAATCACTGCGCGGCTGCCGATCTGGCAGCCTGGACCGATTGTGACGCGGGCATGCAAATACGACCCCGCACCAATCTGAGATTTCTCGCCCACAATACAGCCGGCGCCAATGTCTGTGTCGTCACCAATCACGGCCCCCGCCGCTATCACGGCGCCAGCGCCGACTCGGACCCGCCGGCCGAGGGTCACGCCAGCCTCGACCACCGCTGACCGATGGACAACAGTCTCCGGCACCGCGCTGGCACGATGCCGTTGCAGCAGCCACGAGGCTGCCTTTGCGAAAAACAAATACGGGTCATCGGCCTGAATCAGGGTGCAGGCAGCGCCAAGCTGCTGCGCAGCCACGGCATCGGTAACCACTACGACCGAGGCCTTGGTGGCCGTGAGCTGATCACGATATCGAGGGTGTGAGAGAAAACTGGCTTCGCCCGGCTGGGCATTTGCAAGACTTGCAAACCGCGCGATGCGGACCTCAGGATTGCCAACGACTGTTGCTGCAAAGCGTGCGGCGAGTTCGCCCGCTGAGATGGAGTCTTGATGACCGGCGTCCATGTGCGGCCAGTCAGAGCCTATCGGGCGGGAGCGTTAAGGGCCCGAATCACCTTGTCGGTAATATCGATTCGCGTTGAGGCGTAGACTGCCTCTTGAAAGATGATGTCAAATTTTTCTGCCTCGGCAATCTGCCGAATCGCGCGATTGGCACGCTCAACCACTGCCGCCAATTCTTCATTACGCCGTTGATTAAGGTCTTCACGAAATTCCCGCTGCCTGCGCTGGACATCACGCTCTAACTCAGCAGCCTCCCGCTGCCGCTTTACACGCTCGGACTCAGGCATAACCGTGGCATCGCGCTCAAGCTTGGTGGACATTTCCTTTAGCTTATTGGCCGCATCCTGAATTTGCTTTTCGCGCTTGGCAAACTCCTGCTCCAATTTTTGTTGAGAAGCCTTTGCTGGGGCGGAGTCGCGAAGAATCCGCTCGGTATTGACAAAGCCGACCTTGATCTCCTGCGAGGCCGCATAGCCTGGCATCAGCAGCATAAGCACGAGGCTAGCTGCGAGCCAGCTGCCGCAGGCAATCTTTAGAATCGAGACGAGGGACCAAGGCCGCATAAACACAATCCGAATACCAAGAAACCGATTATCTCATGCCCACTTAGGCTAAAAGGCCGTTCCGATGTTGAACTGGACCCGCTGAGTCCGATCGAATTCCTCTTTTTTCACCGCATTTCCCACGCTGAGCTTTAGCGGGCCGACGGGCGAAAGCCAAGACAGGCCAAAGCCGACTGTAGCCCTCAAATCGCCAAGCTCGGGCCGATCGCCCTGGCTCCAGACGCTACCCGCGTCGAAAAATGTGAACAATCGGACGGTTCGGTCCTGCGCCATGCCTGGCAAAGGAAAGAGCAGTTCATTGTTAAGCACTAGCCGGACATTTCCGCCCAAAGATCGGCCCTCCACCAAGGGGCCGATACCTCCGGCCTGAAATCCTCGTATCGAGCCGATGCCGCCGGCGTAGAAGTTCTTAAAGTTCGGGAAACGTTTGCCATTCAGGCCAACGCCGCTGCCAAGCTCAGCATTAACGGCATAGGTGACTGAGCGCGACAGCGGTTTGAACCACTGATTGCCGTAGGTTGTGCGCACATATTCAACCTCGCCAATTGGTGTGGCGTAATCCAGGTTGACGAACTGGAGACGGCCTTGCGTTGGCGCCAACGCACTGTTGCGCGAATCGCGAGACCAGCCCACGGTAAGCAGATAGGCGGTGGGATTTGATCCGAAGCTTGCGACATCCCGTTCGATGGTGTCTGGTGCATCACCCATTAAGTTGTAACGGTTTTGCTCGAGTGCTGCGCCCAGAAAAATACGGTCAACTTCGGTATAAGGAATCCCGAAGCGCATGCCCAGACCCTGAGAAGTGATTGAATAATTATTACCCGCAAAAAATACGCTGGGATTAAATTTCCGGGTGTAGACATCCACCGAGCGGCTGATGCCATCGTCGGTCCAGTATGGGTCGACATGGGAGACTGAGAATGTTCGTTGTAACTCGCTGCTATTTACCTGAACTGAAAGGTTTGTGCCGGTGCCCATGAAATTTTGCTGGCTCAGAGATCCCGAGATAATGAAATTCTCGGTACTCGAAAAACCGATCCCCAGGGATACCGCGCCCAGCGGCCGCTCCTCGACCTTAATATTGACATCAACCTGATCCTGGGTGCCCACGACGGGAACCGTATCAATATCAACATCTTTGAAATATCCGAGACGGTCAATACGATTGCGTGACAGACGAATCCGATCACCATCAAACCAAGTGGCTTCGAACTGCCGCATCTCGCGGCGGATGACCTGATCGCGGGTCCGATTGTTGCCGCTGATATTGATGTTTCGAACATAGACCCTGCGGCCCGGATCCACCTGAAGCGCAAAATTGACTACACGATTGTTACGATCAATTTCTGGCAGTGGCGTAACACTGGCAAATGCATATCCCAACTCTCCAAGCCGATCGGTGATCGATTTGGAGAGGGCCTGCAGACGTTGATTCGAAAACACCTCGCCTGATTTAATGTTGACGAGCCGAGAGAATTCTGCGTTTCTGCCCAACAGATCGCCAACCAGACGAACATCTTTGACCGTGAACTTCTCACCTTCATTAATCACAATCGTGATGAAGACATCCTTGCGATCGGGTGACAGCGAGACCTGTGTGGAGTCAACGCTAAATTCCAAGTAGCCCCGATTGAGATAAAACGACCGCAGGGCCTCAAGATCCCCGGTCAGCTTTTGACGGGAGTACTGATCGGCCTTGGTGTACCAAGACATCCATGTCGGCGGCGAGAGTTTAAATTCTTCGAGCAGCGCAGATTCCTTAAAGGCCTTTGCGCCAACGATGCGAATCTGCCGAATGCGGGCATCCTCACCCTCTACCACGGCGATCTGCACAGCGACTCGATTACGCTCAAGCGGTGTGATGGTGGAGACAATTCGTACGTTGTACTTACCCCGGCCCAAATACTGGCGTTTGAGCTCCTGTTCGGCCCGATCTAAGAGCGCGCGATCAAAAATCCGAGATTCGGCCAGGCC